>PLRW01000164.1 GCA_003164955.1 Actinomycetota bacterium
GGATGCTGCACTGGAACATTCATTCGTGGCGGGACGGTTCCGGGGCACCGAACCATGCGGCGGTGGCCGGCCTGATCCGGGAGACTGCACCGGACGTGGTGTCGCTGGTGGAGGTCCGGGAATCGTGGGGAAACCCGTCCCAGCTCGCTGAGCTGAGCGAACGGCTCGGGTATCACGGAGTGTTCGTCCCGGCGCTGGAGTTCGGCGGCACGCCCCCGGCCCTGGGGTACGGCAATGCCCTGCTGACAAAGCTGCCCATGGTCGCCGTCCAGCAGTGGGAGATTCACTCGCCGGGGCGATACCGCGGCACCGAGCCATCCGAGCCGCGGACGGCGGCCTGCGCCCGGGTGACCCTCGGCGGCGCCCGGCTCTGGGTGATCAGCACACACCTGCCGGCCAGCAACTCCAGCGACCGCGCGCATGCCCTGAGCCGGTTCGCCGCCCTGCTCGGGCAACTGGACGCTCCCTGGCTGGCATGCGGGGACTTCAATACTCCGGCGTCCACGTGGGCCGGTGAGCTTCCGGGCGCCACGTTCTGGCCGGACCCGCCCAAGGCGACGTTCCCGGCGCGCCGGGCGATCCGCGCGATCGACTACTGCGTCGCCTCGCCCGGCGTGGGCGTGGAGAGGGCCCGCGTGCTGCGGACGGCTGGTTCGGACCACCGGCCGGTACTGGTCACCGCGCGGATCGCCGAACATCCCGCTCCGCAGCCAGCTGAACCCGGGCCAGCTGAACCTGGGCCAGGTGAAGCGGGGGCGCGGCGGCTGGATGGGCCAGGGCCCGGACAGCAGGGTGAGCCGGGTCAGACGCGGCGGCGGGGAAGGAGACGTCGGCTCCTCCCTCGCCGCCGGGTGCATTAGCTCGCGTGGGCCTGCAGCTCAGAAAGCTGGCGTGCGGGCAGCCCGGAACGGACAGCGTGCGACGACACGCCGGTCTTACCGTTCGGGCTGCCCTCCGTGCCATCCGCCGGTCAGGACACGGGCGGCCGGTCCGCAGCCACACGCCGGTCACGCTCTGGGCGGCCGGGTCCGCAGCCATACGCCGGTATCCGGCGGCAGCACCCCGCCCGTCACCTCACCGCTGGCCGCCAGGATGCTGTCGTGCGACGGGAGTTCGACCGGGCGCGCGGAGGTGTTGATGACCACCGTGACGTCGGCTCCGCGCCGGTAGCAGAGCACGCCGTCCGGGGCCGCCAGCCAGCGGAATTCGTCCCCGGCGAAGGCGTCTTCGCTGTGCCGGAGTCGCAGGACGTGCCGGTACAGGGACAGCATCGAGCCGGGATCGTTAAGCTGAATATTGACCGTCAGGTCCTTCCACCCCGCCGGCTGCGGAAGCCACGTGCGCGGGCTGCCGGTATCGCCGGGGTTACCGCGACTGCCGGGGACACCGCGACTGCCGGGGACACCGGGACTGCCGACACTGGGACTGCCGACACTGGGACTGCCGACACTGGGACTGCCGACACTGGGACTGCCGACACTGGGACTGCCGGAGACACCGGGCACGCCTGCGCCATCGGTACCCCCGGGGGCACCGGGGCCTGTCAGGAAGCCGAACGGCGGCCGGTCACCGGACCACGGCAGCGGGACGCGGCAGCCGTCGCGGCCAAGGTGAGCGTGCTGGGAACGCTGCCACATCGGGTCTTGCCGCAGTTCGCCGGGGATGTCCTCGACCTCCCAGAGACCGAGTTCCTCACCCTGGTAGACGTAGGCCCCGCCGGGCAGGGACAGCGACAGCAGCGCCGCGGCGCGGGCCCGGCGGGTGCCGAGGGCCAGGTCGGTGTCCTCGCCGATGCGGTAACCGGGCCGGTCGAACGACGTATCGGCCCGGCCGTACCGGGTCACGTTCCTGATCACGTCGTGGTTGCTGAGCACCCAGGTCGCCGCGGCGCCGACCCGGGCGTGCGACTCGAGCGTCGCATCGATCACCGATCGCAGCACGGTCCCGTCCCACGGGCACCGCAGGAAGTCGAAGTTGAACACCGAATTCAGCTCGCCCGGCCGCAGGTACCGGCTCATCCGCTCCACGTCGGGCAGCCACACCTCGCCGATCAGCACCCGGTCGCCGGGATAGGAGTCGGCGAGGCGGCGCCAGGCCCGGTAGACATCGTGGACCCCGTCCCGGTCGACGAACGGATGGCCACCCGAAGGCTCCGGGCCCCCGCCGGAACTCGGCTCCGGGCCCCCGCCGGAACTCGGCTCCGGCTCGCCGGCGGGGCCACCATGATCAGCGAGGGCGGGGTCCTTGACCAGCAGCGCGGCCGAGTCGATGCGGAACCCGTCCACGCCCCGGTCGAACCAGAACCGCAGCACGTCCTCGAACTCCGTGCGCACGTCGGGATTGTCCCAGTTGAAGTCGGGCTGCTCGGGGGTGAACAGGTGCAGGTACCATTCCCCCGGCCGCCCGTCGGGCCCGGTCGTGCGGGACCAGGCCGGGCCGCCGAACTCCGAGATCCAGTTGTTCGGGGGCAGTTCGCCGTGGGCGCCCCGGCCCGGGCGGAAGATGTACCGGGCGCGCTCCGGGGAACCGGGCGGCGCCGCGAGCGCGTCGACGAACCACTGCTGCTGATCCGAGCCGTGGTTGGGGACGACGTCCAGGATGATACGAATCCCCCGTTCGTGTGCCTCCGCGATCAGCTTTTCCGCCTCGTCCAGGGTGCCGAAGAGGGGGTCGATCGCGCGGTAGTCCGACACGTCGTACCCGGCGTCCGCCATCGGGGACGGGTACCACGGGTTGAACCAGATCGCATCGATACCAAGGTCGGCGAGATACCCCAGCCGGGAGCGCACTCCGGCCAGATTGCCGACCGCGCCGGGCCCACCGGCCGCGCCGGCTCGCGCCCCGTTCCGTCCGGCATCATCATGACCGGCACCTGGCGCGGGCCCCGCCGCGAAACTACGGACGTACACCTGGTAGATGACAGCGTTACGCCACCATGGCTCGCGCCGCGGGGGCGCCGCAGCATCCGACCGAACCGAAGCCAGGGTGTGGTCGCTCACGGTGATTTCGCTCCTCCGAAATAGCTTTGTCCTCTGACAGCACTGCTCGCGTCAGCACTGCTCGCGTCAGCACTGCTCGCGTCAGCATTGGCCCGCATCAGCACTGGCCCGCATCAGCACTGGCCCACATCAGCCCTTGACGCCTCCGGCGGTCAGCCCCGCCATGATGTTCCGCTGGAAGATAAGGAAGAAAACGATCGTGGGGACGCACGCGATCGCCAGCGCCGCGATAAAGACGTCCTCCGGAATTCCGTTGCTGAGATGGTAAAGGCCGATATTGATCGTCTGGGCGGACGGCTCGTTCAGCACGAGCAGCGGCCACAGGAAGTCCTTCCAGACGTTCACCGCCGCGAATATCGAAATGACGCCGATAATGGGGCGGCTGGGTGGGGTCGAGGCCCGCGCGCTTGAACAGCGTGGTGTTGTACAGCAGGCCGAGGGTGTAGTTCGAGACGGGCACACCGTACAGGTCACCGCCGGCGGCGCCGCCCTGCCGGTAGAGGTTGACCAGGTCGGGCTGAATGCTGGACAGGTTCTTGACCTGCCCGGCGTACTTCGAGATGTCTGCCGCCTGGCCCGAGCTGATCACGTTGGCCGCGTCGGTGAAGTAGGTGTAGAAGACGTTATCCATCTTGCCGCTGGCCAGCTTGGCGTCGAACGTCGTGGGGTCGTCACACGGGTTGGTGTCGTCGCCGGTGACGGTGACGTCCGGGTTGGCCTTCTCGAACGCGGCTACGTCCTGCAGGAAGAAGTTCCGCTGCGCGGCCTGCGTCTTGGGCGGCTCACAGCCCACCGTGATCATGACGTGGCCGCCGGAACCCGCTCCGGTCGTGCCGCCGCTGCTGCTGCTGCCGGAACTGCACGCCGTCACGGAGACGGCGCCAATGATTGCGAGGGCAAGGACGGCGGCCGGCCGGTGAAGGACAGTGGCCGGCCGATGGCCGAATCTTTTCATGGGCACCTTCTACGTCGCTGGAGCCAGGGTGACGCTGACGGTACCTGGGAGTGCATATGGATGCAATATCTGGATAGAAAGCTGCAAAATAACGACTTAGCAAATAAGGAAGTCATCGCAGGTGAGGGCGGGAGGGGTGCTGAGCGACCGGGCACGGGCTCATACCGTCTTGCGGCCGCCCGCGTGCCGGGACCGGGCGCTCCGAGGCGGTGCGGGACCGGGCGCTCGGAGGCGGTGCGGGACTGGGACCGGGCGCGGGCGAGCCTGCGCTTCGGGGGGCAGGTCAGCGCTGGGGGGCGGGTCCCGGGGCCTAACGCTCGGCGGAGACGCGGGCGGTGGAGCCGCGGACGACGAGCTCGGGCTCGAAGAGCAGTTCCTCGGGGGCCACCGGAACCCCCTCGATCTGGTTCACCAGCATCGCCACGACGGTCCGGCCCATGGCCTCGATCGGCTGCCGGACGGTGGTCAGCGGCGGCGCCGTACAGGTCATCAGGGCGGAGTCGTCGAAACCGACGACCGACAGATCGTCGGGCACGCCGAGGCCAGCCCGCCGGGCCGCGCGCACGGCACCCAGCGCGAGCTGGTCCGACCCGCAGATCACCCCGGTCACACCCCGTTCGATGAGCCGGGCGCCGGCGGCGTGCCCGCCCTCGATGGAGAACAGTGCATGCTCGACCGGCGCCTCGATCCCGGCCCGCTCCGCCTCCGCGGCCAGCGCGGCCATCTTGCGGCGGCTGGGCATGTGGTCGGCCGGTCCCACGATCGCGCCGATCCGGGTGTGGCCGAGCGACCAGAGGTGACCGAACGACTGCTCGACGGCGACGACATCGTCGGTGCACACCCGGGGGAAGCCGAGCTGTTCGATGGCCGCGTTGACCAGCATGACCGGGACACCGCGGTCCCGCAGCAGGCGGTAGTGCTCGTGCGGCGAGTCCTCCTCCGCGTAGTGGCCGCCGGCGAAGACCACGCCGGAGACCTGCTGCTGGATGAGCATGTTGACGTAGGCCGCCTCGGACAGCCCGCCGGCGGTCCGGGTACACAGCACGGGAGTGAAGCCCTGCTGGGCCAGGCCGCCCCCGACCACCTCGGCGAGCGCGGGAAAGATCGGGTTCTCCAGCTCGGGGAGCACGAGGCCGACCAGCCGGGCCCGCTCCCCCCGCAGCTGCGTCGGCCGCTCGTATCCGAGCACGTCAAGAGCGGTCAGGACCGCAGCGCGGGTCGATTCGGACACTCCGGGGCGGCCGTTCAGCACGCGAGACACCGTCGCCTCGCTCACCCCTGCCTTGCGCGCTACGTCACCCAGCCGATGTGCCATGCTGCAAGCTTACTGCAAGGACCGTCATTTTCTTGCAAAGATTTCAGGGCTCCCGTTCCTTGGCCGCCATGGCCAGGAGTTCCTCCGCGTGCGCCCGCCCGAACTCCGAATCCTCCAGGCCAGCCAGCATGCGGGACAGTTCGCGGACCCGGCCGCCCTGGTCCAGCCGGACCACGCCGCTGCTCGTGACCAGGCCATCGCCCGCCTTGGTCACGACCAGGTGGTTGTCGGCGAACGCGGCGACCTGCGGGAGGTGCGTCACCACGATCACCTGGGCCAGCCGGGCCAGCCGGGCCAGGCGGCGGCCGATCTCCACCGCGGCCTTGCCGCCCACGCCCGCGTCCACCTCGTCGAACACGAACGTCGGCACGGGATCGGCCCCGGCGAAGACCACCTCGATGGCCAGCATCACGCGGGACAGTTCGCCGCCGGAGGCCCCCTTGTTCAGCGGCAGGGGCGGCGCGCCCGGATGCGCGGCCAGCCTGATCTCCACGTCGTCGGCGCCATACGGGCCCGGCGCGTCGAGCGGCCGCATCGCCACGGTGAGCCGGGCGTGCGGCATGGCCAGCGCCGTCAGTTCGGCGGTGACATCGCGGGAGAAGCGTTCGGCGGCATCGGCCCGGAGCGCGGTCAGGGTCCCGGCCAGCTCGGCCACCTGGGCGGCCAGCTCGGCTTCCTCCTGCGCCAGCCCGGCGATCCGCTCGTCGTCGCCCTCCAGTTCGTTGAGCCGGGCCGCGGCGATCTTGGTCCAGGCGAGCACCGCGGCCAGGTCGCCAATGCCATCCGATGTGGCTGCGGGACCGGCGCCCCCCGTCTCGCCGTCCCCCGTCTCGCCGTCCCCAGCCTCGGCGGCCGCCGTCTGGGCGGCGATCTCGGCGGCGATCTCGGCGGCGGTCTCGACGGCGGCGCGGGTGCCGTAGGCGCGGACGAGCCGGTTCAGCGCGGCCCGGCGCTCCTGCACGGCCGCGAGCCGGGCCGGGTCGGCGTCCAGCGACTCGGTGTAGGAGGCCAGCTCGCCCGCGACGTCGGCCAGCAGGTACGACGCCTCGTTCAGCCGGTCGGCCAGGCCGGCCAGCGCCGGGTCGTGCTGGCGCACCGCCTCGAGCTCCTGCCGCGCCCCGCCGACCAGCGTGATCGCGTCGGAGTGGTCGTAGGCCCCGGCGGACGGGTCGCCCAGCAGCGCCTCGTGCGCGGCGGTGGCCGCGCCCCGGAGCGCTTCCGCGTTGCCCAGCCGTTCCTCCTCCGCGAGCAACTGCGCGTCCTCGCCCGCCACCGGGTCGAGCGCCTCGATCTCTTCCAGGGCCCGGCGCAGATCCTCGGCTTCCGCAGTCCGCTCGCGGGCCATCTGGGTCAGCTCGGCCAGCTCCGCGTTCGCCTCCCGGTGCCGCGCGTAGGCCCGCTGGTAGTCGGTGCGAACGTGCGCCAGGTCAGGCCCGGCGTAGGAGTCCAGGGCCTCGCGCTGCCGGCCGGCCCGCAGCAGTTGCTGCTGGTCGGCCTGGCCGTGCACGGCGACCAGGTCGTCGGCGAGGTAGGTCAGCAGGGAGACCGGGACCGAACGGCCCCCGGCGTGCGCCCGCGACCGGCCCTCAGCCGATACCGAACGGCTGATGACCAGGGCCGCGCCGTCGTCGTCCAGTTCGCCGCCGGCCTCGTCCACCTGCCGCGCCACCTGGCCGCTCGGCTCGATCTGCAGCCGCCCCTCGACAACGGCGCGCTGGGCGCCCGGCCGGACCCGCGCCGGGTCCGCGCGCCCGCCGAACAGCAGGCCCAGGCCCGTCACGACCATGGTCTTCCCGGCCCCGGTCTCGCCGGTGACCACGGTGAAACCCGGGGACAGCTCGAGCACCGCGTCGTCGATGACCCCGAGACCGGTGATCCGGACTTCCTCAAGCATGACCGTCAGCCGTCTCCTCTGGGCCGTCCACGGCTTCCGCCTCTGTGCCGTCCACGGCTTCCGCCTCTGTGCCGTCCACGGCTTCCGCCTCTGTGCCGTCCACGGCTTCCGCCTCTGTGCCGTCCCTGACCGCACCCGGCCTGCCGCTGAGCCGTCCGCCTCGCCAGCCCGCCACCGGCAGGCCGAACTTGGCGACGAGCCGGTCTGTGAACGGGGCGCCGCCATCGTCGCCGTCCGCCGCGCCGTGCAGCCGGGCCAGCAGGACCGGAAGCGCCCCGCGCCGGACTTCCACCCGTGCGCCGGGTTCTAGGTCGACCCTACGGCGCCCATCGCACCACATCACGCCGCCCGCCGCCGCCGTGCCGGCCGGTTCGGCCAGGACGTCCGGACCGGATGGTTCGGGCCCACGACCCGAACCGCCGATGACCTCGATCGCGAGCACCGACCGGGGTGAGACGACCATCGGCCGGGAGAACAGGGCGTGGGCGCTGATCGGCACCATGAGCAACGCCTCGACCTCGGGCCAGACCACCGGGCCGCCCGCCGAGAACGCGTACGCGGTCGATCCGGTCGGGGTCGCGCACACCACGCCGTCGCAGCCCCAGCGGGACAGCGGCCGCCCGTCGACCTCGGTCACCACCTCGAGCATCCGCTCCCGGGCCGCCTTCTCGACCGTCGCCTCGTTCAGGGCCCAGGTCTGCGCGACCACGGCACCGTCCTGCTGGACGGTGACGTCGACCGTCATCCGCTCCTCGACCACGAACTGGCGCGCGACTATGCGGTCGACGGTATCGGCCAGGCCATCCGGCTCCGCCTCGGCGAGAAACCCGACGTGGCCGAGGTTCACGCCCAGCAGCGGCGCACCGGCCGGGCGGGCCAGCTCGGCGGCGCGCAGAATCGTGCCGTCCCCGCCGACCACGATGACGATCTCGGCCCCCTCGGCCGCCTGCGGGCCGGCCGGCACCTCTTCCACGCCCGTGCAGGCGATGTCAGCCGCCTCGGGCTCGAGGACGCGCATGTTCAGGCCGGCCTTGATGAGCCGCTCGACGACGAGGCGGGCGCTCCGCAGCGAATCCTTCCGCCCGGTATGCGCCACGATCAGAGCCGTCCGCCTGCTGCCGCTGGCGTTCATTGCGCCCATTATTTTATGAATGTCCTTCGCTTCGCTTATCCGTTACTGGGGGCTTTCACTGTGCTCTTTCACTGTGCGCTCTCATTGGGGGCCTTCGGCCATGGCCCGCCGCAGATCCTCATCGTCCAGCGGCGGGGCTCCGCGCCGCAGCCAGACGAAGTACTCCACGTTGCCCGCCGGTCCCGGCAGCGGGCTGGCCGTCACCCCGCGCACTCCGAGGCCCAGGGCGGCGGCGGCTTCGCCGACGGAGGTGACCGCTTCGGCCCTCAGCCCAGCATCGCGCACGACACCGCCCGCGCCGACACGGCCCTTGCCCACTTCGAACTGCGGCTTGACGAGCAGGACGAAATCCGCGTTCTCGCCGGCGGAGCCGGCCAGCGCGGGCAGCACGAGAGCCAGGGAGATGAAGGACAGGTCCGCGACCACCAGATCCGGCCGGCGGCCGTCCGGCCCGGCCACCTGTTCCGGCTGCAGCGACCGGACGTTGACCCGGTCCAGCACCGTCACCCGCGGATCGGTCTGCAACGCCCAGGCGAGCTGGCCGTAGCCGACGTCGGCCGCGGTCACGTGCGCCGCGCCCGCGCGCAGCAGCACGTCGGTGAAGCCGCCCGTGGACGCGCCCGCGTCGAGGCAGTAGCGCCCGGTCACGGTCAGGCCGGGGAAGGCGGCGAGCGCGCCGGCCAGCTTGTGCCCGCCGCGGGACACGTACCCGGGATCCCCGTCGTTCTCGGTGACGGTGATCGGCGCGTCGCGGGTGACCTGGGTGGCGGGTTTGGCGGCGGCCTCACCGCTCACCGTGACCCGCCCCGCCGCGATCAGGTCGGCCGCCTGCTCGCGGGAGCGGGCCAGGCCCCGGCGGACGAGTTCGGCATCGAGCCGGGAGCGCGGGCTCTTGCGCACTGTCCGTCCCGTCATGGCGTCCGTCCCGTCATGGCGTCCCGTGCGAGCCGGGGGGGCCGGGCGTGCCGGAGCCGAGTTCGCCGAGGAGCTCGCGCAGCCGGTCGTGGATCTGCCCGAGGATGACGAGGTGCTCGTCCAGCGGCGCGTTCGCCAGCTCGCCGAGCCGCGCCACCGCCGCATCCACGCGCACGTCGCCCGTCGCCGCCATGACGCTGGCCCCCGGCACACCAGCAGCCCCCGGCACACCAGCAACCCCCGGCACACCAGTGACCCCCGGCACACCAGTAACCCCGGGGATACCGTCAGTCCCGGGCATTTCGCCTGTTTCCGCGATGCCGTCCGGGCCGTCTTGCGCGCTCACGGTGTCCTCCTCGGTCATTTACCTTCGCCCCCTGCCTCATTCTCCGCCCCGCCTGCGCTAACCTCCGCGTTAAACGCTACCGTTTCGACGATCCTGAGAGTGAGGCCGCGATGGCGACGGCCGAGGAATGCCGCGAGGCATTTGAGAAGCTAACGGCCCGGCTTTCCGAGCTGGACCCCAAAGACCGCGATGCCTTCTTCAGCGGGCGCTCATTCTCTTGCCACGTAACGGACCTGAACGTCACCTTCGTGACCCGGTTCGGCGCGCAAGGCGCGGAACCGGTGCAGGAAGCCGCACCGGGCGATCCCCCGGCCGATGTCCGGCTCACCGCGCTCAGCGACGTCGTCCTCGAACTGGCCGATGACCTCGGGGCCTTCCCCCGGGCGTGGCTGAGCGGCCGGGTCAAGGTCCACGCCAGCATGCGCGACCTGCTACGGCTGCGCAAGCTGCTCTAAGGTGTGGCCGACAACAGCCACCTGATCCGGACAACTAGCCATATCAGCAGGGCCAGGGCGGCGAGGGCCAGGATCGCAGCCGCGGCGAGGTAACCGCGGATCCGGGCCGTGTCGCGGTGGACGACCTGAATGGGGCCGGGATCATGCCCGAAACGCTGGCCGGCCGCCAGCCCGCGGTCCGGATGAACGGCGGCCAGCTCCGCTGCGGCGGACAGGGCCGCGGGCGCGTCGACCTCGCCGAACCCCACGTCGGGGCTGTAGCCGCCGGCCGGGCGGTGGCTGGCGGAAGAGACCATGGCCTGTTCGACCTGCACCGGGCTAAGCCCCGGGTACCGGGAGCGGATCAGCGCGGCCACCCCGGCCACGATGGCCGACGCCGGGCTCGTCCCGCTGCCTTCCAGGTAACTTCCGCCGGGCCCGGCGCCGATGACGTTGACCCCCGGAGCCGAGAGCACCACGGAGGCGTTCCGGTCGGAAAAGGACGCACGCTGGCCGTCGGCTCCCACCGCCCCGACCGAGATGACGCCCGGGTAGGAGGCCGGGTAACTGTAGGGCGTAAAACCGTTCCCGCCCATGGCGTCGTTGCCGGCGGCCGCGACGACGACCACGCCGTGGGCGATGGCGTCCGCGACGGCGGCGCGCAGATCCCGCGTCGGCGTGCTGCCGCCGAGCGACATGTTGATGACCCCGACGCCGTGGCGGATGGCGTACCGGATGCCGTTGCCCACCGTGTCGTTGTAGGCGGTGTCGTTATGGAAGCTGGTGAAGCCCGGCTCCTCATCGTCGAGGATGACCCGGACCGACACGATGCTGGCGGCGGGCGCGACGCCGATTACCCCGGACCCGTCGCCGGGCCCGCTCCCATGCCCGGCGATGAGCGAGGCGATGTACGTGCCGTGCAGGTGCGGCGGCTGGTAACCGGGCGGGTCCGCGCCGCGGGTGTAGTCAGGGCCCACGGTCACCGATCCGGTGAGGTCGGGGACGGTGGGATCGGCTCCGGAATCGAGCACCCCGACTGTCACTCCGCTCCCCCGGGTCACCCGCCACGCCGCGGCCACGCCGACCGCACGGAGCTGGGCTTGCTCGGCGGAACGAACCCCCGGTGCCACGCCGGCGGACCGCAGCACGGCCGACGCCGCGCGAACGGGTGAGCCGGCCGGTGCCGGGCGGACGGGCGAAGAGGCAGCCAGGGCGGGCAGCGCGGCGACGAGGATGGCCGCGGCCAGAGAGGCGTGCCGGGCGCGCGACGTGCCCGGGGCGCGGGGCGTCAGCATGACCATTCCCGGGTGGCGCACCGGACGGTCACCGGCTGGGCCAGCGGCGTGCCGATGCTGGTCGCGAGCTGGGTGGCCGGGGCGAAGGCGGAGGGGCGCCGTTCTCCCGTCGCGGCGGCTGACCGGCCGTCCGCGTAGCCCGCCACCGTGAGCACCACGTAGGACCCGTACAGGCTGGCCGACGCCGCCTGCCGCGCCGCGTCGGTGAAGGCGGCCGCCGAGGTGCCCGGTAGCGCCAGCGCCTGCAGCCCGAGGACCGGACTGCGGTCGGCGGAATAGTGACTGAAGAACCCGGCCGCCCCGCGCGGACCGGGAAACGCGAGCACCCCGATCGTGTAGACCACGCCGCCGAGCTGATCGAGGTAGCTGGCCCGCAGCGCCGCCCGGCAGCCGTAACGCCGGGTAAGCGCGGCCAGCGCGGTGTCGACGGCCGCGGCGCAGCCGTCGCCCGGCGCTATCCCGGCTCGCTGCGCTGTTTCGTCGTTCAGCAGGTCACTCGTATAGGACAGTTCCGCCGGGAAAATCTGTCCCGCGGGCCACCGCTGCCAGCGGGTCGCCTCGCCGAGGGCGGCCGCGGCGGATAGTTCGGCCGGCGTCGGCTTCCTGATCAGTTCGGCGTGCGCCCGGCCGGCCGCGCCGAATGCCGCAACCAGCATGATGACCGCGGCGACGGCGACGGCCAGCGTCACGGCCCACCGGGGGCGGTGTCGAGCCCGGGCGGCCGGGACGGCGGTACCCGGGGCCGGGATGCCCGGGGCAGCCGGCGTACCGGGGGCGGCTGGGGTCACGCTGGGCGGGGCCCAGGGATGCGGGGCGAACTGGTTTCCGGCCGGCGGGGTAGGCGCCCCGGGGTCCATCTCGGTCAACGAGGCAGGCGGCTCAGGCTCCGGGCCGGCGGGCACGGGGAGTGACGGGGGTTCCGCTGTGGCCGGCGCCGCGGGCGGCTCGGGCCCCGCATCCGCTGAGGCCGCGGGCGGCTCGGGCCCCGCGCCGGCTGGCGCCATGGGGGCAGGCTCCGCACCGGGCCCGGGCACGCCGGCCGGGGCCGACTGGTCGCTACCAACGGCAGGGTCGGGGCCATCCCCGCTGGGTAGCGGCATGTCCTGATCGTAGAGGTTGTCCCCGATTCCAGATAAACCCGTTAACACCCGGCGGCGGAGCCAGTCGCCGAACTCCGTGGCGATGATGCGCTCGTCGTGTACGCCGCTGGCCTCCGCCGAGGCCAGCCACACGATCGGCGGTCCCATGATCGCGGGATCGAGCAGGGCCCGGTCCGGTACCCCGGGCGGCACCATCCCGGTGCGGGTAGCCCCGCCGGGCAGCAGCATATTCACGGTGACGCCGGTCCCGCTCAGGTCGGCCGCCATGATCCGTGACAGGGCCTCCGCGCCAGCCCGGGAGGGCCCATAGGGCACGAACCCGGTCCGGTTCATGGTCGAGTGATTCATCGATATGTTGACAATGCGACCCTGACCGACCGCCAGCATCCGCGCGGTGACTTCCCGCGCCACCAGGAAATAGCCGGTCAGGTTGGTGTCGATGACGGCCCGGAAGCCGTCCGGGGAGACGTTCCAGAAGCCCTGCGGTTCGGACAGGAATCCCGGGTTTACCGTGCGCATGCCGATCCCGGCGTTGTTGACCAGCATGTCGATCCCGCCGAGCCGCGCCTCCGCTTCGGCTACGGCCCGGGTGACCGATGTTTCGTCACGTACGTCGAGTTCGAGGCCGATCGCGCCCGGCAGGCTCGCGGCGGTCTCGCGGGCACGTTCGCCGGACCGGCTGGTCAGCGCGACGAACGCGCCGGCCTCGGCCAGGGCGGCGGCCATCGCCAGGCCCAGCCCGCTGCTGCCGCCAGTGACCAGCACCCGCCGGGCACCGCCGTCCGCAACCGGAGTGGTCGGCACGGGACTTTCGGTTTCGTCGGCCATGAACAGCTGATTACCCGGGGCCGGGCTCCGTGATGCGTGAAACTCCGCGTCCGCCAGGCTGGTGATCTCGGTCTTGCCCGGGTAGTCGTCGATGCCGGGCATCAGCGTCATGCCCTCCAGGGCTCACAGCCGCTCCGGGCTGGCGTGCGGGTACAGGCGGCCAATCAGGCGGGCCAATCAGGCGGGCCAGTTAATTGTTAAGAAACTTTTCTTACATAAGCATCGGGCGGTGGCCCGGTCAAGCTTTGTGATCAGAACGATGCATGTGCCCTCAGATTCGCGCAGCGGGCAGCGTCCGGGTGGGCCCCAGCCGCGCAGTGCCTGCCGTAGATCGCCACAATGGCGGCTATGGGAAACCTGATTCTGGCCCGGCACGGTGAGACGGTATGGAGCCGTGAGGGCCGGCACACCGGTCGCACGGACGTTCCGCTGACGCCCGAAGGTGAGGCCTCGGCGGTGGCGCTCGCCCCGGCGCTGGCGAAACTGAACATCATCGCCACGTTCACCAGCCCGGCGCAGCGGGCCATACGCACCGCGGAGCTCGCCGGCCTGTCCGGCGCGACGCCCGACCCGGACCTGTGGGAGTGGGATTACGGCGGCTATGAGGGCCGGACCACGAAGGAGATTCGGGCCGGACGGCCCGGGTGGTACCTGTGGCGCGACGGCGTGATACCGGGAGACGCCGATCACCCGGGGGAGACCATCGGGCAAGTCGGTGAACGCGCCGACCGTGTACTGGCCCGGGTGCGCCCGCTGCTGTCGGAGGGGAACGTCGCCCTGGTCGCCCACGCGCACATCTTGCGGGTTCTCAGCGCCCGCTGGCTGGAGCTCGATCCTTCGGGAGGACGGCTGTTCCGGCTGGACACCGGCACGATCTCCACGCTCGGGATCGAGCACGACATGCCCGTCATCCTGACGTGGAACGTTCCACCGCACGCGATTTAGATCAGCCGGCTGTGCCGTCAGCCGCCGGTTGTGCCGTCCAGCCGGTGGTTGTGCCGTCCAGCCGGTGGTGTGGCCGGCCGGGTATGAGGTCAGCAGTCGAGCGGTCAGCCGGTTACATGGTCGGCGGACTCCGGCCGGGTTTCCTCCGCGATCCAGCTCAGGTAGCTATCGGAGCCGCGAATGATGGGTGTGGCGACGATTTCCGGTTCGTCGTAGCTGTGCCGTTCGGTCAGGAGTGCGGCGAGCGCATCGTAACGGTCCGCCGGCAGCTTGAGCATGATCAGCCATTCCTCGGCCCGCTCGACGCCGTCGTCCCACCAGTATGTGCTGGCAATGGGCCCCGCGACCTGGGCACACGCGGCCAGCCGGGACTCGACCGCCACCCGGGCGAGCTCCATCGCCTCGGCCCGCGAATCCGTCGTGGTCTGCACCTGCAGGTACTTCGCTTCAGAGCCGGTCATCGTGCCGCCCTCCGTCGCCATGGCCATGATGCTACGCCGGGGATCGATAAACTTCCCCGGGGGGGGGCCGTGACCTGCGGACCTCCACCGCCATCCGGGAGCGCTAGTGGAACTCGTGCATTCGGGCAAGGTCCGCGATCTGTACGCGGACGGTGACGACATCATCCTGGTCGCTTCCGACCGGGTGAGCGTCTATGACGTCGTGCTGCCGACACCTATTCCGGACAAGGGCAAGATCCTGACCCAGCTCTCGCTGTGGTGGTTCGGTCGGCTGGCTGATGTCGTGCCCAACCATGTTGTCTCCGCGTCGGACGTTCCGCCGGAATGGGCCGGGCGCGCCATCCGGTGCCGCCGCCTCGAAATGGTCCCGGTGGAATGCATCGCGCGTGGTTACCTGGCCGGTCTCGGGCTGGCTTCGTATCAGCAGTCCGGCACCATCTCGGGGGTGCCGCTGCCTTCCGGCCTGCTCGAGGGAGGCAAGCTCCCGGAGCCGGTGTTCACGCCGACGACCAAGGCCAGCGCCGGCCACGACGAGCCGCTGACGTACGAGGAAACCGCCAAGGAAGTCGGCGCGGACACGGCCGCCGAACTCAGGCGCATGACGCTGGAGATCTATCGCCGGGGCGCCGGCCTTGCCGCGGAACGCGACGTCATCATCGCGGATACGAAACTGGAGTTCGGCCGGGCGCCGGACGGGTCCATCATCCTCGCCGACGAGGTACTGACCCCGGACTCCTCCCGGTTCTGGCCGGCCGATTCGTGGGCGCCCGGGCGGCCGCAGCATTCCCTGGACAAGCAATTCCTGCGCGACTGGTCCGCCACGCTCGACTGGGACCGTACCGCTCCCGGGCCGGCAATTCCGCAGGATATCGTCGAGGCGACGCGGGCCCGGTACGTGGATGTGTACGAACGCCTCACCGGTTTGCCTTGGAAGGGCTGAGGCGAGGGACGGAGCAACACCATGGACACGATGGAGATTCTTACCGCGCTCGGCACGCCGGCCGGGCGGGCAGATCCGTATCCGCTCTACGCTTCGCTGCACGACATCGGCGAGGTGATCGAGTTCGGCCCGGGCCACGTGCTGGTGGTCGGTTACGACGCGATTAACTCCGTCCTGCGCGATCCGGGCTTCCGCGTCTCCGACAAATCCACCCTCGAGAAGGACTTCGCCGGATGGGCGGCGAATCCGGTGTTCGTCCAGGTGGTGGACTGGCTCCTGAACCTGAACGCGCCGCGGCATTCGCGGATCAGGAGCCTGATGGCTCGCACGTTCACGGCACGGCGCATCGCCGGCCTGGAGCCTGCGATCGCCGCGATGGCCGATGAGCTGATCGACGCCATGGCGGAACGCGGCGCGGATGGTTCCGTCATCGAGTTCATGCACGACTTTGCCTACCTGCTGCCGGTCACCGTGATCTGTGAGCTGATCGGGATCCCGGAGGCGGACCGGGAATCCTTCCGGCCCCTGACGAGGGATCTGACCGGCGTCTTTGAACTTCGCGACCTTGAGACTCTGCCCGCGATCAACGCCGCGGCGGTCGAGTTGCTCGCGTACTTCACCGAGCTGGCGGCCGAGCGGCGCGCCGTTCCCCGCGACGACCTGGTCAGCGACCTGCTCGCGGTAAGCGACGCCGGCGATGGCAGGCTGACCGATGCCGAGCTGCTGCACAACCTGACGCTGCTGCTCGCCGCCGGCTTCGAGACCACGACCAACCTGCTGGGCAACGGCCTCCAGGTCATCTTGCAGCACCCGCCGGCCGGCGAAGGCGTCCGGGACGGCTCAATACCAGCCCCGGCGTTTGTCGAGGAAGTGCTGCGCTTCGATTCGCCCGTCCAGCTCACCAGCCGCATCGGGTACGGCACGACGGTGGGCGGCGTGCCCGTATCCCCGGGGGCTGGGGTGACCACGTTGCTCGGCGCCGGGAACAGGGATCCGCGCCGGTTCACCGACCCGGCCAGGTTCGACCCGATGCGTCCCGACGGCGGGCCGCTCAGCTTCGGCGGCGGCGCGCACTTCTGCATCGGCGCGGCGCTGGCCCGGCTCGAGGGCGCCGTCGCTTTCCCCCGGCTGCTCAGCCGGTTCCCGAAGATCGCCGCCGCGGGCGAACCGACCCGCATGGACCGGCTTCTGCTGCGCGGCTTCGACACGCTCCCGGTGACGGTCGCCTAGNNCTAGATCGTTGATTCCCTGCCTGGAGTCGGGCAAGGGCGGCGGGTCGGGTTGATCATGAAAGGGGCGGAGGCATCGATCGGACGCTCCCGATCGTGCACGCAGCGGACGCGCGGGGCTTCCCGGCCGCGGTTCTTATCCCTGATGGCAGCGAAATACTCCTGATCCGCTTCGCCCGGCCCGGTCGGCCGCCCCGCCCATTACCGGGGCGCTGCCGATGAGGGCCGCCCTTCCTCGGGTGCGACAGGCCGCCCTCAAGCGCACCATGGATGCCAGGACCAACCGCTGACCGGAGGAACCAGAATGGCGAAGTCGCAAGAGCAGAAGAAGTCACAGAAAGAGCACCGCGTGGCGATCGTGGGGGCGGGTTTCGCCGGCTTCAACGCGGGCGGCAGGCTTCCGGCTGCCGGTCCCCCATTCCTTGCGCACGCCAAAGGGGCCGCCCTATTTGCGGAGCGGCCCCTTGTGGGCTGGTGCGGTCTAGCTCTGCCTCACGCTCGCCATGAACGCGCGCCATGCGCCAGCGGTGAATGCCAGCATCGGCCCGCGCCGGTCCGTGGTGTCACGTACCACGATCGCGTCACCTGACGCGACCTCTACGCACTGGCCCCCGTCACCGGACGAGTAGGACGACGTACGCCAGTTGTCCATTGACTTTCCAGCCTCTCAATAAGTGCCAGTGACTCACTGGCCCGGTAACACTCAGCCCGCAGGCTATCGAAGCGCAGCGCCGTAGTGGTAACGGTTTCCGGGTCTGTGTATGTCCCTCCGGTTATCACGGTCTCACACCACACGGCGTCATCAGCTATCAGAAAACCGGACGCCACGGAGGCGTGTGCTACCTCGGGCATCACTTGCATGACCACACTCGGCATGGCGGCTACTTCAAGCAGGCGGCATAGCTGGGCGGCCATGACCTCGGCGGTACCCACCTGGCGGTACAGGGCGGACTCGTCTACCAGGAGTGTCACGCTGGGCGGCTTCTCGCGGCCCAGTACGCGGCGCTGCCTTTCCATCCGAGCTTTCAGGCGGGCGGCTGCTGCGTCGTCAGATACTACCGGAGACGTGGCTATCAGAGCCGCCGCGTAGTCCTGGGCCTGTACGAGCCCGTCGATGATTCCGGGGGTCCACACGCGGAGTGCCGCCGTCCGGTCCTCGTAATCCGACCACGAGCGGAACGTCACGGGGATCTCCGGCGCGGTACGGGTTTCCTCTAGCCAGGTTAAGTACCAGCCGCGCCGCTCAGTGAACACGTCGTCCAGGGCGGCCGCTATCCGCGCCGTGGGCGGGCGGCGTCCGTTCTCTACCCGGGACAGGTGGGCGGCATCGATTTCCGCGCGCCGGGCCAGCTCGGCTATCGACCAGCCATGCGCCAGCCTGTCCCGCCGCACCTGGCGCCCGAAGTGTCCTGCCACGCCTCCCGTACTGCTGCCATTCGTGCCAGTCATGAAGTCATCGTGCCACAGCGCCCTACGGAGCGTGACGCCACCTCCACTATTGGTGATACGTTCCGCTGTCGTCCTGAACGGCAGTGCTACCTATCGACAACCAGCCAGCTAGGGATAACGGTCCTGCTCTGACTCGTGACGAGCACGGGCAGGACGGCATGAAAGCGGGTCCGTGAAGAGATGGCGGAGGATGAGCGGCCAGACGAGCTGGAAGAGCTGCGATGGAACTGGGGAGAAAGTTACTCAATTGCAGAGATTGACGGCGAGTTTTGCGCCACCGGGCGCGAGGGTCACAACCGATCGAAGGTGCTGCGAGCCGATACGGTCGATGGCCTCCGCAGAGAGATAGTCGCCGACTACGCGACCAACGGCATACCCAAAGGGGTCAGCAATAACGACTACAGCAACGGGATAACCACATGAGCGGAATCCTCCAGTTGCCGTCAAGTGAACTAGAGCCCCTGTGCGCAAGCGCGTTAGTTCAGCGCGCCATGACGCGAACGCAGCTCCATCGAGACTAAGTTAAGTCAGCCCGGCGGCCGCCTTGATGCCAGCTGCGACTGATTCGCTTTTCCCCGGAAGACTGGTGATTACCAGCTTGGTGAAGGGAGCCTTTGCTGCCCTTATCGAGATCCACGATGACCACTTCGCTGTACTGGCCATGGATGAAACACAACTTCTTCTCCTCCATCCCGTCTTCCGTCACGTGGAAAATGCCAATCCAGGGCTGCATATCCGACGGCTCGTAGGTCACTTTCGTCTGCGAAGATCTCATGGTGTCGCGGGCATCCATCTGTTCCTGCAGTTCCCAGTACGCCGAATCCGAGGCATGTACCCCGGCCACTTTGGCCAGCGGAACTCGCAGCTCCATTCCGTTGAGGAGCTTGCTCCTCGATTTCCGGAGCCCGGACCACGTAAGGCGCCGCTTCTCGCGTGGGTTAATTGTCACGACCAACTCGTTTTGGCGGACAGTTAGCTCGGCCATCGCTCCTCCCTGAGCGTTTGACGCACGGCCGGCGGATGGTGTGGGTGTTGCCGAGGCTGACAAGCACAGCGTTACTGCTTCGGCCGCCATCGCCAGGCGCTGCGGTCGCCTTCTTCCGCGACGACCTGGTTCCGGATCGTTCCGACGCCCTCGATGGTGACCTCGATGACGCCGCCGGGTTCGAGCCAGACCGGCGGCTTGCGGGCGTAGCCGACGCCGCCTGGCGTCCCGGTGGCGATGACATCGCCCGGTCGCAGGGTGGTGAACGACGAGAAGAACTCGACGGCGCTGGGGATGTCGACGATCATCTGCGACGTCCGCGCCGACTGCATGACCTCGCCGTTGAGCACCGTCGTGAGCGCCACGTCGAGGATGCTGACCTCATCCGGGGTGACGATCTCCGGGCCGATCGGCATCGTGCCGTCGAAGTTCTTGCCCGCGGTCCACTGCGACGCGGCCCGCTGCCAGTCGCGGGCGGACGCATCGTTCAGCACGGTGAAACCCGCGATGGCGTCCATGGCCTTGTCCGCGGGGATGTACCGGCCACCCGCGCCGATCACGATCCCGAGCTCGCCCTCGAAGTCGAACCGCTGCGTGAGCGCCGGCCGCACCAGGTCGGCATAGGGCGCCAGCACCGTCTCCCCGCTGCGCATGAACGCGTCGGGGAAGCTCGGTATCTCGCGGCCGCCCTCCAGGACGTGCTCGCTGTAGTTCAGGCCCAGGCACAGGATCTGCCCGGGGGCCGGGACCGACGGGCCGAAGTCGGCCGGCTCGTACTCCCGGCCGTCGGTGGCCGCCGCCTGCCGGGCGGCGTCCCAGGCGGCCGGGCCGTCTTCCAGGAACGACCGGACGGACGCGAAGCGCGGATTCCCGGTCGCCCCGGCCAGGTCCACGTAGCCGCGGCGGGCCCGGACGTGCAGGCGCGGCCCGGCGGTCGTATTGATCGTGGCAAGCCTCACGTGGCTGATCTCCTCAGGCCGATTGGTTTGGTTCCGGCTGCCCGTCGATCATAGATGCGCCGCCGCTGAGCGCACGGCCGGGCAGACAGCGAAACGGACCGGACTGGGTGTCAGGCACCCCATCCGGCCCGTCCGCGCGTGGGCTGGCCCCGGTCAGATGACCGTGGTCGTCGCTACCAGCAGCCGCCTTTTATGCAGCCACCGCCGTTGATAGAGGGGGTAGGAGCAGGCGCAGGGCTGCCGTAGTTCGAGCCTGAGCCGCCGGTCGAACCGGTGCTGCCGCTGGAGCCTGAGCTGCCGCTGCCTGAGCTGCCACTGGTGGTGGAGTTCTGCGCGGCCGAACCGGCGGAAGAGCCGGAACCCGAGGAGCTGGACAGCTTCGAGCCCGTGCCGTAGCCCGAGCCGTACCCAGAGGAGCCCGAGCCCGTCGAGCCCGTCGAGCCCGAACCGGACGACATCGAAGACATCGTGAGGTACTGCCCGGTGATCACGTGCCACACGCCGCCGGCGCCGTTACCCGTGGTGTCCCCCGGCGTCATGTCCTCGGCGTAGGTGTACAGCGGGTATCCGTTGTAGGTGGCCTGGACCGTGCCATTGGCATCCTTGACCGAACCGAGCTTGCCGGCGAACGTGACGCCCATGGCCGCCGCGGGCGTGCCCGCCACGGCCGGCCACGCGGACAGGCATCCGCCCGTGCAGGTCGAGGGACCGCCCTTCATGTCCTTCGAGTACCAGTAGAGCGTGTCGCCCTTCGAATCGGCGAGGACCTTGCCGATCTTGGTGGTCGTTATCTTCAGCGTCACCGTCTTGGACATGCCGGTGGAGGTTGTCCCGGATGTACCCATACCGGACGCCGAGCCAGAAGAAGCGCTGGTCATGGGAGTGGCCGAGCTGCTTCCGTATGCGGAGCCGGGCGTGGTCGAGGAAGGACCACACGCCGCCAGCAGCGGGACCACCAATCCGAGCCCGGCAACTGCCCAGCCGCGTATGCGCATCAATGTCGCTCCAATCACGTTGACCGTCCGTCCCTACACAAGCGGTTCACGCGCCAGGAATGGGCGCGGTTCATCGATCCTTAAGGACTTTCCGCCCGGTTACCGATCCTTAAGAACTCGCGGGGAGGGCAGCGGAGGACGTTCCGGGCGCTTCCGGGCCGGCCGGCCGGGGCGCGGCGACCCGCAGCGAGGGGCTCGCCGATCGGGGGGGGGGTTAGTCCGCGATGCGCTGGCAGAGCCACGCGAGGGACAGCGGGTAGCGGTAGTCGACGCCCATGTGGCTGGCGTCGAAGAGCTCGAAATGGATCACTTCGTCGGATATCCCGATGTCGCGCAGGGTGGCGTAGAACGCTTCGGCGCCCAGGTCGAGGAACCATTCGTCCCGGGTGCCGGCGTCGATCCAGATGGCGCGCACCGCCGACAGCGAAGCCGCGTACCGGGGGGCCATCCGGACCGGATCCCAGTCGAGCCAGCGCTGCCACACGCCGGGCCGGATCTGTCCGGTCGCGGGGTCGAACGGCAGGTCAACTGAGCCGTCCTTGCTGGCCGAGAAGCACGCCGAGACCCCGAGCAGCATCACCAGATCGTGGTCTTCGGACTTGGTGAACGGGACCCGCGACCGAAAATCGTCCCACCAGCGCCAGATGTCGCCGTCGTAGCCGCGCAGGTGCCGGGCCGCCTTCGCGAACTCCGGGATGTAGGAGTACTCGTACAGCGAATCCCCCGAGTGCGTGGCCAGCGCGCCGAACAGGTCCGGCCGCAGCATCGGCGTGATCATCGCACCGAATCCCCCGCTGGACTTCCCCATGATCGCGCGGTTGGCCGCGGCCGGCCTGGTGCGGTAGTGCTCGTCCACCCAGGGCACCACCTCCTCGCACAGGTAGGAGTGGTAGCGCCCGGTACCCGGTGAGTCCACGAACTGGCTGCCGCCGTAGGACGTCCAGGCGTCGACGTACACGACGAGCGCGGGCGGCGCGTCACCGCGCGCGAATACGGCATCGGCCGTCTCGGTGAACGGCTGGCGGAAGGGCGACCGGTTGCGCCACATGGCCACGTGCCCCGTGTACCCCTGGAGGACGTAGACCGTCGGGTAGCGGCGTTCCCGATCGCTGTCGTACCCCGGCGGGACGTAGACGAGCAACGGCCGCTCGGTCGGGTCGCCCAGCGGGTTGCCGCACAGCACTTCGCTGGTGATCGTGTGCTCGTCGATGCGTCCCGCCAGATCAGCAGACCAGGGCAGCATTCCATCTCCTCACGGCTGATTCCCCGTCCAAGCATGCCGCATCGGCCGGCCCGCCGCCGACCGGGTGAGCCGGCTACGTCTTCCTTGATCGGCGTCGCTATTCCGCTATTCCGCAGCATTTGCGGAAAACCGACGGCGATCATGGTCAGGCCGGCCCCGGTCGGGGGCGGCTGTGACTGGTGTGATCTCTGGGACCTCGGAGCCACCGTGGATGACGCGGGGGCGCCACAAGCGGCTACGGCGAGGCGACCGTTACCGGCCCAGCGACCCCGGGCCGGAGGCCCGGGTGAGTGGCCGGTGTGCCGGCGANNCGGGGGGTCGCCCCCCCGGGCTAACACAGCAGGTGAGCCTGGAGCGCGGCGGTGATCTCGCCCGGGGCCTCGTAGCTGGCCAGGTGGGCGGCGCCGCGGACGACGGTGAAGCGCGCGCCGGGGATCGCGCTCGCGAGCCGGGCCCCGTGCCAGGGCGGCGTTGCGGGGTCTTCGGCGGCCGCGATGACCAGCGTCGGCGCCGTGATCGCGGTGATCGCGGCCCGCTGGTCCATGGCCGCGATCGCTTCGGCGCAGCCGGCGTACCCCTCGGGGTCGGTGCCCTTCAGCATGGCCGCGACGGCCGCGACGGAATCCGGGGACCGCCGGACGTAGGCGGCGGTGAACCAGCGCGCCAGCACCTGGTCCACGAGCGCCGCCATGCCCTCCGACCGGGCCGTCGCGGCTCGCTGCGCCCACATCGACGCGGGCGGCAGGTACGCCGACGTGCAGCACAGCGCCAGCCGGGTGATGCGCTCCGGCGCGTTGGCGGCCAGCCACATGCCGACCATTCCGCCCAGCGAGACGCCGCAGTAGGCCACCCGCTCGATGTCGTGCGCGTTGAGCAGGGTCAGCACGTCGGTACCCAGTTCCGCGATCGTGTACGGGCCGCGCGGGGCCGGGGACTGGGCACCGGGCACCCCGTGACCGCGCATCTCGAAACGGAGCAGCCGGAACCGCTGCCGGAGCACCGGGGCCTGCCGGTCCCACAGGCCCTGGTTCGTCCCGATCGACGTGCCGAGGGCCACGACCGGGGCGCCGTCCGGTCCCTCCAGCGTGGCCGCCAGGCGCTCAGACATCGAAAAAGACCGTCTCGTGGTCACCCTGGACATGGATGTCGAACCGGAGGACGCTGCCGCCCGCCCCGCCCGCCGCGCTCGCCCCACCCGCCGCGGGGGACCCGTTGGGTGCGCCGGGCCCGTCCGGGGCCGGGGCCGGGACGGCGATGAGCGTGGCCCGGCGGCCGGGTTCGGGCAGGGACGACAGCACCGGGTCGGCGGCGTTCGCCTCGGCCTCGTCCGGAAAATACATGCGGGTCACGACGCGGTCCAGCATCCCGCGCGAGAACACCGACACGTCGAGGTGCGGCGCCTCGGCCACGCCTCCCGGATCCTCCGGGCACGGCAGCGGGCCGGGCTTGAGCGTGACGATGCGGTAGGAGCCGTCCGGCGACGTGGGGCAACGGCCGAAACCGCGGAACGAGCGGTAGCCCGACGCTGACGCGCCACGCGGGTCATCCTGGTGCGCGAAACGGCCTTCCGGATCGGCCTGCCAGGTCTCGATGAGCGCATCCGGGATCGGGTTCCCGGCGCCGTCGTAGACCCGCCCGGCGATGGTGACCGCGCCCGGCGTGCCCTCCGGTACCACGAACGGGCCGTCCGGCCAGGGCAGCCGCATGGCGAAGAACGGGCCGACGGTCTGCGAGGGGGTGATCGGCTCGCTCACTGGTCCTCTCCGCCCTCGAAATCTGGCCCGCCCTCGAACACGGTGGCGTCGCGGCCGCGCAGCACGATGTCCCAGCGGTAGCCGAGCGCCCACTCCGGCTGGGTCAGGCCGATGTCGAACTGGGCGATCAAGCGTTCCCTGGCCTTCGGGTCCGGTACCGAGTTGAAGATCGGGTCGATCGGCTGCAGCGGATCTCCCGGGAAGTACATCTGGGTCACCAGGCGCTGCGTGAACGCCCGCCCGAACAGCGAGAAGTGGATGTGCGCGGGGCGCCAGGCGTTGTAGTGGTTGCCCCACGGGTAGGCACCCGGCTGGATGGTGATGAACCGGTAGTTGCCGCCGGAGTCGGTGATGGCGCGGCCCACGCCGGTGAAGTTCGGGTCGAGCGGCGCCGGGTGGTGTTCCCGCGCGTGCCGGTAGCGGCCCGCCGCGTTCGTCTGCCAGATCTCGATCAGCGTGTCCGGCACGGGGCGGCCGTCGGAGTCGAGCACCCGGCCGCACACGATGATCCGCTGGCCCTGCGGCTCCCCGTCGTGCTGCCCGGTCAGGTCGCCGTCGGTGGGCGTGATGAGCTCTTCGCCGAGCAGCGGGCCGGTGACCTCGGTCAGCCGCTGCGGCAGCAGGACCAGCGGCTTCTTCGGGTGGCGGAGGGCGGTTGAGCGGTACCCGGAGTAGTCCGGCGGCGGGTGCACGCCACGGGGACGGCCGTAGGACGGGACGACCAGCGAGCCAGAGGTCATGCGTGCTCCTATTCCTTCGCGCTCGCGGTAAAGCCGCGCAGCGCAGTCAGTTCGGCCGCCGAGGGCGGGTCCACCGTATGCAGTTCCGCCGCGGCGGCCAGGTCCCAGCCAGTTCTCGCCCGGGCATCCTCGACCGAGACGCCGGGATACAGCCCGGTCAGCACGAACTCCTGCGTCGCCGGATCCGGTTCGAGCACGCCGAGGTCAGTGATGATCTTCAGCGGGCCGGCGCCGGTGAGGCCGAGGCGCTGGCGTGTGCCCGGGCCGGACCCGTAGCCTACGGACGTCACGAAGTCGACCCGCTCGACGAACGATCGGAGCGTCTGCCGTACGACGACAATCACCTCACGACAGGAAGCGGCGATTTCGGGGGCGCCCCCGGAGCCGGGCAGCCGCGTCTTCGGGGCCGCGTAGTCGCCGCCGATGACCGTCGTGTTGATGTTGCCGAACTTGTCGATCTGGGCGGCCCCGAGAAACCCGACGTCGATGCGGCCGGGCTGGAGCCAGTAGTTGAAGATCTCCGGCACGCTGACCACGGCGTCCGCGGTCTCAGCCAGGATGCCGTCACCGATGGACAGCGGCAGCCGGTCCGGCTTGGCCCCGATCGTGCCCGACTCGTAGATCAGGACCAGCCGGGGAGCGTGCGTGGCGCGGGCCAGGTTCGCCGCCGCGCTGGGCAGCCCGATCCCGACGAAGCAGGTGATGCCGTCCCGCAGCGCCCGCGCGGCCGAGACCGTCATCATCTCGTCGGAGCTGTAATCCGGCACCGGCACCTACCTTCCCCCCATCGTTTCGGCCATCCCGAAGATCTCGGTGTCCAGCCAGCGCCGGAACGCGTCCCGGTCGCGGGCGATCGGGTCCCACGCCACGTAATAGTCGTTGTCACGTTCGTAGTAACCGAGCGCGTAGGACGGCCGGGAGCCGCCCGCGGCCTCGGCCACGTAACTGACCGTCCACGACGGCAGCACCACGCTGCCGGGGCGCGGGTCGAGGTGCGGCACGACCTCCTCCACCGTGACGATCGAGCGTTCCGCGGCCAGTACGGCCTCCTTCTGCACCCCGGTGATGCCCCAGAGCTGGACGTTTCCGCTGGTGTCGGCGCGCTGGGCGTGGACGATGGCCACGTCCGGGTTGAGCGCGGACACGGCGGTGAGGATCTCGCCGGTGAACGGGCAGGTGATGGGGCGGACGCTGGCCATTCCTTCGGCCATGAGGCCGGTGCCGGCGTAGCCGCGCAGCACGGCGAATGGCAGCCCCGAGGCGCCGGCCACGTAGCGGTTCGCCATCCCCGCGTGGCTGTGCTCCTCCAGTTCCAGCGGGCCCGGCCAGGAGTGCTCGACGGCGTCCCGGAACCGGTGCAGCGACCCGACGCCGGGATTGCCACCCCAGGAAAACACCAGCTTGCGCACGCAGCCGGCCCCGATGAGCTGGTCATAGATGAGATCGGGGGTCATCCGGACGAGCGTGAGGTCGCGCCGGCGCTGCCGGATCACCTCGTGCCCGGCGGCGAACGGGATCAGGTGGGTGAAACCCTCCATCGCCACGGTGTCGCCGTCCCGCACGGCCAGCGCGACCGCCTCGGCCAGTGACACGATCTCGGCCATATCGCTCCCCGGACCCGCCGCTCGTTCGCTTAGCCGGACGAGGGGGACGGGCGCATGGTGCACACTCGTTCGACATCCGTACGATAGCGGCCCGGCCGGGCCGACGTCGATGTCAGGAGGGTGACGGGGGTCACGGGCGCGCCGGCGGGTCGGCTGGCGTCGCGGCGCCCGGTGCAGGCCGGTCTGGCTGAGCTTCGCATTTTTCCTTAACGGACGTCCCGAGGAGCCCGCCGCGCCGGACGAGTTCCCCGGTGCTACTGCTCCGCAGGAACGTCCGGGGAAGTACCCGGGCGGCTCTGCTCTTCCGGGAGGGCTTCCTGGAGGGCCCGCTGGGCCACGGCGAAGGCGCGATTGCCGGCCGGGACGCCCGCGTACACCGCGACCTGCAGCAGCACTTCCTGGATCTGCTCCGGGGTAAGCCCGTTGCGCAGCGCGGCCTTGACGTGCATGCCCAGCTCGCTCTCGTGCTGCAGCGCGGTCAGCACGGCCAGCGTGACCAGGCTGCGCTCGGCCCGCGTCAGGCCGGGCCGGGACCAGATGTCGCCCCAGGCGTAGCGGGTGATGAACTCCTGGAACGGCGCGGTGAACGCGGTCGTGCTCGCGACGGCCCGGTCGACGTGCTCATCGCCGAGAACCTCGCGCCGGACGGCCATGCCCTGCCGGGCCCTCATCGCGTCATCCATGCCGGTCAGCCTGCTCCTTTGCGGACTGGTGCGCGGCGAGCGCGGCGTCCACGAACGCGGCGGCGGCGCCGAGGTACCCGGCCGGATCGAGGGCCGATTCGATCTGCTCGGCCGTGATCCCCGCCGCTTCCAGCCGCTCCGCCGACTGCGGCAGCCCGAGCAGGACGTCACGGAGCGGCAGCCCGGCCGACACCGCGCGGGCCCCGGCCTCCGCGACCAGATCGTGCGCGGCCGCCCGGCCCAGCGTGCCCGCCAGCAGCGACGTCACGTGCTCGGCGAGCGGCAGCCCCTTGGCCGCGGCCAGGTTGGCGCTCATCCGCCCCGTGTCCACGGTCAGGCCGCTGAGCAGCTCGGCCGCCCAGGACGCGGCCGAGCCGGTCAGGCTGAGCAGGTCCGCCAGCGTTTCCCATTCGGCGTGCCAGGCCCCCGCGGCCCGCTGGTACTCCTGCTCGGTGGCGGCCGCCACCGTCGCGAGCAGGCCGGGAACCCGCTTGGTACAGCCGAGGATGGCCACGGCGGCGACCGGGTTCTGCTTCTGCGGCATGGCCGACGAGCCACCGCGCCGGGGTGAGCTGCCGCCGTCACCAGATGAGGACCCGGGCGAGGACCCGGGCGAGGACCCGGGGCCCTCGTGCACCTCGCCGACCTCGGACTGCGACAGCAGGGTGACGTCGCGCGCGATCTTGCCCAGCGTGCCGGCCGCCCCGGCCAGCGCCCCGGCCAGTTCCACTATCCGCAGCCGGTTGGTGTGCCACGGTAGTACCGGCAGCGGCAGCCCCAGCTCCTCGGCCAGCAGCGCCGCCACCCGCGGGCCCGCGTCATCCAGGGACGCCAGGGTGCCCGCCGCCCCGCCGAACTGCACCGCGAGCCGGTCCGCGCGGATCCGCGCCAGCCCGACCGCCGCGTCGTCCAGCGCGGCCAGCCAGCCCGCCGCGACCAGTCCGAACGTCACCGGAACGGCCTGCTGGAGCAGCGTCCGGCCGATCATGATCGTGGACCGGTACTTGACCGCGAGCCCGGCGGCGGCCCGGGCGGCGGCCGCGACGTCGGCCACGATGACGTCGAGCCCGCGCGCAGCCATCAGCATGGCGGCGGTGTCCACGATGTCCTGGCTGGTCGCGCCGCGATGCACCGCACCGGCTGCCGTGCGGGGCACCTGCTTCGTCAGGGCGCGGCTCAGCGCGGGGACGGGGTTGCCGGTCAGCGCGGCCAGGGCACCCAGCTCGGCCACGTCGAAGTGCTCCGGGACGGCCGCCTTGGTCACCGCGACGCCGGAGCCCGCGGGCGCGAGCCCGGCCCGCTCCAGCGCGCGGGCGAGTGCGGCCTCCACCTCCAGCATGGCCCGCAGCCACGCCTGGTCGCCAGTCTCGACGCCGCCGCGGCGGAACACGCCACCGAACATCACGCCGCGGCTCGCGTCCTGCTCAGACATGGTCTCGACCACTCCCTTCCGCCCGGTCACCGGTCCCCGCGCCACGTCTCGCCCGCGGACCACGATAGACGTAGGGTCAGGACCATGAACGCGCCTTTCTCCGGCCCAGGCGGCCCAGGACTTCCCCAGGAGCGCCGCGTCGTCACCGAGATCCCCGGACCGGCCTCACGTGAGCTGCTCGGGCGCCGCCAGCGCAGCGTCGCGCGGGGCGTCAGCCATGTGCTGCCGGTGTTCATCACGGCCGCGGGCGGCGGCGTCCTCGTCGACGCCGACGGCAACTCGCTGATCGACTTCGGCTCGGGCATCGCCGTGGTGTCGGCGGGCAATGCCGCGCCGCGCGTGGTGGAGCGGGTCAGCGAGCAGGTCGCCCGGTTCACCCACACATGCTTCATGGTCACCCCGTATGAGGAATACGTCGAGGTCTGCGAGGAGCTCGCGCGCCGCACGCCGGGCGGCTATGAGAAACGGTCCGCGCTGCTCAACTCGGGCGCGGAGGCGGTCGAGAACGCCGTGAAGATCGCCCGGCACGCGACCGGGCGCCAGGCGGTCGTCGCGTTCGACCACGCCTACCACGGGCGCACCAACCTCACCATGGCGCTGACCGCGAAGAACATGCCCTACAAGCAGGGGTTCGGCCCGTTCGCCGGCGAAATCTACCGGGCGCCGATGGCGTACCCGCTGCGGTGGCCGGGCGGCCCGGAAGCGTGCCGCGCCCAGGCGCTGGAGGTCGTCACCGGGCTGATCCACACCCAGGTCGGCGAGGAGAACGTGGCCGCCGTCATCATCGAGCCGATCCAGGGCGAGGGCGGCTTCATCGTGCCGCCGCCCGGTTTCCTGGCCGGGCTGGCCGAATTCTGCCGCGCCCACGGGATCGTGCTGATCGCGGACGAGATCCAGACTGGTTTCTGCCGCACCGGCGACTGGTTCGCCTGCGAGCACGAGGGCGTGGTCCCGGACCTGATCACGACGGCCAAGGGGATCGCGGACGGGCTGCCACTGGCCGCGGTCACCGGGCGGGCTGAACTGATGGACTCAGTGCACGTGGGCGGTCTGGGCGGCACCTTCGGCGGCAACCCGGTAGCGTGCGCGGCCGCGCTGGGCGCGATCGAGACGATGGTGGCCGAGGACCTGGCCGGGCGGGCCCGGCACATCGGCGACGTCATGCTGCCGCGGCTGAACAAGCTGGCCCAGGCCACGCCCTGCATCGGGGACGTCCGCGGCCGCGGCGCGATGATCGCGGTGGAGCTCGTCAAGCCGGGCGGTATCGAGCCGGACCAGGCCGCGGCAGCCGTGGTGGCCCGGGCGTGCCACGAGGCCGGCCTGGTCGTGCTGACGTGCGGGACGTTCGGGAACGTGCTGCGCTTCCTGCCGCCGCTGGTCATCGGCGACGCCCTGCTCGAAGAGGGCCTGTCGATCCTGGAGGACGCGTTCGGCGCGCTGTTAGGTACGGCGGGGAGTACGTGGTAGCGATGGCCGGGAGCCGGGCGCAGCGCAGCGGTGGCCACCGGCTCGCCGTTCACCGGGAGCTGAGTTCCGGCCTGGCCGAGCTCGTGCCCGATATCAGCCGAACGGACGCGTGGATTCTCTATCTCGCTGGTGCGCCGCAGTCCCAGGTGGACCTAAACGACCCGACGTACCTCGAGTTCGAGTACATCCGCCGCATCGCGCACCTGCTGGACGTCGCCGGGCCCGCCGGTGAGCCGCTGCGCGTGCTGCACCTGGGCGGCGGCGCCCTGACCCTGCCGCGCTACGTGGCGGCCACCCGCCCCGGATCGAGCCAGCTGGTCGCGGAAAGCGACGCGGCGCTGATGGACCTGGTCCGTGAGCATCTGCCGCTGACCCGCCCGAAACCGGGCCAGCGCCGGCTGCGGATCCGGATCGGTGACGCCCGGGAGGTCCTCGAGTCCGTGCGCGCGGCCAGCTTCGACGTCGTCATCAGCGATGTCTTCGCCGGGCCACGGACGCCGGCCCACCTGACCACGGTGGAATGCCACGCCGCGGCGGCGCGGGCGCTGCGGCCCGGCGGGACCTACGCCGTGAACGTGGCCGATGGGCCGCCACTCGGGCACGTCAAGGCCCAGGTCTCCACCATCGGTTCCGTGTTCCCGAACTGCTGCATGATCGCCGAGCCCCCGGTGCTGCGCCGCCGCCGGTTCGGCAACCTGGTGCTGGCCGGAAGCCGCCGCGAGTTCCCCGAAGAGGAACTGCGCCGCCGGGTGGCCGCGGACCCTTTCCCGGCGCGGCTGGTATGCGGCGCGGACCTGGTGCGTTTCGCGGCCGGGGCGCGTCCCGTCACCGACGCGACCGCGCAGCCCTCCCCCCTGCCGCCGCTTGACGCATTCGATCCCTCGGCTTGACGGGCCTTCGGCCCGTCGGCCTGGATGGGCCGCAGGCGCGCATTTGCCCGCTCTGCCAGCGTTCGCCCGAGGACATCCGGTACGCTGCTTGCCCTTGGGGACTTTCCGGGGACGACACCGGCCGCCGGCTGGTGGTGGAGGTGCGAGCTTGGCCAGCGGGACCGCAGTGTGACATCGGTGTAGGAGCTTGCATGGAGATGCCGCCTCCCGGCTGGTACGAGGATCCCGTTGACGCGGCAGACCTGCTGCGCTGGTGGGACGGGACGCAGTGGACGGAGCACAACGCTCCCGCGGGCAACATCCCGCAGGCCGCCATCGAGCGGGCGCCCGTCACCGATCGTGGGCACCGGGCCATCGAACGGGCCCCCGACGACCTCTTCCGCGCCCCGGAAGACCTCCCCGGGGCCTCAGCCTCGCCCATGCTGTCCGCGCCCGTGGACCGATACGTGGCCGCCGCTTCCCCGGCGCCGGCCGCTGGGCCCCCGCCGTCCAGCAGCCCCCCGCCGTCCAACGGCGATGACCCCTCGCTGACCGACTGGTTCCAGAGCATCCCGTATCCGGTGGCCGGGATGAACAATCCGGCCCTGGCCAACTCGACCCGGGTGCTGGAGCGCGGCGGGCCGGGGACGCTGGCGGAATTCGGCTGGCCGCACGGCACGCCGGTCACCGAGGACGACACTCCCCTGCTGGAGCGCAACGACAAAACCGGGCCGCTGCTCCATAACCGCACCCGGCTGATGTGGGGCCTGGCCCTCGGCACCGCGGTGGCCATGCTCATCACCGGCATCCTGGTCGCGGTGTTCGGATCGAGCCCCGCGGCCAAGCTCCCGGCCGCGGCGGCACACCCCTCGGCCGTCCGGACGATGGCGCCGAAGGCCTCGGCCGCACCGTCGGCCACCCCGTCCGCCACCCCGTCCTCGGTGGCGACCACCGGCACTCCGGTGACCGACGCGACGTCCGGCCTGACCTTCGCGTCGCTCGCCGCCCCCTGGCAGGCCGGCTGCCCGAGCTGGATGAACGACGGAGAGTTCTCCTGGAGCGCCGGGGAGGCCGCGCAGGCGGGCACGGTCGCCTCGGCGGGAGGCACCCCCTGGTACGGGATCGCCTGCTCCGGGCTGCTGAGCCAGCAGGTTCCCTACACCGGTGTCGCCGACCTGCCGCAGACGGCGACGACCCTGGCCGGTACCTTCGACTCGGGGTACGACAACAGCCTCCCGCACGACAGCGTCACCCAGCAGAACAACCCACTCCAGGTCAGCGGGCACCCGGCGTGGATCGTCGAGTTCCAGCAGACGTTCCAGAACGCGGCGGCCGAAGGGCTGGCGTGGCAGACCGCGCTCAACGCGGTGGTGGTCGTGGACCGGGGCACCGGCCAGATGCCCGCCATGCTGTACGTGTCGGTGCCGGACAACCTGGGCACCGCGAACGTCGGGGCGATCCTGGCCTCGTTGCAGCTGAACGCGCCCGCCGCCCCGGCCAGCCCGGCCGCCCCGGCGAGCCCCGGGGCCCCGGCGGCGCCCGCCGCGAACGGCGCCTCCCCGGGAGCGGGCAACCCGTAACGCGCCGGACGGCCCTCGTACGTCCGTTCCGTTACTTCGGTTCCTATGAATTAACGGGAAATCCGAGGCTGACGCCGCCGTTGCTCGGCGGCGGCAGCCTGGCGGAGTTGCCAGTGCCCGCCTCGGCGGGGGCGAGCATCTGGGGGCTGCGTGCTGGCCCGTCCTGGCCTGGATGGGTCTGGCCTTTATCCTGCGCTGTTCGGTGGCCGGCCCTGATCCGGGTCCATAAGACCCAGAACAGTGCTTACCGGTTGCCCGGGAAATTCAGGTCCACTCGGCTGTGTGCCGTCGCTGTGCGCGGCCACTTGCTGGTTACGACCTTGGATCGGGTGAAGAAATGCACTCCTTCGGGGCCGTAAGCGTGGGTGTCGCCGAACAGGGAGGATTTCCAGCCGCCGAAGGAGTACGCGGCGGCGGGCACCGGGATGGGGACATTGATCCCGACCATCCCGACCTCGACCTCGCTCTGGAAGTACCGTGCGTGCGAGCCGTCGGTGGTGAACAGAGCGGTTCCGTTCCCGTAGGGGTTGGCGTTGATCAGATCGATGGCCTCCTCGAACGACGGCACCCGCACCACGCTGAGGACCGGCCCGAAGATCTCGTCGGTGTAGCAGCTCATCTGCGGCGTCACGTGGTCCAGCACGCTCGGCCCGAGCCAGAACCCCTCGGCGGAGCCGCCGATCACCGGGTGGACGCGGCCGTCAACGGCCAGCGTCGCGCCTTCCCTGACCCCGGAGTCCAGGTAGGAAGCGACCTTGTCCCGGTGCGGCCCGGTGACCAGCGGACCCATCTCGGACCGCTCGTCGGTGCCGGGGCCGACTCTCAAGCCGGCCACCCTGTCCCGGATGCGTGATATGAGTTCGTCCCCGATGGGCTCGACGGCCACGAGAGCCGAGACGGCCATGCACCGCTCCCCCGCCGAGCCGAACCCGGCCGACACCGCGGCGTCGGCGGCCAGGTCGAGATCCGCGTCCGGGAGCACAACCATGTGGTTCTTGGCGCCGCCGAGCGCCTGCACGCGTTTGCCTGCCTTGGTCCCGTTTTCGTACACGTACCTGGCGATGGGCGTGGAGCCGACGAAGCTGACCGCCTTGATGTCCGGGTGCTGCAGGATGGCGTCGACCGCCACCTTGTCGCCGTGGACCACGTTGAAGACGCCCGGCGGGAGTCCTGCCTCGGCCCAGCACTCGGCCAGGATCACCGATGCGGACGGGTCTTTCTCGCTCGGCTTGAGTACCACGGTGTTACCGCAGGCGATCGCGATGGGAGTGAACCACAGCGGCACCATGGCCGGGAAGTTGAACGGCGTGATCGCGGCGCACACGCCCACAGGCTGGCGGATCGAGGTGACGTCGATCTGCGTCGACACGGACTCGGAGAATTCACCCTTTTGCAGGGCGGGGATTCCGCAGGCGAACTCGACGACGTCGAGACCGCGGGCGATCTCGCCGTCGGCATCGTCGAGGACCTTGCCCTGCTCGGAGGTGATGGCGGCCGCTAGTTCCCCGCGGCGGCGCAGCAGCGCGGTCCGGAAATCGAACAGGACGCCAGCCCGGCGGGACAGGGTCGCCGAGCGCCAGGTGCGCCAGGCAGCGCTGGCCGCGGCAACGGCCGCGTCGACATCCTCCTCCGAGGCGAAGTCGACGTGTCCGGTGACGGTGCCGGTGGCGGGATCGAAGATCTCGCCGCTACGCCCTGCTGGTCCTGTCCAGGGCTTTCCGTCGACCCAATGAGTTATCCGCTTGCTCATCGCTGAGCCTCCTCGCTGGCGGCGCCCGCACTGACGGCATGCAGCGCGTCGATCAGGATCGCCAGGCCCTCCCGCGCTTCGGGTTCGCTCAGGGTCAGCGGCGGCGCCATCCGCAGGGTGTTGCCGCCCAGGCCGCCCTTGCCGATGAGCAGGCCCCGGGCCTTTGTTTCCTCCAGCATCCGGGCGGCGAGCGCGGGACTGGGCGCACTGGTCGCCGGGTCAACCAGGTCGAGAGCGAACATCAGGCCCTTGCCGCGGACCTCCCCGGCGACCGCGCACCCGGCCGCGGCGTCGCGCAGCCCCGGGATGATGATCTGGCCCATCGCGGCGGCGTTGGCCTGCAGGTCGTGGGAGAGCACGTAGTCCAGCGTGGCATTGGCCGCGGCGGTGGAGACCGGGTTGCCGCCGAAGGTGGAAACCCCGTTGCCGCGCAGCCCGTCCAGCAGGTCGCCGCGCGCGACGACGCCGCCGATGGCGAACCCGTTGGCGGTTCCCTTGGCGAACGTCATGGCGTCGGGCGTCACCCCGTGCGCGCCGATGCCCCAGAAGTGCTCACCGGTGCGGCCCCACCCGGTCTGTACCTCGTCGGAGATGAACAGGATGCCGTGCTCGTCCAGCACCTCCTGGTACGCGGCGAGCAGGCCGTCCGGGGGCATGGTGAAGCCGCCGACACCCTGGATCGGCTCCGCGATCAGGCACGCGATGTCGGCCGGGCGCGCCACGGTGGCCAGCACGTTGCGCAGGTCGGCGACGCAGGCCTCGATGTAGGCGGCGTCGGGCATGTCCAAGTACCCGGGCCGGTGGGCGGGCAGCTGCCGGTCCGTGCCGTGCAGGTAATGCACGCCGAACGGGGCCAGTGAGGACTGTTTCCAGCCGGCGTTGCCCGTGACCGCGACCGCACCGAACGAGCGGCCGTGGTAGCTGTTCCGCAGCGCGAGCACCTGGTCGGCGCGCCGGGCGGCGGTGGCCAGCAGCAGCGCGGTCTCGTTGGCCTCGGTGCCGGAGTTGGTGAAGAACACCTTGGCGTCCGGGATGCCGGACAGCCTGGCGACCTTCTCGGCCAGCTCGACCTGGCTGCGGATGAGGTACAGCGTCGAGGTGTGCACGACGCCCGAGGCGATTTGCCGCTCGACGGCCTCGCGCACCTCGGGCACGTCGTAGCCGAGCATGTTGGTGAGGATTCCGCCGAAGAAGTCCAGGTAGCTGCGGCCCGCCGCATCGGTGACCCGGCAGCCTTTGCCGCTGACCAGCTCGATGGGCTGCTGATAGTAGGTCGCGACCCAGTTGGGGATGACCGCGCGATGGCGTGCATACAGATCCGGCATGCTCCCAGTCTGCCGGGAACGCCCGGGCAGCGGGGAGAACATAGTGTAAGGAGAATCCGTGGAAAATTGACACTACGTCGGAGGTGACCGTGCTGCCGACGCTGGCCGACGTGCTGGAACTGGAGATCGTCCGCCGGGGACGGCCCGAGGTGCCGGCGGGCGGCCATCGGCTCGGCGCGCGGGTGCGCTGGGTGCACGCCATGGAGCTGGCCGACGTGGCCCGCCTGCTGCACGGTGGTGAGCTGGTGCTGAGCACCGGGATCGCGCTGCCGGACGAGCCGGGCCTGCTCGCCGCGTACGTGGCGGACCTGGCCACCGCGGGCGTGAGCGGGCTGGCCGTGGAACTCGGCCGCCGCTACGAGAGCCTGCCGCCCGCGCTGGTGGAGGCGGCCGGCGCGCACGGCGTCCCGCTGATCATCTTCCGCCGCGAGGTGCCGTTCGTGGAGATTACCGAGACCGTGCACGCCATGATCATCGACACGCAGCTCGCGGAGCTCCGGGTGTCGGAACGGGTGCACGAGACGTTCACCGGCCTGTCGGTCGCCGGGGCGCCGCCCGAGGAGATCGTCCGGCAGGCGGCGCTGCTGGCCGGCCGCCCGGTGATCCTGGAGGACCTGTCGCACCGGGTGCTGGCCTGCTCCCCCGCCGGGGCGGACCCGCGCCGCCTGCTGGCCGGTTTCGAGCAGCAGGCCCGCGCCGTGACCGGGGCCGCTGGGCCCAGGGCGGCCGCGGCCGCCGGTTCCGGGGCGGCTCCGGCCGCTGGTTTCGGGGTGGCATCGCCGGGGCGGACGTTCTACGACGAGGCGGCCGGCTGGCTGGTGACGATCGTCGGGGCCCGGGGAGAAGACTGGGGGCGCGTCATCCTGGTCTGCGACCGGCCGCCGGCCGCCCCGGACACGGTGCTGATCGAGCGGGCCGCCAGCACGCTGGCCCTCGGCCGGCTGCTCACCCGCCAGCAGGAAAGCCTGGAACGGCAGGCGCACCGCACGCTGATCAGCGCCATCGCGGAAGGCGCGCACGCCGACCCAGAAGAGGCGGGCGCGCGGGCGCGCGCCCTCGGGGTCCCGGTCAGCGGGCGCCAGCTGATCGCGGCCATCGTCCGCGTCCGCGAGTCCGGGCCGGGTATCTCGGCGCACGCCCGGATCGCGGAAGTCGCCGAGGCGGTCGCGGACGCCTGCCGCGACGGGCGCGTTCCGGCCCTGGTCGGGTCGCTGGACGACGTTCGGGCCGGGGCGCTGCTGTCCTTGCCGCCGCGCGCCGACGCCGACGAGGCGCTGACGGCGCTATCCGCTCGGCTGCACCAGCGTCTGGGCCAGCGGCTGAACCCGCGGCTGCGCCCGGTGCCCGGCGAAGTCCCCGGCCCGCAGGGCGAGGGCCCCCGTCGGCGCGGCGAGGCGGCCGGCCGGCCCCGCCGGACGGCCAGCCAGTCCCGGGAATCGGGCGCGCCCTTCGTGCTGGGCGTCGGCACGGCCACCGAGAGCCTGCGCGATGTCCGCGGGTCCTTCCTGGAGGCCCGCCAGGTCGGCGACGTCGCGATCAGCCGCCCCGGGGACCGCCCGTTCCACCGGCTGCCCGACCTGCGCCTGCGCGGCCTGCTGCACCTGCTCCGCGACGACGCCCGGCTGCAGACCTTCGCCGAACGGGAGCTAGGCCCGCTGCTGGCCAGCGACGACGCCCGGGGGACGCGGCTGATGGAGTGCCTGGCGGCCTACCTGGAAGCGGGCGGCAATAAGGCCGAGGCAGCGCAGCGCGCGCACCTGGCCCGCCCCACCTTCTACCAGCGCCTCCAGCAGATCGAGCGCATCCTCGGCGTCGACCTGGATACGGCGGAGTCCCGCACCTCCCTGCACGTCGCGCTGCTCGCCCAGAGCCTGGCCAAGGGCTGACGCCGGACTAAATATCTCCCCCCGAACGGACGTAGTGAGAGCCTTCCGCAGGTTACGGCGAGACGCCCCTACCGGCCCGGTGAGCTGCACCCGGGACCGGTGGGTAGCGCTGCGCCGCGGCACCCGCCGGTTCGTCACCGCCGACACCATAGCCGGGCTAGAAGAATCCATTGAAGCCGACTACCGGGACCACCCGGTGCCCCGCGCCTGCGGCGACCCGCCCCGCATAGCCGACTAGCTCAGGCTGCCCGACGACGACGTGCCCGATGAAGAATCACGGTTCCTCCTGGCCGCGCTGCGCCATGCGTTCCCGTTGTGGACCATCACCTACTCCGACCAGACCGGCGGCTAGGCTGCTATCACGACGATTCCCGCGCCTCGGCCGAGCTGGACCCGGTGTTCCGCAAGCTATGGGAAGACGGCGCCAAGGACGAGCTGCCGCGCGCCGAGGCGTGGCTGCGCGAGGCGGCCCCGGCGATCACCGCCCGCCTCAGCCAGCCGGGCTAGGCAAGCCCCGGCGCCACCCGGAGCTAGAAGGCTGGTGTTAAGGAAACATCAAGGCGCGGGCTGCGCTCATCACCGGCGGCTTGATCGTTGCCGCGGCCTGGCCCCGGAAGCCGCCGGCTCGGGGCCAGCCAGCGTCGCGCGGGCGACCTCCCCGACGAACTCGGACGGGGACGCGGCCCCGGCAAAGAGCGCCCGCTGGCGCTCGGCCCCGGTGCCATGGTCATCGAGCCGGTGCAGCAACCCGATGACGGTCCCGGCGTCGCCGCGGGCGCTGAGCGCGGCGAGGACATGATCGACGAGGCGGGACCGCAGGCTGCGCGCATCGACGATCTGCCCCGTGAACGGGTCGACTCCGGTTCCGGCCAGCCCGTGCCGGGCCGCGGCGGCGAGGCCCGCGTCGACCCACGGAGCCGGCGCCGCGGCCATCTGCGTCCCCCGGCGGGCCTCCGCCAGGGCGGTCGCGACGAGGGCGCGGGTCAGCCCGGCCAGCAGCACCGCCGTGCCAGCGTCGAGACAGACGTCCGCGACCCGGAGCTCCACCGTCGGATAGCGCGAGGATAGTCGCGCGTAGAGGTAGACGCCCTGGTCGTCGAGCGCCGCACCCTGGCCGATGAGAGAACGAATCGCCGCATCGTAGGCGGCGGCATCGGGCCATACGGCGGGCGGCGCCGCCGTCGGCCAGCGCGACCAGACCGGGTACCGCCAGCTGGCCCAGGCCGTGTCACGGCCGCCCGCGATCGGTGAGTTCACCGTGATGGCGAGCAGCGAGGCCAGCCAGGGCCGCATTCGCGCGAGCACCTGGACGCCGAGGTCCCGGGAGGGCACCCCGACGTGCACGTGGCAGCCACAGGTGCCGCCCGACTCGATCAGCAGCGGACCGTAGTGCTGCGCCAGCTTCTGGTAACGGGGCAGGTCTGTGACCGCGGCCAGCCCGGGCGTGCGGAACGGCGCGATACCCGACGCCACCAGGCGACAGCCGAGATGCGCCGCAGCGTCCGCAGCGAGCCGCCGGAGCCGCAGCAGATCGTTACCGATGTCATCCAGGCCGGTGCACACCCTGGTTCCGGTCTCCACCTGGAACCGCATCAGCTCCTGCTGCACCCCCGGCTCCCCGTCGAGCATCCGCACCAAACTCCGGCCAGCCGGGACAGCCGTGCCGCTGGACGGGTCCAGGAGCACGAACTCCTCCTCCACGCCCAGCGTGATCGCGCCAGCCGCGCGCGCCGTCCCCGGCGAGCCGCCGCAACCGTTCGCGACCCGTCCTGCATTGCACGCCCTGCTCATCAGCGCGGCCATCCCGCCGCCCTCCACACGTACGGCTCCAATGTCTCGACCATGGCGGGCGGCACCGATCCCTTCCCAGGGCCCAACGGCCCCTTTAAAAGAGGCCGAAGGCCGGGGCCCGCTCCGTTCCGGGTGCAGCGCCAGCATGACCGCGACCAGACGATTGTCCGGAGCGCTGGGTGTGACGATGCCGGGGGAAGCGCGCAAATTCTAGCCGGAACCGAACGACCCGTCCGCGAGGGGCTGAGGGCTGGCGGGCGGGACGGCCCGGGCGCGCACGGGCGACTGGGGCACGGCGTGGGCGATACCGCGGGCATCGCGCACCCACTGCACCAGCCGCCCGTAGCCGCGCGCGGTCGCCTGGTGCGGCGACTCGTGCCCGGCCGGGCGCTCGCAGTGCAGCAGGGAGTAGATCCAGGCGTCGGGGCACCGCGGGCGGCCCTCGGGGTCGGCCCACGTCTCGGGGCCGGCTGACTGGGGTGCCGCGGCCTGCGCGGCCGCCGCCTCCAGCGCCTCGGTGGCCGACCCGGCCTGGACCGTGTCGCTGTAGAGCGGCGCGGCGCCCGCCTGTGCCCGGACCACAACGCTAAAACCGCGCGGCGGCGCGGGGGCGGGCGCCGGCCCGGAGGCGGGCGGCACGGGGACCTGGCCCACCGGTGCCGGCGAGGTCTCCTCGGGGGCCTCCGGCGGCACCGGAACCTGCCCCTCGGGTGCGGTGACCTGTCCCGTCAGCACGGTCGGCGCCTCCTCACAGGCCTCCGGGGCCGCGTCCCCGGCGGCCTCCGCAGGGGCCCCGGCCGGCTCCCCGCCGCGGGCTTCCGGCGGCGTAGCCCCGGCGCCCCCCGGCGATGCCGTCTCCCGGTACCCGGCCGCGGCTCCCGCACCATCCTGCGGCACGGCCGGCCCGGGGGCAGCCGGCGGCGGCACGACACCGCCCTCCGCCGGCTCGGGGAGCGCGCCCGGCAGCACTGCAGTGCCGGCCAGCGGGCCGGAAACCTGCCGCAGCGCGGCACGGGCCGCGGCTACCGCTATGGCCTCACGGGCCGTCTCGGCCTCGACAACGTCGCTATAGAAACTTCCGGTGTAGGCATGCTCCCGCACCGTGACACTGAACAACGGCATAGTTTGCCAACTTTGCGCCAGGGGGGCCGTTTTCCCTCGGGGCTACGTGGCCAGCCGGGCGGGGAAGCCGCCGGTGGCGACGGGGCCCCAGGAGGTGGGGGTGATCCGGAGCAGGGATTTGTCCTGGCGGATCATGGCGGCGCGGTACTCGTCCCAGTCCGGGTGCTCACCGGCGATCGCGCGGTAGTAGTCGACCAGTGCGTCGGCCGCCTCGGGCATGTCGATGACCTCCGTGTCCCCGTCCACCTGGACCCACGGGCCGTCGAAGTCCTCGGAGAGAAACAGCACACTGACCTGGGGCTTGCGCCGGGCGTTGCGGGTCTTGGCGCGTTCGGGGTAGGTCGACACCACGATCCGGCCCCCGGCGTCCACCCCGCAGGTCACGGGCGACGCCTGCGGGCGGCCGCCGGCCCGGGTGGTTATCACGATTGCCTGGTGGCGCGGCCGGATGAAGTCGAGCAGCTCGTCCCGGCTGACGGTGGTGCTGGTCGCGATCTGCGGGCTCACCCAGTCCACCCTACAAGCCGGCGGGTCATGTCGCCTTGGCCACCTCGCGCATCGCGGTGTGGTCGGCCGCGGACGCGAGCCCGGCGTGATAGAGCCGCAGGTCGGTCGCGCCCGCGGTGAGCACCGCGGCCGCCTTGGCGGCCAGCTGGCTGGTGTCCGCCCCCAGCGCGGTGACGGCCGGGAACGTGGCCGCGATCCGGCACCCCGCCGGAGCCTCCTCCGCGGTGCGCCGCACCAGCGCGGCGGACGCCGCCGCCGGGCCGGGGCAGGCCAGGATCATGCCGTCGGCGCCGTCCGGGCCGAGCAGCACGGCGGGGTCGTAGCCGGGGTTGGATCCGGCTTCCCGCTGGTCCGGGTGGGAGTGCAGGAACACGTCCTGGCCGGGCGCGGCGGCCCGCACCGCGGCCAGGACCTGGCGCAGGAAGAACCCGGCGGTGGCGGCGCGCACCGCGGCGAACGACCTGGCCGGATCCGCTGGCACGGTGAGGTGGCCCGCAGTCGGCGTCCGGTCGCCTGGCCGTCCGTCCTGGGCCGCCTCGTCGGCTGGGCCATCCTGAGCTGGGCCGGCGGGCGACTGGTATCCGGCGTCGAGCGCGGCCCGTACGGCCCGCGCCAGCGCCTCCGGGTCGAGGCCGGTGTCGCGCAGTGCGGCGCGGCAGGCCGGGCAGAAGCAGGCGTCCAGTAGCCATCCGGGGACCCCGCCGGGCGGAATGCCCCCGGTCTTGTCGTGCGCGCTGCCGTGGTCGTAGCCGTACCAGCCGCACGCCTCCAGCTCCACGGCGTCGACGCAGCCCAGCGCGGCGATCTCGGCGGACAGCGTGGCCGCGTACCCGGCCACCTCCGGGGAGCCGATGCACAGGGCCCACGGGTAGACGTCACCGTAGGCGTTGCGGACGGCGCATCCGGGATGGGCCGCGCCGAGCCGCCCGTTGTGCGCGACGACCACCCAGGCGTTGACCCGCAGGCCGGCCGCGTGCAGCGCGTCCGCGGCGCGCTCGAACGAGCCGACCGCGCCGTCACCGGGATCAACCGGCCGCAGTTGCGCCCCGCGCCAGCGGTCCGGGTCGGGCCGGTAGTAGACGGCGGCGTCACGGGTGACCACTCGCTGTTCTGGATGGAACGGGGTCACGGCCCGGACCGCGTGGTAGGCGGCGGCCAGGGAGACCTCGGTGACCCCCAGGCCGGCGATCCGGTCCGCGGCGGCGGGGTCGCCGTCCACGTCCCACGGGTACAGGTACGCCGATACCGGCACCGTTCAGTCCGCCAGTGGCCCGGGCCGCAGCTCCGCCGGGACGCCCTGGTAGGCGACCGGGATCAGCCAGCGGCGGATGGCCGCCGAGCCCACCGAGGTGTAGGCGGGCACGGTCGTGGCGGGCCACGGGCCGCCGTGGTGCTGCGCCTCGTTCACGGCCACGCCGGTGGGCCAGCCGTTCCACACGATCCGGCCGACGGTCCGCTCGAACACGGCCACGACCTGCCGGGCCGCCGCCAGGTCGGCCGCCGAGCCGGCGTCGCCGTGCACGGAGCCGACGAGGTTCCCGCCGAGCCGGGCCAGCACCGGGATCAGGTCGCCGGCCGACGGGTAGGAGATCATCAGGCCGGCCGGCCCGAAGCGCTCCCGCGACAGGACCGGGATGTCGGCGGCGAACTCGGCCAGGCTGGCCGAGAACAGCCGCGGGGTCGCGCCCCACGGGCCTTCCCCGGTCGTCCCCGCCGCCACCGCCGTGACGGCGGGGTGCGCCTCGATCTCGGCCAGCGACGCCTCGTAGCCCTTGTAGATGCGCTCGGACAGCATGGGGGCGCCGCTGGATGCGCCCACCGCGTCGGCGACGGCGCCCGGCAGGGCCGCGGCGTCTTCGGGCACGAACAGCAGGCCCGGGTTGGTGCAGAACTGCCCCGCGCCGAGCGTCAGCGAGCCCGCGTAACCGGACGCGATCTCCGCGCCCTGGCCGGACGCCGCGCCGGGCAGCACGACGACCGGGTTGACCGCGCCGAGCTCGCCGTAGAACGGGATCGGGACCTCCCGCTCGGCGCAGAGCCGGGCCAGTTCGAGCCCGGCGCGGGTGGAGCCGGTGAACCCGGCCGCGCCGATCGCCGGGCGGGTGAGCAGCCGGATACCCGCCTCGAACCCGTGCACGAGCCCGAACGTCCCGGCCGGCGCGCCCGCCCCGGCCAGGGCGCCGGTGACGATCTGCGCGGTCAGCACCGAGGTCCCCGGGTGCCCCTCGTGCGCCTTGACCACAACGGGGCAGCCGGCCGCGAGGGCCGACGCGGTATCCCCGCCGGCCACCGAGAACGCGAACGGGAAGTTCGACGCCGCGAACACCGCGACCGGCCCGACCGGGTGATTGATCCGCCGTATCTCCGCCATGCCGCCGCCGGGCGGGCTGGCGACCGCGCCGGCGTAACCGCCATCCCGGAGCACCCCGGCGAACAGCCGCAGCTGCCCCGTGGTCCGGGCCACCTCCCCGGTCAGCCGGGTCTCCCCCAGCGCCGTCTCCTCATCCGCGAGCGGGACGAGCTCACCGGCGCGCGCGTCCAGCGCGTCGGCCACCGCCTCCAGGGCCCGCGCACGTTCCTCGCCCGCGCTCCCCGCCCACGCCGGGAGCGCCGCCGCAGCGGCCACCACGGCCGCGTCGACCTCGGCGTCGGTCGTCTCCGCCAGCGGCTTGCCGGCCGGTTCCCCGGTCCGCGGGTTGAACCCCTGAATCATCAGTGCATCTCCCGATCGTCGGTTTCCACCATCTAACAACGTGAGCGCGCCCCTGCCCCGCCCGGGCGGGGCAGGGGCGCCGGGCATCCCGGGCGGATTACTCATCCGGAGCCGCTGGCCGTCACAGCTCAGGTCATTTCGGCTCCGGGTCGGGGTTGTGGCCGGGCCGAGCCAGGAAGGCGAAGTCGCAGCCCTCGTTGGCCTGGGTGATCTGCTCGGTGAACAGCACGCCGTAGCCGCGCTCGAACTTCGGCGCGGGCGCCTGCCACTGCGCGCGGCGTTCCGCCAGTTCGGCGTCGGAGACTTCGAGGCGCAGTTCGCGGGCGGCCGCGTCCAGGGTGATCGCGTCGCCGGTGCGGACCAGCGCCAGCGGGCCGCCGACGAACGCTTCCGGCGCGACGTGCAGCACGCACGCCCCGTAGCTGGTCCCGCTCATCCGCGCGTCGGAGATCCGCACCATGTCACGGACGCCCTGGGCCAGCAGGTAGTCCGGGATGGGCAGCATGCCGTACTCGGGCATCCCGGGACCGCCCTTGGGGCCCGCGTTCCGCAGCACCAGCACCGAGTCGGCGGTGACGTTCAGCGCCGGGTCGTTAATCCGCTTCTGCATCTCGGGGTAGCTGTCGAACACGACGGCCGGCCCGGTGTGCTTGAGCAGCCGCGGCTCGGCGGCGATGTGCTTGATCACCGCGCCGTCGGGGGCCAGGTTGCCGCGCAGCACGGCCACGCCGCCCTCGGCCGCCAGGGCGCGGTCCGGGGAGCGGATCACGTCCTCGTCGTAGACGGCCACGTCGGAGATCTGCTCGCCGAACGTGGCGCCGGTGACCGTCCGCCGGCCGGGGTGCAGCGCGCCGGGCACCTTCGCGAGCTGGCCGAGCAGCGCGCGCAGGCCGCCCGCGTAGTAGAAGTCCTCCATCAGGTACTGACCGCTGGGCCGGATGTTGGCCAGCACCGGGACGCGGCGGGAGATCTCGTCGAAGTCGTCCAGGGTGAGCTCCACGCCGGCCCGCCCGGCCATGGCGATCAGGTGGATGAGCGCGTTGGTCGAGCCGCCGAGGGCCAGCACGGTGGCCGCCGCGTCCTCGAACGCCTCCCGGGTCAGGATGTCCGCGGGCCGCAGGTCGTCCCACACCATCTGCACGATCCGCTGCCCGCTGGCCGCGGCCATCCGGTAGTGCGCCGAGTCGACGGCCGGGATCGACGCCGCCCCGGGCAGCGTCATGCCCAGCGCTTCGGCCGCGGACGTCATGGTGGAGGCGGTCCCCATCGTCATGCAGTGGCCGGGTGAGCGGGCGATGCCGCCCTCCAGGTCGGCCATCTCGCAGTCGCCGATCAGCCCGGCCCGCGCGTCGTCCCAGAACTTCCACATGTCGGTGCCGCTGCCGAGTGTCCGGCCGCGGTAGTTGCCGCGCAGCATCGGCCCGGCGGGCACGTAGATCGCGGGGATCCCCGCGCTGGCCGCGCCCATCAGCAGCGCCGGCGTGGTCTTGTCGCAGCCGCCCATCAGCACCGCGCCGTCGGCCGGATAGGAGCGCAGCAGTTCCTCGGTGTCCATGGCGAGCAGGTTCCGGTACATCATGGGGGTCGGCTTCTGGAATGTCTCCGACAGGGTGGCCACCGGGAACTCGACCGGGAAGCCGCCGGCTTCCAGCACACCCCGCTTGACCTGCGATGCACGTTCGCGCAGGTGCATGTGGCACGGGTTCATCTCCGACCACGTGTTGAGGATCGCGATGATCGGCTTGCCGAGGTGCTCCTCCGCCGAGATACCGAGCTGGCGCATCCGCGAGCGGTGGCTGAAGGACCGCAGGCCCGCCATCCGCTCGCTGCCGAACCAGCCGTGGCTGCGGAGCTGTTCGGGCGTTTTCGTCATGACCGCGCTCCCGCCTCGGTGCGTTCCGCGGGGTCAAGGCCGGGCAGGCTCCAGGACCTCAGGATGGCCGCAATCTGCTGGCGTTCGGAATCGGGCAGCAGCCGGCTCGGCGGCCGCACGTCCCGGCCGCAGAGGCCGAGCTGCGCCAGCGCCTCCTTCACCACGCTCACGTTGTCCGCGGACCCGCCGGCCGCGCGCAGGTCCTCGAACGGGCGGATCAGCTCCCACGTGTCCATCGCCCCGGCCAGGTCACCGGCCCGCAGCGCGCCCAGCATGGACAGCGACAGCGACGGGCTGACGTTGGCCAGGCCAGAGGTGAAGCCGCGCGCGCCGTAGGCCCAGTAGCCGGGGGCGTACGGCTCGGCGAGCCCGGCGATCCAGGTGAAACGGTCCAGCCCGGCGTCCCGGGCCACCGCCGCGAACTGCACGGCATCCTTCACCCCGTACTTGATGCCGACCACGTTCGGGCAGCGTTCGCCGAGGTCGCGGATCTGCGCGCCGGTGACGCGCTCGCTGCGGATGTACAGCACCACGCCCAGGTCCGGGACCGCGTCCGCGATCTGCTGGTGGTAGGCCACCCAGCCCGCCTCGGACTGGTAGGGATGCACCGGCTGGTGGATCATGATCATCTCGGCGCCGGCCTCGCGGGCGTGCCGGGCTGCCACAGCCGCGCTGGCCGTGTCGTGCCCGACGCCTACCAGGACCCGGGCCCGGGCGCCCACCGCGACCTGGTCACGGGCGGCCCTGACCGCGATCTCAGTGGCCTGCCGGGCCTCGGCCACAGTCAGCGCGTAGAACTCGCCGGTGTTGCCGTTCGGGGTGATGACGGTGATGCCGGCGTCCACCACCCGCCGGATCAGGTCGGCATAGGTACCCCACTCGGGGCTGCCGTCGGGCCGCATCGGCGTCACGGGAATGACAACCACCGTGGCCAGCGCCTCTTTCAGGTCGCTGGCCGTGGCCGGGTCAAGGGGCATTGATGTCTCCGCTGTCTCCGAAATTTTTGCTGTTTCTCGGCTCGCTGGGGTCGGTGGGCTCGCTCAGGTCGCCGAGAGCAGGGAAGTTCCGCCTCAGGAACGCCTCGATGTGCCGTGTGAGCAGCGTAGACGCGTCGTTCGCCGCGCCCGCCTCGGCCGCGCGCGCAATGGCCTCGTGCTCGGCGGCTTCGTCCTGCCAGGTCGGGCTCGGCGCGCGCTGCCAGGCGGCCGCGGACACCAGCGCGGTCTGGTCCCGCAGGCCGTCCAGCACGCTGACGAGCATGCCGTTGCCGCAGCCGAGGTAGAGGGCGCGGTGGAAGTCGCGGTTGGCCAGGCTCCGGTCGGCCCGGTCGGTGGCCCGTGCCGCCCGGTTGAGCGCGTCTCGGGCTGCGGCGGTCTGGCCGTGGTTCCGGGCCACCGCACGGCGGACGGCCTCGGACTCCAGCAGCAGGCGCAGGTCATAGACGGAACGCACCAGGTCGTCGTCGACCGCCCGCACGGTGGCGCCCTTGTACGGGCTCATCGTAACCAGCCCCGCGCCGGCCAGCGTCTTGAGCGCCTCCCGCACCGGGGTCTTGGACACGCCCAGCATCCCGGCCAGGTCCGTCTCGACCAGGCCCTGCCCCGGCCGCAGTTCACCGGTCAGGATCGCGTGCTTGATCGCGTCGAGCACCACCACCGACCGGTTCGGCAGGGTCCCGGCCGCCCCGGTCAGGAACCCGGCTGCGGGGCGCCCGGGATCCGCGGGGACGGCCGCCAGTGGCGTATGAGATCTCATATATGACCGACGCTATGCCGGGGCCGCCGCGTGTGTCAATACGTCGCATTCCGTCTGGTCACGGGGTCCACTGCTAGCTGTCCTCGCCCGGGAGCAGGCCGCGCTCCACGGCGGGCGCGGACTGCGCACGGGGAACCGCGGCGCCGATCCCCCGGCCGCGTTCGCTTCCGGGATGCGCTTCGACCAATTCACGATCGTAGGCGAGGTACCCGGCGGCGTTGATCGGCCCCGGCGTTCGGGTCGGGGAGGAATCTGGTGTTCTGTGCAGCGGGGCAGATTGTCGTACCCGGCCGTTACCGTGGGGGTATGTCCCGGTACCGGCTGACGCCGTCGGCAGCCCAGGAGGCAGCGCTGCTTGGGCACTGCGCGGATGCCCGGTTCGTGTGGAACCTGTGCATCGAGCAGGAATCGCATTGGCGGCCGGGACGGGGGAAGATGCCCGGGTTCGCCGGGCGCTGCCGCCAGCTGTCCGGGGCCCGGGCGGATAACCCGTGGCTGGCCGCAGGGTCGGTGATCGTGCAGCAGCAGGCCATCCGCGACCACGATCAGGCCATGCGGAACTTTTTCGCGGGCACGCACCGCCGCCCGTCGTGGCGGAAGGCCGGCCGGGACGAGGGGTTCCGCATCGTCCACCTCAAGCCGGGTGATGTGCGGCGGCTGAACCGCAACACCGGCCAGGTACGCGTGCCGAAGGCCGGGTGGGTACGGTTCCGCTGGTCCCGGCCGGTGCCGCAGGGGGTCAAATCGTTCCGGGTAACCCGTGACCGGGCCGGGCGGTGGCACGTCGCGTTCGCGGCGGTTCCTGCACCGGTGCCGACGCCCGGCAACGGGGAAGTCGTCGGCGTGGACCGGGGTGTGGCCGTGTCCGCGGCCCTGTCGACGGGGGAACTGCTGTGCTGCCCGGCCCTGACCGGGCGGGAGCAGCAGCGGATGCGGCGACTGGCGCGCAAACTGGCCCGGGCCAGGCACGGCTCGAACCGCCGCCAGCGGGCACGACGCGCAATCGCCCGGCTGAAAGCACGCGGGGTCGACCGGCGCAAGGACTGGTGTGAGAAGACCAGCACGAACCTGGCACGGCGGTTCGACGTGATCCGGGTCGAGGACCTGAAGATCGCGAACATGACCCGGTCCGCGCAGGGCACCCCGGAACAGCCAGGCCGCAACGTCCGGCAGAAGGCCGGGCTGAACCGGGGCATCCTCGCCTCGGGATGGGGCCTGCTGGTACGCCGGCTGCAAGACAAGGCCCCCGGCCGGGTCGAGAAGATACCTCCCGCGTACACGAGCCAGCGGTGCTCGGCGTGCGGGCATGTCGCAGCGGGCAGCCGCGAGAGCCAAGCCCTGTTCCGCTGCACGGCCTGCGGAAACGCCGACAACGCTGACGTCAACGCGGCCAGGAACATCGCCGCAGGGCATGCGGTGACTGCGCGGGGAGGCGTCCGGGATACCGGGCCTGTGAACCGCGAACCTCAACCCGTACTCCTCCCGGCAGGGTAGGAACGGGCTGAAATCCCCCGCCCTCAGACGGGGGAGGATGTCAAGCAATGGCCTCGGCTGCCCGACATGGGCGCGGCACGCTGCCGGGTGGTGACATCATGAAGGCGCCGTGGGGGGAGACAGGAGCCCGTTAGCCAATGGACACCGAGGTCTGCCGTTACAACGCCGGCCATCAGGCGCAGCACGTGCCCGCGGTGACGGCCATCGACGGCGGTGCCGTGGCCGGCCTGGTGCCGGCCTGCCAGGAATGCGCCGACCTGCACGGCCGGGTAGCGCGCGGGTCCGCGGCGGACGCGGCGATCACCAAGGAACAGGCTGACGCCGACCGCGCGGAGCGGAACCGCCGGGCCACCCTCCGGCACCAGGAGCGCAACGGCCAGTAGGCCGATGAACACGAAGGCGGCAATGTCCCATCGGGATCCGTACGCAACCGTGCGAGACCGGCTGCAGCGGCACGTCGGTGTCGCCGTGGATCGCGTAGGCGGTGCCGATGAACACCGGGTTGTACATCTGGCCGAGCGGTACCGTGACCCAGCCCGGGTGACTTCGATCGGCTGACGGGCTTTCGCCGGGATGGAGGGCGGCCGCGGGGAAGTCCCCGCGGCCGCCTCTTGGTAGCGTCGCCTATCCATTCCGGACAGCTGAATGGAAGGAAGCGCGCGTTCATGATCACTGCCGTCGCGCTAGCACATGCGGGCGGTTGTCCACGCTGACCAGTTGCGGCCATTGTCTGACATGCGGACGGCGGTCGCGGCGTTCGCGGCCGGGTTGAGCATGCGGGGCCCGCCGTTGTGGATCTGCCACAGGCCCCAGTCGTTGGTCGGGCTGATGGCATTGGGGTTGCCACCAGATTCATGCTCGGCGATGCAGGCGGCATGGGAGGCGGTCCTGCCGCTGCCGCCCACGGTCATCCAGATGTGTTCGAGCGCGCCGAAGCTGTAGCCGACGGTGAGCGGCCTGGTGAAGGCGTCCAGGACGGCACCTTGGTGTGGCTCGGCCGCGGCGGCTGGCCCGGTTGCGCCGGCCGCCGTGGCGGCGCTGGCGCTGGTTGCTGCGCCCGAGGCGATGGCGGCCACGGCGACCGTGCCGCCTAATGTCGCGACGGTGAGTGCGGAGAGCTTGCGGTTGGGTGTCTTTTTGGTAGCCAAGATGACCTTTCGGTTGTGCACTTGGCGTGCTCGGCGTCCACCCCATGGGCGTATGCCCGCCGCCGGCGAGAGCGGCGGCTGAGCATCGGCGTGCGCACGTGTCGCAGGGTCAGGGCGACGGGCCACTTTGGCAACTTTGGCAACTTTGCGCACGCTGGGTGCTTGGACACCAACCATGCCAGGATTCAGCCCGAAAAAGTATCCGAATCCGGAATAAAACGCTGTGACCTATATCTCCTATTTGCCCGTTTTACGCTTCTACCTGCCTGTTTGCCGACATGAGCAGATGGGCCCAGATCCGGATTGCCTGCTTGCGGCGCGTACCGCTAACAAGTTTCAAATGGCGGACGCCTGCCACCAACACCGTTCCGATCCGCCGGCTGGGACTCGAGGTCGGCGAGACGGCGGGCCTCACTGCTGCGTGGGTGCGGTTTCCTGAGCTCGACGTGGTGGCCAGCGAGCAGTGGTATCGGCGCCTGGCGATCGACCGTTGGCAGTACACGTCGGGTGACTACGACTGCCAGCTCGTCACCGACCCGGCCACCGGGCTTGTCCTGTCGTACGGCGATGACCTATGGCGAGCTGCGGCTACCGCGTTTCGCTGAATCCGACGACGCAAACCTGGTCTGAACCGGCATCAGCCTAACCGGCTAGAGCACTCAGCCATCTGCTTCCAGGCCGCCCGTGAGGTCAGTAGGCTGCCGTATGCACTTTGACCGGTTCACGATCGTCCTGCTCGTCCTGCGTCCCGACGCCCCGCAACTGAGCGACGACGACGCGGACGCGCTGCAGGACGCACATCTGGCCCACCTCGCCGGCCTGCACGAGAGCGGGTTCCTGCTCGCCGCCGGTCCCCTGCTCGGCGGGCCGGACAGCGCGTTCCGCGGACTGTGCCTGCTGAACGTCGGCTCCGAACGCGCCGGGGAGCTCATGGAGCAGGATCCGGCCGTCCGCGCGGGCCGGTTCTCCGTGGTCGTCCTGCCGTGGATGGTCCCGGGGGGCGCGATGTCGTTCTCCGCCACCCGCTTCCCGCACTCGGCCGCGGAGGCCGCGGGCGCCGGCTGAGCCCGCAGGGCGCACTCCCGGCCCGGGGCGGCTCACGTATCGTCCGGCGGTCGGCCGTGTCGGTCAGTGAGCCGCCGAACAGCGCGACGGTGAGAGTCGGCACCATCTGCGCCACCCCGAGGGCACCGACCGCGAACGAGGAATGGGTCAGATCCCAGACCTGGAGAACGACGGCGTAGCTCGTCAGCGAACTGCCGACGGACGACAGGGGCGTCCCGGCCCACAGCCGCCGGAAGGCGGGGGATTCCCGCAGCGGCCGGACGTCGGCGAGCAGCCGGGGGCCACGGGTCACATCCCGGTCCCCGGCTGCCGCGTCGTCCGGGTCAGTGGCCGTCGTCGGGCAGGTGCCAGTGGAAGGGCGCGACCAGGTGATCGGTGGCGGGCTCGGGCCCCCAGGAGCCCTTGGCGTACGTCTCGACCGGCGGCGGGTTCTGCAGCAGCGGCTCCGAGATCGCCCAGAGCCGCTCGATGCCGTCCGAGCTGGTGAACAGGGACTGGTCGCCGAGCATGGCCAGCAGGATCAGGTGCTCGTACCCCTCCAGCGAGTTGGCCTGCGTGAAGGAGTCCTGGTAGCGGAACACCATCGACGCGTCGCCCAGGGTCATCTCGGGGCCGGGTTCCTTGGCCAGGAACCGGACGGTGATCGACCCGGGGTCGGCGAAGTCGATGACCAGCTCGTTCCGGTAGCCCGCCGGGGCGTCGTGGCGTTCGATGTGGAACATCCGCAGCGGCGGCTCGTGGAAGCCGAGCGTCACCACCTGCCGGCTGGCTCCCATGGCCTTCCCCGACCGCAGGAAGAACGGCACGCCCGCCCAGCGCCAGTTGTCGATCTCGGCGCGGACCGCGATCATCGTCTCGGTCTGGGAGTCCGGCGGCACGCCGGGCTCTTGCCGGTAGCCCTCGTACTGGCCGCGGACCACGTGCCGCACGTCGATCGGCCGCAGCCCGTCGTAGACCTTCGCCTTCTCCTGCCGCAGCGCCTTGGCGTCCAGCGAGGACGGCGGCTCCATGGCGATGAAGCCCAGCACCTGGAACAGGTGCGTGACGACCATGTCGCGGTAGGCCCCGGTCTGGTCGTAGAAGTCGGCCCGGCCCTCGATCGAGAGGGTCTCGGGCACGTCGATCTGGACGTAGCGGATGTGCTGCCGGTTCCAGCTCGGCTCGAGCATTCCGTTGGCGAACCGGAAGGCCAGGATGTTGTCGACCGACTCCTTGCCCAGGAAGTGGTCGATGCGGAAGATCTGCGACTCGTCGAAGACGGCGTGCAGCTTGGCGTCCAGGTCCCGCGCCGAGGCCAGGTCGTGGCCGAACGGCTTCTCGACGATGACGCGGGAGCCCGGCGCGAGGTTCATCGCGCCGATCATCGCGACCACCGACTCGAACGCCGCGGGCGGGACCGCGAGGTGGAACAGCCGGCGCGGCTTCCCGCCGATCTCCTTCTCCGCCTCTTCGACCGCGCTCGCCAGCGGGGCGGTGCTGCCGGTGTCCGCGGCGGCGAACGACAGGTTCGCGGCGAACGCGTCCCACGCGTCCCCGGACGGCTTGGCCTCGCCGAACTGCTCCACCGCCTGGCGCGCGTGCTCACGGAACGCTTCGGCACTCATCGCGAACTTCGCCGGGGCGGAGCCGATGATCCGGTAGCGCTCCGGCAGCAGCCCGGCCGCGGCCAGGTGGAACGCCCCCGGCAGCAGCTTGCGCTTGGCCAGGTCGCCGGTGGCCCCGAACATCACGATGACATGGTTGTCCGGCCGCGGACCGGGCCGCGGGGCTGTTTTGGGCATTTTGCTCAGTCCGCCTTCTTCTCCTGGTGGCCGCCGAATCCGGATCGCATGGCGGACAGCACCTTGCCGGTGAACACGCCGTCGCCGCGGGACTCGAAGCGCTCGTACAGCGCGGCGGTGATGGAACCGACCGGGACACCGGTGTCGATGGCCGCCTGAACGGTCCAGCGGCCCTCGCCGGAGTCCGACACGCGGCCGGTGTAGTCGCTGAGGTCGGGCGACTTGGCGAAGGCGTCGGCGGTCAGGTCGATCAGCCAGGAGCTGATCACCGACCCGCGCCGCCACAGCTCGGCGACCTCCCCGACGTCGATCGTGTACTGGTAGGCCCAGGGATCGCGCAGCGGGGTGGTCTCGGCGTCGACCTCGTCCATGTGCTTGCCCGCGTCGGCGTGCTCGATGATGCTGAGCCCCTCGGCGATCGCGGCCATCATGCCGTACTCGATGCCGTTGTG
>PLRW01000051.1 GCA_003164955.1 Actinomycetota bacterium
TCACAGGGCTATCCGTTCACAGGGCGGTGTACAGCGCCCGCTCGAAGTCCTGATACAGGGCGAACGCCTCCGGCGTGATGAACGGCAGGAAGTTGCTGTAGATCGAGGCGCAGATCCCGGTCGTCCGGTCCACCCAGAAATGCGTGTTGCACAGCCCGGCCCACGCGCCGGACCAGGCCCGGCGCATACCGGGCAGATCCTGGGTGTTGAGCAGCAGCCCGTAGCCCCACTTGAACCCGGGCCCCATGGCCAGAGTGCAGCTGGAGGCCGGGTCGAAGGTCGGGATCTCGGCCGGGAAGTCCAGGTCGCCGATCTGGTTACGGAACGCGGCGTCCACCGTCTCCTGCTTCAGGATCCGCACGCCGTCCAGCTCGCCGCCGCGCAGCAGCGCCCGCTCGAACTTGATGTAGTCGCTCGGCGGCCCGTACATCCCGTGGCCGCCGGCGAAGTACTCCGGCGCCTGGTTGAGGACCTCGCCGATCGAGACCCAGCTCCCGTCCTCGCCCCTGACGTGCACGGGCGTGCAGTTCAGCCGCTCGTCGTCGTTCATCAGGAACGTGGTGTGGTCCATCCCGAGCGGCCCGGTGATGCCCTGCTTGACCGCGACGTCGAGGCCCACCCCGGTCACCGCCTCGATCACCTGGCCCAGCCAGTCCGTGTTGATGCCGTAGGTGAACGCGGTGCCCGGGTCCGCCACCAGCGGCGCCCGCAGCGAGGATTTCACCCCGGCCACGACATTCGGGATGCCGGTGGCCTCATGCCACTGCACCAGGTCGCCGTTCCAGAACCAGTAGCCCAGCCCGGAGGTGTGCGTCAGCAGCTGCCGGACCGTGGCCTGGCTGGCCGGCGGGCGCAGCCGCGGGGTATCGCCGTCGAAGCCGGTCAGCACCTGGACCTCGGCGAACTCGGGGCAGTACCCGGCGACCGGCGCGTCCAGGTCCAGGTTGCCCTTCTCCACCTCCTGCAGCGCGGTCACGGTGCACGGCATCTTGGTCATCGACATAATCCGGAACAGCGTGCCCGTGCTGACGGGGGCGCTCTCGCCCACCGCGCGTGGTCCCGCCGCGCCCTGGTAGATCACCCCGTCCCGGTCGGCGGCGATCGCCACCACGTGCGGGACCGCGCCCGCCTCGACCGCGCTCTGCAGAACCTTGTCGATGCCCGTCCCGTCGATGCCAGAAGCCACGGCGTGCCCTCCCTCGCCTCACGCCGGGCACCGTCGCCCGGCGGCGCCATTCTCCCTCTGGCGGGGCCGCCTGCCTATCCCCGAATGCGCCAACTACGATGGCCCCGTGTCACCCAGGGCGATTGACTTTCACGTGCACCTGCCCACGCCGGACTGGCTGGACGGCAGCATGGCGGGCTACGTCGAGGCGGCCGAGGCGTACTTCCGCGCCCCGGTGCAGCGGCAGTCGCTCGCCGAGCTGGCCGGCCGTTACCGCGCGCTCGGGCTGATGGCGGTCCTGCTGGCCTGGGACGCCGAAACCGCGACCGGGCGCCCGCGGGTGCCGAACGAGACCGTCGCGGCCGCCTGCGATGCCTACCCGGACGTCTTCACCGGCCTGGGTTCGGTCGATCCGCACAAGGGGGACGCGGCGGTCGCCGAGGTGGCGAACATCGCGGCGCTCGGCCTGCGCGGGGTGAAGTTCCACCCGTCCCTGCAGGCGTTCGCGCCGGATGATCCCCGGTTCTGGCCGGTCTTTGCCGCGTGCCAGGAGCACGGCCTGCTCGCCCTGTTCCACACCGGGACCAGCGGGATCGGCGCGCGCCAGCCCGGCGGCCAGGGCATCCGGATCGACTACGCGCACCCTCTCAAGCTCGACCCGGTGGCCGCGGCCCATCCCGGGCTGACCGTCGTGGCCGCGCATTTCGGCTGGCCCTGGCAGATGGACCTGATCGCGGTCGCGCTGCACAAGACCAACGTGTTCATCGACATCTCCGGCTGGTCTCCGCGCCGCATCCCGCCCGAGGTGATCGCCGAGCTCAAGGGCCGGCTCTCGGAGCAGTTCGTGTGGGGCAGTGACTACCCGTTCATCGCCCCCGAACGGTGCCTGTCCGAGCTCGACGACCTCGGCCTCTCCGGACCCGTCCGGGACGCGGTGCTCCGCGGCAACGCCGCCCGCATCCTGGGCCTGCCCGCCCAATCCACCGGCAGTTAGTTCACCGGCAGCCCAATCCACCGGCAGTTAGTTCACCAGCAGGCGGGACGGGCGCGACGGCGTGTGCCAGAGCCGGTTGGTGGCCAGCACGCCGTCGGTCTCGGTGATCATGTCGCCGCCCGTGCCCAGGTTGACGTCAAATTTCGGGAACGCGGACGAGGCGATCTCGGCCCGTACCCGGTGACCGGCGGGCACCCGCACGCAGGTGTCCCACAGCGCGATCGTGATCTCGTAGACCTCCCCGGGGGTCACCGGCTCGCGCCGGCTGCACCCGTTCCGGTAGCGCAGCCGGACCACGCCGTCGCAGAGCCGCTGCGCGAATCCGTTCGGATGCACGTCCACGAGCTTGGCCGTGATGTCGGTGTCCGCCGCCGAGGTGGCGACGTACGCGACCACGCGGACCGCTCCGATCAGCTCGAGGGGCTCCGCCAGCGGATCACTGGTGTACACCAGGACGTCGCCGCGGCTTTCCACCCCGCTGTAGTCGTCCGGCCCGCCGATCTGCGCATAGCTGGCGTCCGTGATGAACGGCACCGGCCGGTCCGGGTCGTGCGTCCACTCGTCGGGCGGCTGCTCGTCCGGGACTGGTGCGGGGACCAGCCGGCCGTCGCCGAACCGGCTGTTGGCCCGCCCCCCGCTGGCGAAGTGGAACACCGCCGATCCGCCCCCCGCGGGCGGCCAGGTCTGCTCGTCCCGCCATTCGTTGGCCCCCATGACGAAGATCCGCACCGGCGCCGGGCCCGCCTCCTCGTCCTCGTCCTCCTTCTCCGCCGGACCGGGGCCCGCGTCCGCCTTGATCTTCCGGACGTGCTCGTCGAGGAAGGCCAGGACGTAGCCGTCCAGGTCGATCAGCGCGTCCGGGCCGAAGTCGACCTCACCCAGCGTGCGGGTGGAGTTGACCCGGTGCCCCCAGCCGCCCATGAGCAGCCGCTGGCCGGCCCGCCCGGCGGCCGTCATGGCCGCGAAGTTGGCCGGGGTGCCGATCTCCTCGTCGTCGTACCACCCGGACACGTGCAGCACGGGCACGTCGATCTCGCCGATGCGGTGCTGGTAACGGACCGGTTCCCACCAGTCGCCGAGCGTCGGGTGCCGCAGTTCCGCCCGCCAGTTGGCGGAGATGAACCCGGCCGCCTCGTCCATCGTGACCAGCGGGCGGTGCCGGAAGACCGCCGCCCAGTCCACGCCGTCGGTGTACTGCGGCACCCGGCCGTCGGTCAGCCGCTGCCAGCTGAGGTGCATCGGCCACGGCACGCCGGTGGGCGCCTCCACGAAGGGATCGCTCGGCGTGACCAGGCACACCATGGCGCGCAGCGCGGGCGGCTTCTGCAGCGCGGTCAGCCACTGGATTCGCCCCCCGTAACTGCCCCCGTACGTCGCGACGTCACCGGTGCACCAGTCCTGCGCCGCGGCCCACGCGATCACGTCGGCGCCGTCCGGGCCGTCGTGCCGGTACGGCTCGAAGCTCCCGTCGGAGTCGCCCCGGCCGCGGACGTCCAGGGCGACGAACGCATACCCGCCCCGGGCGAAGACAGCGGCGCGCCTGGCCTGCTGCTCATCCGACTTGCCGTACGGCGTGCGCAGGATCACCGCCGGCCAGCGCCGCGGCACCGGCCCGCCTGACGGTCCTGGGGCGGGCAGCGGCCCCGGAGCGGGCAGTGTCAGGTCGGCCGAGAGCGTGCTGCCGTCCCTCACCGGGACCCGGACGTTGAACCGGCGCGAGATTCCCGTGTCAGCCACGCCACCGGATACTACCGGCGCCCCCGGAGGCCGTATCCTGGCTGCTCGTGAGTGTTCCTGCGCCGGTGTGGGTGGTGGCCGGGGCGCCCGGAGCGGGCAAGAGCACGGTCGCGGGCCTGCTGCTCGCCGCCCTGGACCCGGCCCCGGCGCTGCTCGACAAGGACACCATGTACGGGCCGTTCGTCGCCGCGACGCTGGCCACGGGCGGCCGGCCGCCGGGTGAGCGCGAGGGCCCGTGGTATGACGAGCACATCAAGGTGCACGAGTACACGGGCATGACGGCCACCGCCAGGGAGATCCGCGCGCACGGCTGCCCCGTGCTGCTGTCCGGCCCGTTCACTCAGCAGATCCACGACGCGGTCCGCTGGCGTTCCTGGGTGCGGGAACTCGGCGGCGGTAGCGTCCGCCTGGTCTGGGTCCGTTCGGATGCGGCCACCCTGCACGAGCGCATCGCCGCCCGGGGATCCCCGCGGGACGCGGCCAAGCTGGAACGGTTCGGCGCGTTCACCGCCCGCATGCGGCTGGGCGCCGCGCCGGAGGTCCCGCACGCCGTCATCGACAACCGCCTGGCCGCGACGGTCCCGCTGGGCGATCAGATCGCCGCACTGCTCGCGGGCCCGCCCTTTATGACTGGTCAGTAACTTGTCCTTCCGGTGCCCGTGGTTAGCTGGTAAGGCTGTTGCTATGGGCCCTGACAGGCGCCCCCTGAGAGCAGCGTGGAGAGCAAAGGCACATGGCTGGTGACCGATCGGTTTTGAACGGGTCGGCCCTCGGCGGCCGGTCCCGATGGGCTGACGTCGACGGCCCGGTCCATTACCTGGATTTCGGCGGCCCCGCCCGCGGGCCGCTGATCGTCTGCGTCCACGGGCTGGGCGGTTCGGCGGTGAACTGGGCGGCCATCGCGCCGCTGCTCACCAGCCGCTACCGGCTGATCGCCCCGGACCTGGCCGGGCACGGTCTCACCCGGGCCGCGGGCCGGGACTGCGGGGTCTTCGCGAACCGGGCCCTGCTGCACCGCTTCATCGAGACTGTGCTGGTCAGCTCCCGCGGGCCGGTCAGCTCCCGCGGGCCGGCCACCGCCGGCCAGTCCGTCATCCTCATGGGCAACTCGATGGGCGGCATGGTCTCCCTGCTGGAGGCCAGCGCGTCGGCGTCCACGGTGTCCGCCCTGGTCCTCGTCGACCCGGCCCTGCCGTTCGCGTTCGCGCGGCCCGACCCGCTGGTCGCCACGCTGTTCGCCCTGTACGGCACGCCCGGCCTGGGCGGCGTGCTGCGCAGCCTGCGCCGCGACGCGTCACCCGACGCATCGGTCGCCCGGCTGCTGTCGCTCTGCTGCGCCGACCCGTCGCGGGTGCCCGCGCAGACGGTCGCCCAGCACGTCGAGATGGAGCGCCGGCGCACCGAGTTCCCGGACCGCAGCCAGGCACTCAACAGCGCCATGCGGTCCGTCGTGCAGACGATCGGCCGGGGGCGCGGGCGCACCTACCGCGCGATCGTCGATTCCGTCGGCTGCCCGGTGCTGCTCCTGCAGGGCGACCGCGACCGGCTGGTGCCGGTCAGCGTGGCCCGATCCGCCGCGCGGGCCCACCCGGACTGGACGCTGGCCGTGCTGCCGGGTGTCGGCCATGTGCCCCAGCTGGAGGTGCCGCGCGAGACGGCTCAGCTGATCATCGACTGGCTCGGGTCGTCCGGCCGGTCCGCCCCGGACACGCCCCGCTCGGGCAGCAGTTTAAGAGCCGCGGTCGGCATGGCCCGCCGTTCCCTCGGCCGGGCGGCCAGGACCAGGGTGAACAGGAGGCGAAGGTCCATTCGTTCCCGGGATTAAGGCTCTAGCTGGCCTGCCACTTTCCGGCCAAAACTGGCGTTAGCCGGCGCGTTTGGAAGGGGCGGGACATTGACGTTCAACCTTGCGATCATCCTCAGCGAAAGTGCCGCCGCGGCCCCGGAACGGACGGTGGCCTTCTTCCCCGGGGGCCAGCTCAGCTACGCCGAGCTGGACGCGCTGTCGGATAAGTGCGCGGCCGGCCTGACCGGGACGGGGCTGCGGCCCGGGGACAGGGTGGCGCTCCAGCTGCCGAACATTCCGCAGTTCCTCATCTGCTACTTCGGCATCCTGAAGGCCGGCTGCGTGGCCGTCCCGCTCAACGTGATGCTCAGGGGACCGGAGGTGGAGTTCCAGCTGGCGGATTCCGGCGCCCGGGTCCTGGTCACCTGGGAAGGCATTCTGGCCGAGGCGGGCAAGGGCGCCGCCGCGGCCGGCCTGAGCGACATCTACGCCGTGGGCCACCCGGCGGGCACGCCCGGCGCGCTTCCCTTCGAGCAGCTCCTGACTGGCCCGGCGGGCCCGATGGTCCAGCGGGAGCCGGGCGACACGGCCGTCATCGTCTACACCTCCGGCACCACGGGGAGGCCCAAGGGCGCGGAACTGACCCACATCCAGCTCTACATGAACGCCGACATTCCCGGCCGCCTCGTCGGCGTGTACCCCAGCGACGTCGTGCTCACCGTGCTGCCCCTGTTCCACGTGTTCGGCTTGTCGAGCATCCTCAACCTGTGCGTCCGGTTCGGCTGCGCGCTGTCACTGGTCCCGCGCTTCGACGCCCGGACCGTGCTGGCCGCGATCGAGCGCGACAAGTGCACCGTCTTCGACGGCGTGCCGACCATGTTCGCCGAGCTCCTGGCCTGCCCGGACCTCGGCCGGTACGACGTTTCCTCGCTGCGGCTCGCCATCTCCGGCGGCGCGTCGATCCCGGCCCCGCTGCTGGACGCGTTCGAGGAACGCTTCGGCGTCGTGATCCTCGAGGGCTACGGGCTCACCGAGACCGCCTCGACCACCACCCAGAACCGGAGCGCGGTCGAGCGCCGCCCCTACAGCGTCGGCAAGCCCCTGTGGGGCACGCAGACCCAGGTCTGGGACGAGCACGGCCAGCCGCTGCCGCGCGGCCCGAACCACGTCGGGGAGATCGTCACGCGCGGCATGCACGTGATGAAGGGGTACCTGAATAACCCGGAGGCCACGGCGGAGGCTATCACCGACGGCTGGCTGCACACCGGCGACCTGGGCTACATCGACGAGGACGGGTTCCTGTTCATCGTCAGCCGGAAGAAGGAGCTCATCATCCGCGGCGGGTACAACGTCTACCCCAGCGAGATCGAGAACGTGCTGCACGCCCATCCGGCCATCGCCGAGGCGGCCGTGCTCGGGATCCCGGACGAACGGCTCGGCGAGGAGGTCCTGGCCGCCGTCATCCTGCGCGCCGACAAGGAACTCGACCAGGCGGGACTGATCGCCTACTGCCGCGAGCGGCTGGCCGCCTACAAGTACCCGCGGCTGATCGACTTCCGCTCCGAGCTGCCCAAGAACACGCTCGGCAAGGTCCTCAAGGATGAACTGGCCGCCCGCTGGGGCGCCCACGAGGTCGCACCGTGAGCGCACCCGCCGCTACCGGCCACATCCCGCGGCTGGCCGATGACTACACCAGGACGGCGGCCACGGAACGCATGGCCTTCCTGCGCGAGGCCACCGGGGCCAGCCCCGAGCACATCAGCCGCTACTCACTCGACCCGTCGCTGCTGCCCGGCAACATCGAGAACTTCGTCGGCGCGGCCCAGGTGCCGATCGGAGTCGCCGGGCCGCTGCTGGTCAACGGTGAGCACGCCCAGGGCGAGTTCTACGTGCCGATGGCCACCACCGAGGGTACCGTCGTGGCCAGCTACAACCGCGGGATGAAGCTGCTGCACGCGGCGGGCGGCGTCACCACCACGGTCGTCGGCGACGCCATGCAGCGCGCCCCGGCCTTCGGGTTCGGCACCGCCCGGGAGGCGCGCGCGTTCGGCGAATGGGTCACGGAGAACTTCGCGTCGATCAAGCGCGAAGCCGAGTCGACCACCCGCACCGGGCACCTGCACGACATCGAGCAGTTCGCCGCGAGCCGGTACCTGTTCCTGCGGTTCAACTTCACCACCGGCGACGCCGCCGGGCAGAACCTGGCCGGCCGGGCGACCCGGCAGGCGTGCGTCTGGATCTGCGCCCAGTACCCGGGCATCCGGCACTTCTACCTGGAATCGAACCTGGCCACCGACAAGAAGAGCTCGCAGGTCAACATCCTGCGGACCCGGGGCAAGCGTGTCGTCGCCGAGGCGCGGCTCAGCGCGGCCCTGATCCGCGACGTCATGCACACCACCCCCGCCGTGATGTTCCAGGCCCGCCAGGTCTCCAACCTGGGTGGCCTGATGGCCGGGGTGAACAACAACGGGAACCATTCCGCCAACGCGATCACCGCCCTGTTCGTGGCGACCGGCCAGGACATCGCGAACGTGGCGGAGTCGTCGGCCGCGCTCGTGCACACGGAAATGCTCGCCAACGGCGACTACTACTACTCGATCACCATCCCGGCGCTGATCGTCGCCACTTACGGCGGCGGCACCGGGCTGCCCACCCAGCGTGAATGCCTCGAACTGCTCGGCTGCTACGGCGCCGGGAAGGTACGGAAGCTGGCCGAGATCGTCGCGGCCACCGTGCTGTGCGGCGAGATCTCGCTCGGCGCGGCCGTCGTCACTGACGAGTGGGTCGACGCGCACGAGAAGCTCGGCCGCAACCGGCCATAGCGGCCGGAGCAGAAGGAGGTCCGCCATGGGCGCGATGGAGCGGATGAACACGCTCGACGCCGAGTTCTACTTTGCCGAGCACGAGCACGTTCCGCTGCACATCGGGTCGGTGGTGGTATTCGAGGGGCCCGCGCCGTCCCACGCGGAACTGATCAAGGTCTTCGAAGCCAAGCTCCCGCTCGTGCCCCGGTACCGCCAGGTGGTCCGGACCACGCCGTTCAACCTGTTCCGCCCCTTCTGGGCGGACGACGACAACTTCGAGGTCAGCTACCACGTGCGCCACATCGGGGTGCCGTCGCCCGGCGGGGCGGAGCAACTGCGGGAGCTGGCGGAACGGCTCTTCGCGCAGCCGCTGGACCGGACCCGGCCGCTGTGGGAGGAATGGCTCATCGATGGCCTGGAGGACGGCCGCTGGGCCGTCCTTTCCAAGATCCATCACTGCATGGTGGACGGGGTGGGCGGCACCGACGTGATGACGCTGATCTTCGGCACCGAGCCCGATGCGAAGCCGCTGGCCGTGGTGCCGTGGCGGCCCGCCCCGGCCGCGAACGGGGTGAGCCTGATGATTGGCGGCCTCGCGGACCTGGTGACCTGGCCGGTCCGGCAGCTGGCCGAGGCCCGCAAGGTGCTGCAGCCACTCGGCTCCCTGGACGGGCTGCTCAATTTCGGCCGCGGCCTGTCCCGCAGCGTGCAGTGGCTGTCCGAACCGTCGGCCAGCTCGCTGAACGGCCCGATCGGCCCGCACCGCCGGTGGGCGTGGACGACGGCGCCGCTCAGCCAGGTGAAGCAGATCCGCGCCGCCCGCGGCGGCACGCTGAACGACGTGCTGCTGGCCGTGGTGGCCAGCGCCTTCCGTGACCTGCTGCGGCACCGTGGTCTGCTTCAGAACGGGGGCGAGCTCACCGCCGACCTGGTCGTGCGGAGCCTGGTGCCGGTCTCGGTCCGCAGCGAGGACGAGCGCGGCGTCGTCACGAACCGGGTGTCCGCGGTCCTCGTCAACCTGCCGGTCAGCGAGCCGGACCCGGGCCAGCGGCTGGCCCTGATCCGCGAGCAGATGGACAGCCTCAAGCGCACCTCCCAGGCCATCAGCGCGGAGGTTCTCACCGGGATGCTGGGCTTCACCGGGCCCCTGTGGCTGGCCCTCGGCTCCCGCGCGGCCTTCGGCGCGCCCCAGCCGCTGCTGCAGACGGTGGTCACCAACGTGCCCGGCCCCCGCGTCCCGCTGTACATCCTCGGCCGCCGGATGGAGGCCGATTATCCCTACGTCCCGATCGGGAACAGCGTGCGGCTGTCGGTCGCGATCTTCTCCTACCTCGACACGTTCTCCTTCGGCCTGACCGCCGACCACGACGCGGTGCCCGACCTGGCCGTCCTCGTCGACGGCATCGGCCGTGGCCTCACTGAGCTGGGAAAGGACGAGTAAATCAGTCAGCGGCGGACATATAGTCACCGGTAACAGCGTCGCTGCGGCCGACAGTCCCGTCGTGGCCGGACGCTGGTTCTGGAGGCTTTCATGGGTGCCGTGCTTCTGGGNNGTGCTGTGCGCGGCGGCTCCCGGCCCCGTATCGGTCTTGTCCTCGGCGCGGGCGGCCTGACCGGTGCCGCCTGGATGACCGGAGCGCTGCCGGCCCTGCAGGACCGGCTGCCTCACGCGATCCGCGACGCGGACGTGATCATCGGCACGAGCGCGGGTAGCGTGCTCGCGGCCGGCATCCGCTGCCGCTGCAGCATCGAGGAGATGATCGGCTACCAGCGCGGCGAGGCCGTCGCCGGCCTCCAGGCGCTGCCTCCGGTCACGGAGGGCTCGCTGCCGCCCCTGCCGCAGCCGCGGATGGGCTCACCCGCGCTGTGGTGTACCGCCCTGCTCACCCCGCACCGGGTGCACCCGCGGGTCAGCGTGACCGCCTGGGTCCCGCACGGCCGGGGCCGGCACACCGCGCTGCGCGCCATGGTCGGCCACCTGCACGCCCGCCACCTGCACGCCGACCACCAGGATGGGCTTGCGCCCGGGCCCGTCCCGCACTGGGTCGACGGGTCCACCTGGATCGTCGCCGTCGATTACGACTCGGGCCGCCGGGTGGTGTTCGGCCGCGACGGCGCCCCGGCCGTGCCGCTGCCCGATGCGGTCGTCGCCTCCTGCTCCATCCCCGGCTGGTACCGGCCGGCCGAGATCGGCGGCCGCCGCTACGTCGACGGCGGGGTACGGTCGCTGACCTCGCTCGGCCTCATGGCCGACGCCGGCGTGGACGAGGTCTACGTGCTCGCGCCGATGGCCAGCACCGTGACCGACTCGCCCCGGAAGCCGCACGAGCGGCTGGAGCGGACCGTCCGCGGCCTGGCCACCCGTTCGCTGCTGCGCGAGGCCCGGCGACTGCACGCCCGCGGGATCAAGGTCACCGTGCTCACCCCCGGCCCGGAGGACCTCGCCGCGATGGGCGTCAACCCGATGGACGTGCGCCGCCGCGAGGCCGTGCTCGCCACGTCGCTGCGCACCTCACCGGTCTCCCTCGCCCGCCCGCGCGTCCTGGCCTGAGGCTGCCCGCCGCTAAAACCTCAGGGCCCGCCGATCCTGCGCGCCGAGCGAATATTGAACAGATAGGGGCCCGCGTGCCGCCAAGATAGGGGGCCGCCAAGATAGGGGGATGCGGATAGCGGATTCAGTTGCCCTGGTCACCGGGGCCAGTCGTGGCCTCGGCCGTGCCTTCGTCGAGGAGCTGGCCAAGCGCGGCGCGGCGACCATCTACGCCGGGGCCCGGGACCCATCCCGGGTCACCGGGCCGGGCGTCCCCGTCGCGCTCGACGTCACCGATCCGGAGCAGGTGGCCGCGGCCGCCCGCCGGTGCGCGGACGTCATGCTGCTCGTCAACAACGCGGGCGTGATGGCGCTGAGCCCGCTGATCGGCGCGCCCACGATGGACGGCGCCCGGCAGGAGATGGAGACCAACTATTTCGGCACGCTGGCCATGTGCCGCGCGTTCGCGCCGGTGCTGGCGGCCGGGGGCGGCGGCGCGATCGTCAACATGCTGTCCGTGGTGAGCTGGTTCACCAACCCGGTCAACGGCAGCTACGGCGCGTCCAAGGCCGCCGCCTGGGCGCTGACCAACGGCGTCCGGATCGAACTGGCCCGCCAGGGCACGCTGGTCGTGGGCGTCCACGCCGGCTTCGTCGACACCGAAATGGCCGCGGAGCTGGCCGGTGACGCGCCCAAGCTGAGCCCGGCCGAGGTCGCCCGCCAGGTCTTCGACGCGGTGGAGGCCGGCGAGGTCGAGGTGCTGACCGACGACCGGACCCGCCGGATCAAGAGCCTCCTGCCCGACGACCACGAGAAGATCTACCCCGGCGTCCAGGCCAGGTGGGACGCCAGCCAGCCGCCTAGCTGACCCGCTCCTCCAGGTGGACGGTGACGCTGTCGCCGGGGTTCTTCCCGATCACGGCGCGGAGGTCGTCCTTCACCGGCAGCTTGTGCCGCCCGTCGCCCAGGGCCATGAACGAACTACGGAACGGGTGCCCGTCGATGGTACCCCGCACCTTGACCAGGCCCCGGGTGCCGAAGAACTCCGCGGACCCCGGCATCACCACGTACGTCCAGCCCCCCTTGGCCGGGCTCTTCTCCAGGACGGCCGTGAACTCTTTATCGAGGCCGTTCCGTTCGGTACTGGTCAATGTCTTCTCCCGTCAAGCGTATGGACTGGCCGTCAAGCGTATGGACGGGGGCGCCCGGCGGAAGTCATCGGCCGCTCCACAAATGAGACGGGGCCGCCCCCGCGCCGCGTCTATGGTGGGCGGCACCAGCGTCCCGCGGGAGGTGGCCCATGCTCGACGGCCTCAGCTACGACGACCATGAGCCGCCCTCGATCGGCCTGGTGCCGTCCGGAACGTCCTGGGACGACGTGCGCGACCACATAAAGATTGCGCACGATTTCCTCCTGGTGGAACCCGGAGCCAGCGGCGAGTACGCCGGAGCGTACTGGACCGGGACGGACATGGTCGTCCTGGACGAGCTCGGCACCGACCTGGACGAGGCGCTGGACGAATTCCGGGACCTGCTGCGCCAGCGCGGCGAGCTGTGAGCCTTCAGTCCACCAGGGCCTGCCTTAGTCCACCAGGGCCTGGTAGACGAGCTGCCGGAGCTGCGAGCGGATCGGGAAGCTGCTGGAGGGCAGCAGCTGGGTGAAGAACGAGACCGTCAGTTCCTCGGACGGGTCGATCCAGAACACCGTGCTCGCGGCGCCGCCCCAGGTCAGCTCGCCTTCAGAGGAGATGACCTCACCGGCCACCGGGTCGATCGTGACGGCGAAGCCCAGCCCGAATCCGACCCCGACGAACGGGGTCTCGGCGTAGAGCGGCCGGCCGAACGTCTTCAGGTCGAGGTTGCCCGGCAGGTGGTTGCGGCCCATGTACCGCACCGTCCGGGAGCCGAGCAGCCGGCTGCCGTCCAGTTCCCCGGCCGGGCTGTCCGGGCGGTCCAGCAGCATCTGGGTGAATCGATCGTAATCGGCGGCGGTGGAGAGCAGGCCGCCGCCCCCGCCGAGCAAGGTCGGCGGCGTGAGCGCCTGGCCGCCGAGCGTGTCCAGCCGCGCGGGCCGCCCGTCCGGTCCGCTCGTGTACAGCGCGGCCAGCCGCTCGGCGTCACCCGTCCAGAACGTGGTGTCCGTCATGCCGAGCGGGCCGAAGATCCTCGACGCGAAGAACTCGTCCAGGCTCTGCCCGGAGACGACCTCGACCACCCGGCCGAGCACGTCGGTGGACACCGAGTAGTTCCATTCGGCCCCGGGCTGGAACAGCAGCGGCAGGCCGGCCCAGCGGTCGCAGGCCTGGGCCAGGTCGGTACCCGGCGGCCAGGCCCACTCGAACCCGGCCGCCCGGTACATGGCGTCGACCGGGTGCGACCGGTGGAACCCGTAGGTGAGCCCGGAGGTGTGGGTGAGCAGGTGCCAGATCCGGACCGGCTCGGCGGCCGGGACCGTGACGGCCTTCAGGTCGGAGCCGCCGTCGAACACCCGGACGTCCCCGAACGAGGGGATGAAGCGGCTGACCGGATCGGTGAGCTCGAAGCCGCCCTCCTCGTACAGCATCATCGCCGCGACCGAGGTGATCGGCTTGGTCATCGAGTAGATCCGCCACAGGGTGTCGGTCTCCACCGGCCGCCCGGCCTCGAGGTCGCGGGACCCGTGGGCGGCTACGTAGGCCCGGCGGCCGTGCCGGTTCACCGTGATCAGCCAGCCGGGCAGCTTGCCGTCGTCGACGTAGGAGCGGAAGTGCCGGCCGATCCGTTCCAGCCGGTCCGCGTCCAGGCCCACCTCGGCCGGATCCGTCTCAACCTTGAGCTCGCTCATCCCAGCACCTTTCTCCGGCAGTCCACCGTTCGGCGGGCCCCGCCGTCAGCGGGCCCGTCTCCCGTTCTACCTCAGCGGTCCCGCATGGCACGCCGGCGGTAGGCAAGACTCCCCGCGCCGGCCAGCAGGGCCGCACCGCCGAGACCGAAGAGCAGGACGTCCTGAACACCGGCCGTGCCCCCGCCGCCGGTGGACGGGGCGCCGATCGGCACCGGGCTGGGCGATGGGCTGGCCGACGGGCTCGGTGACCCGGTCGCCGCCGGTGCCGTGGTGGTCGGCGTCCCTGAGGCGGTGTTTGCCGTCCCTGACGCCGGCGCCGAGGCCGGCGCGCTGGCGGGGGGTTTGGCCGAGGATCCGGGGGCGACGGCGGTGAAGAAACTGCCGCTCGGGGTCGCGGTCGCCGAGGCGCCCCCGGCCGCCGACGTCCCGGTGGGCGTGCAGGCCGTCGCGGCGGCCAGTACGGTCAGCGTGCCGCAGCCGATTGCCGCCAGCCTCACGCGCCCTGTCATGGAACCTCCCGGTACGGGCGCGCCATTAAGGTGCGGCGCAGGGAATGGCCTCTTTTCCATCGAAATATTAGGCTACGCGAGCAGAAGAGCATGTGGAAGGGCGGCCGTATTGGCGGAACCGGAGTGGCGGCGCATATACGGCTTCCGCGTGGTCTTTACTTCTGCGCCCGGCGGATTCACCCCGCCGCCCCGCCGGAGTATCCGGGCCCGCCTGGCCGGGGCGGCCGGCGTCGTGTTTCTGCTGGTCGGGGTGGTCGCGATCGGTGTCGCGGTGGCCGCTCAGGTGCACGCGCCGCAGCCGTCGGCGGCGGCGGCCGGTTCGACCGGAGGCGGTGACGGACCGTCGCTGGCGCGCTCGCTGCCGGTGTCCGTCGAGATCCCGTCCATCGGCGTCAGCTCGAACCTGCTGCACCTCGGGCTGAACGCCGACGGCACGATCCAGGTGCCGTCCGTGTCCACCGCCGCCGACGAAGCGGCCTGGTACAAGTACTCGGCGACGCCCGGCCAGATGGGGGCGTCGGTCATCGAGGGGCACGTCGACACCTACCAGGGTCCCGCCGTGTTCTTCCGCCTCGGGGCCCTCCGCCCCGGGGAGCACATCAACGTGACGCTCGCCGACGGGGTGACCGCCGTTTTCCGCGTCACCGGCGTCCGGAAATACTCCAAAATGGATTTCCCGTCCAGAGCCATTTATGGCGCATCCGGTTACGCGGCCCTGCACCTGATAACGTGCGGCGGCGCTTTTGACTACGCCACCGGCCACTACCTGAGCACGACGGTGGTATTCGCGTCCCTCACCTCATCGCGCCTCACCTCATCGCGCGGCCCGAAGTTAACGGCGGCTAGCGCCCGGGGCGCCTAGCGTGCCTGAGGGTCCGAGGGCCCTGGGGTCAGCTCGGCCTCCGCCAGCTCGGCCTCCGCCAGCCGGGCGTGCAGCCGGTCCCTGATCTCGTCCGGCGTATACGCGCGGCGGCGCCGTTCCGCGCGGGCGATCACCACTCCGGTGGCGGCCACGCCGACGAACCCCGCCAGGCCCACGATTTTCCACGCGCGTCCCATCTGCACCTGCCTAGGCTACGTCCGTGGCGCCCATCACCCTCGACGACGCGGCCGGGCTGACCCGGACCGGCGACATCTGGCTGTTCCGTGGCCGCAAGCCGGCGGACCGCGCCATTCAGGTCGCGACCAACAGCCCGGTTAACCACGTCGGCATGTCGGTGGTGCTGGAGGACCTGCCGCCGTTGATGTGGCACGCCGAGCTGGGCCGGTCCCTGCCCGACCTGTGGTCCGGGACGCGCCAGCGCGGCGTGCAACTGCACGACCTGCGCGCCGCGGTGACCGTCTGGGGAGAGAAGTACGGCCAGCGGGCCTGGCTGCGCCAGCTTGAGCCGCCGGCCACGCCGGAGATGGAGGACGCCGTGCTGCGCACCGTGGCGCGGCTGGACGGCACGCCGTTCCCGTCCACCGCCGGGCTCGCGTCCCGCTGGCTGCTGGGCCGGGTACCGCAGGTCCGGCGCCCGCGTGAGGCCAGCCTGGAGACCGCGTACTGCGCCGAGGTGCTGGCCGCCACCTATCAGGCCATGGGCCTGCTGTCCGGCCACCGCCGCGCGAACTGGTACGACGCGGGCCGTTTCTGGAGCGGCGACGACCTCCGGCTGGCCGGCGGCTACCGCCTGTCCGGCGAGGTCGCCGTCACGATCTAGCCGTCTTCGTGATCTGGCTGGCCCTGATCTGGCT
>PLRW01000310.1 GCA_003164955.1 Actinomycetota bacterium
GCTAATCGCACGACGACCCGGAACCGGCCCCGGAACGACGAAGGCCCAGGCTCGGGACTCGCGTCCTGACCTGGGCCTTCATCTTCGGAGCGGGTGACGAGAATCGAACTCGCACTATCAGCTTGGGAAGTCACTGCCGGTACTCGTTGATCACTTGCGGGGACGCTGACCTGCGGCCAAGCGGCGGCGTCCCCGTGAGTGCCCGCAGGTTACGGTGATCGACCGTATCTACGGGCACGTAACGGGCACGGTCGAGCTCTTGACCCCTGCTTGTAAATCGCCGTTTCCGGCCGAGTAAAGCCGCACTTTCGGCCTGAGTGGAACCGCCGATGCACCGTCGCTCGGTGCCACTAGCCGAGCCAGCAGGCGCTTCCGCGCCGGGCAGGACTGGCCCTCGCCATGATCGGTGGCAGTGAGCCAGATCGGGTGGCCGCTTGTCATTGCTGCTGTCATTTCCGCTGGCAGGAAGCCCCTGCTTGTCCCGACCGCTAACGGTCCCGGGACCGCGGGTGGTTATTTGGCTACTCCTGGACAGCGGGCGGCCACGTGGGGAGCGTCCGATGGAACTGCTGGACGCAAGATCTTCCCGGTCGCTTGCTATTCAGTGGCGGCGGTGCGAGGGTAAAAAGCAGATTGACTGTAAACGCTGCTATAGTCCCCGGCGGTTCGATGTATGCACGCTCGGAGGTGGATGAGAAATTACCGGCTCCCGTCCCTAACGTGATCCAAGAGTGGCCAGCACCCTCGTCGGCGGCCCCGTCGGGCGTCAAGTACTCCCTAGTCATACTGGGTTCGCGCACATTTCATCCAAGCTGTCGCTGACATCTTCGGCATGCCACTTATGCGCGTCGTGTCATTTGTGAGCATTTTTTGCTTACGACCATGCGCGGCGCGTAATCTCACTTCACCTTTAAAGCAGGATTGCCAGCCAAGGCGCCAGTAGACACTGCGGGCTGCTGCCCGTAGGTATTCGGGCTTATTAGCCACCTGCCCCATCGAAGGAGAACCCTGATGGCGAAGATCACGACTCATGACGGCACCGAGATTTTTTACAAGGACTGGGGCTCGGGCCAGCCTGTTGTGTTCAGCCACGGCTGGCCGCTCACCGCCGATGCCTGGGATGACCAACTGTTCCTGGTCGCGTCCAGCGGTTACCGCGCTATCGCCCATGACCGCCGCGGCGGCGGCCGGTCTGGCCAGCCGTGGAACGGCAACGACCTGGACACCTACGCCGACGACCTGGCCGAACTCATCGAGGCCCTCGACCTGCACGACGCGATCCTCGTCGGCCACTCCACCGGCGGCGGCGAAGTGACCCGCTACATCGGCCGCCACGGGACCTCCCGGGTGGCCAAGGCGGTGCTGCTGAGCGCGATCCCGCCGCTGATGCTCAAGACGGACGCCAACCCCGAGGGCCTGCCGATCGAAGTGTTCGACGGTCTGCGCTCCGGCCTGTCCGCGGACCGGTCCCAGTTCTACAAGGACCTCAGCGAGCCCTTCTACGGCGCCAACCGGCCCGGCAACACCGTCTCGCAGGGGCTACGTGACTCTTTCTGGCTGCTGAGCATGACCGTCGGCGTTAAGGGCGCGTACGACTGCATCAAGGCCTTTTCCGAGACCGACCTCACCGAGGACCTGAAGAAGATCGACGTTCCGACCCTGATCGTGCACGGTGATGACGATCAGATCGTGCCCATCGTCGCCTCCGCGCTGAAGTCGTCAAAGATCGTCAAGGACGCGACCCTCAAGGTTTATTCCGGCGCCCCGCACGGCCTGGCCCAGACCACTGCGTATAAGGACAAGTTCAATACCGACCTGCTCACCTTCATCAAGGCCTGACCCCCGAAGTGCCGGGCGCATGACGCGACCCGGTCAGCGCGCTGCCCACCGGAGAAAGGAATCGCCATGACCGATGCAGCCTCTGCCAACGAACCCGTGACCGTCGTCCTGGTCCATGGCGCGTTCGCCGACGGCACCGGCTGGAGCGGCGTCATCGAACGACTGCAAGCTGCCAACGTCCCGGGCCGGGCAATGGCGCGCCACTAAGCTTCGGCGCGCCGCCTGATCCCCTGCATGTGGCGGTGGGCCATCACGAAGTCGCCGAGCGAAAGCGCCGCGGCCCCGAGCGGCGTGGAGATCAGCTTCCCGGTGACCGTGTCGTTGTTAGTGATGATGGCCGTGTGCGCGCGCTCGATCAGCCGGCAGTGCCCGGCGCCGAGGTCGTCGAGCTGGAACAGCCAGCTGCTGTCGCGCCGCAGCACCCAGTTGACGCCGCGCATCGGGCCGTGGGTGGTCAGCAGCAGCAGGCGGCCAGGTTCGACCGTGGTGACGGTCCAGCCAACTCCAGGTCCTTCTGGCACGGAGTCTTCCGGCCGCAGCTCCTGCAGTTCCGGCATGATGCGATCAGCGCTGGGGATCCGGTCGTTGTCGATGCGGTCGTAGCTGTACCAGCCCGCCCGCCGCCAGCCTATCTGCACCAGCCATGGCCAGACTGCGCTGGCGGGGGCCTGGATGGACACGGCCCGGGTCGAGGCGACCAGCGGATCCGGCACCTGGTCGTCGCCCGGCAGCGGCCGCGACAGTTCCTCGGCGGTCGCTCCCCACCGGTTCACACGGCGGGCAAACAGCACTGCGCCCGTGACGGCACCGACGAGCCCGGCGGTCGCCCAGGCACGCGAGGTCCTCCGCATATGGCCCACCACCCCCTTGCGCCGTGGCGCACGATAGCGCCCACCTCCAGTATGGAGCGTCCCAGCCGCGGGAGGGCCGCCGCCGATCAGCCCCAAGGCCGCCTCAAGAGCCAGCCCGGCGGGGATCATTCCCGCGCTCCAGGAGCACTTGTCGATCTTCACGAAGGATGAGCCGGGCGCTCTCATGTTCCCGGGTGCGGAGGGCGGCCCGATACGCCGGGGGAACTTCAACAAGCTGTCGGCCTGGCCGCAGGCGACGGAATCGATCGGCGTGCCGGGCCTGCACTTCCACGACCTGCGCCATACCGGCAACCACCTCGCGGCCAGGAGCGGGGCAGGGCTGAGGGATCTGATGGCGCGCATGGGCCACGACAGCGAGCGGGCCGCCATGATCTATCAGCACGAGGTGCGCGGCGCTGACCGGGCCATCACGGACACCATCGATACTCAGGTGCAGGGGCAGAAGGCAACGACGGTGACGGTGACGACGGCGCGGCGGGCGTACTGGTCCCCGCGGGCTGATGGCCCGCTAATGGCCCGGAGGACCTGTCACGGCCCGGGAACGATCAAGGCCCAGGCTCGGGACTCACGTCCTGACCTGGGCCTTCATCCTGAGAGCGGGTGACGAGAATCGAACTCGCACTATCAGCTTGGGAAGTCACTGCCGGTGCCCGTTGATCACCTGCGGGGACACTGACCTGCGGCCGAGCGGCAGCGTCCCCGTGAGTGCCCGCAAGTTACCGTGATCAACCGTGCCTACGGGCACGCAACGGGCACGACCAAGGCATAGGGCACCGACAACAGGGCGCGGGACGGGCAGAGTGGCCAGCAATCACCAACCTTCAGATCCGTAGGCACCCGTGAGTCATTCGGAGGCGTCTGCATCGGTCCGGCCGCCCGGCCTGGCCGCCGTGGCTGATTCGTATCTGTCGGGCATCTACCGATGAAGTTCGCCGCGGTGGATCCCGAGCGCCTACGGAAGCGACTACCGCTGATGGGGCCGAGTACGAAAGGCCCTAGCCACGAGTAGGTTGGCTGTATTGGCTGGTGCTTGCCGGTGGTTGCCGAGACCGGCCATGGATTCGTGGAGTGTGGTTGGGATGGCAGGCTCCGCAGTCGCCCTTGTGCCGCTCTTCGTCTTGCTTGCACTGCTTGCGGTTGACCGGTGGGTCTATGTGGATTCCCAAGCTCATGCTGAG
>PLRW01000192.1:0-938 GCA_003164955.1 Actinomycetota bacterium
GCCCGCGGCAGGCTGCCCGCCGGCAGGACGGCCACGATGGCGCTTACTCCGGTCAGTGCCTTCAGCCGCTGGCCGAATCGTTCTGCGAGGTCGTCATCGGGCTCGCTGGAATCGTGTGCGCGCTCGAGTTCCACGGTCAGTTGATCGAGGTGCCCGAACCGCTCTACCACCAGCCGGTACTCTCCTGTGTGGCGGTCATCGCCGCGTACCAGCGCCTCGACGTCGCTGGGGAAGATGTTGACCCCCTTGATGATGAGCATGTCGTCGAGGCGCCCGTGCACGCCGCGCATGCGGATCGACGTCCGCCCGCAGTGGCAGGGCGCCGAAGTGAACGAGACGATGTCGCCGGTGCGGAACCGGATCATCGGCCGCGCCGACTTGCGCAGGGTGGTCAGCACCAGCTCTCCGCGCTCGCCCTCGGCGACTGGGCCGAGCGTGGCGGGGTCGAGGACCTCCACCAGGATGTGGTCCTCGGCCCAGTGCAGGCCGTCCTTCTGTTCGCACATGCCGGCGCAGGAGCCGAAGATGTCCGACAGCCCGTAGTAGTCGTAGACCGATGCACCCCACAGGTCCTCGATCCGTGCCCGCGTCTCGGGGATCGAGCCGCCCGGCTCGCCGGCCACGATGATGCGCTGCACGGCAAGGTCCCGCCGCGGATCGATGCCTTCCGCGACCGCGGTCTCGCCGAGCGACCAGGCATAGGACGGCGTGGTCCAGATCGCCGTCGCCTGGAACTGCCGGAGGATCAGCAGCAGACGCTCGGACGGCAAGGTGCCAGCGTGAATGCTCAGGGCGCCGAGCTTCTGCGCGCCTAGCACGCACGGACCGCCGACGAACAGCGAGAAATTCAGCGCGTGGCAGTAGCGGTCCGCCGGCCGCAAGCCCGATGACCAGAACTGACGTGCCTCGTAATCGATCCAGTCATCGAAATCACGGGC
>PLRW01000192.1:977-16564 GCA_003164955.1 Actinomycetota bacterium
CCGGCGGCATCGAACGAAGCCCGGTAATAAGGCGAGCCACGGTAAGCGTGCTGCAGATGCGCCTTCAGCAGCTCAAGTTTCATGGTGTCCCAGTCCGCGCGGGTCTGGGTTTCGAGGGTCGCGTCCCAATAGGGTGCGTCGTCGGCAGGGGTGTTCGTGGGCTGCGCTGTCATCGGCGATTTCCCTCGGGCGAACAACCGTGGGCGGCGCCGGCGCCTCGGGCCAGATCCGGATCACAACAGCCCCGCACGCTGCTTACGTCAGCACAGCTGACGACCGCATATGGTGCCCTGCCGGTACCGCCCGTTGTGTGCCTAAGCGTGGCAGTGGATCCGCCGTAAAGTCAACTAAACCTACCGATTTTGTAGTTACCTTTGAGCCTCCGGCGCCGGCGCAATGGCCGCCTGCCACAGCAGGGGGACCAGGATGGGCCCGGCCGCTCCGATCCCGAAATCCGGCGGGCACGCACACGGCGGACCGCCGAACGATGCTCTGCCAGGTCGCGGGTGCCCAGGCCGGGCGGGCGCCCCGGTCAGCATGTGCGCAGGAATCGATCGAGGACGCGGGTGCCGAACTCGAGCGCGTCGACTGGTACCCGCTCGTCCATGCCGTGGAACAGCGCGATGAAGTCTCCCGGATCCGCGGACCACGCCCGCACACTGACCAGCGCGGCGGCGGCACGCGATCACAGCTGCGGGAATGGCAGGGAAACTACCCAGCAATTTAGAATTCCGGGGCAATGGCGAAGCGCGCTGCCGCACCGCAGTGCCGACTAGCGATCAGCAGATCCAAGCGCTGATCGGGCTCCGGACTCCTGTGATGCCGTCGCGGCAGAAGGCCTCCGTCGCCGGCCAGCCCAATATCGGATTACGGCATTTCTCCCGAGCCGGGTACTGGCGGGGTAGCCGCCGATGCCGCGGAGATAACGCTGTCCAGAACGGTGCGGGAGGCGCGGAGCGCCTGGATTGTCTCGTCGATGCGGGTGCGTTCTTGTTTCAGGTCCGGGACCAGGCCGGGGCAGGGGACAAGCTGGTTACCCTCGGCGCATGTACGGGGCAGCGCGTGGGCGATCTTCGCCGTCGATAGGCCAGCCGCAAGCAGGACGCGGATCCGTCCCACCCGTTCGATGTCGCCGCTCTCGTACTCCCGGTAGCCGCTCGGACGGCGGCGGGGAGTCAGCAGCCCCTGTTCCTCGTAGTACCGAAGTAGCCGCACGCTCACCCCCGTAAGGCGGGACAGTTCGCCGATGCGCATCCGGCATGCCTCCTCTTGACTCTCACATACATGTGAGACTTTAGCGTGGGCTGCGCAGGCCGGCCAGCGGCCGCACCACTGGATGGGCGAGGCGGGATGCGCAGGTTCACGGCCAATCCGTACGGTCAGCTCTTGTCTGCTCCCGGCACGGTCGCGTTCGAGGTGGCCGGGTTCGCGGCCCGGATGGCGCACCTGATGACCGTACTGAGCGTTGTCTTCTTCGTCTCGACCGGGCGGCCGCACGGGACTTCGCCGACATCTACGTGCTCGCCCACCGCTTCGGCACGGACGTGCTACTAGCCCGCGCCACGCAGATCGACGCTGGCTCCGGCACCAAGGTGCTCGCAGACATGCTCGCCACCCTCGACCGCTTCACAGACGACGAGATACCCGTGCCCGACGGCTCATCGGTGGACGACTTGCGTGCCTTCTACGCGACCTGGCGACCGGAGCTGATGGCGTAAGCCGAGTCCGGACGGCGGCCAGGCGGCCAGGCGGTCGGCTGTTGCCTGTGCTGTGCCAAAACCCTGCACATGGTCTGACCTGCTGCTTTACGCTCGGCGCTCGCGCTGATACATAAGGAATATGACTCATATCATATTCTACTAAATCAGTCGGATTTATATACTTATGGCATGAGGTCATTCAGGTCCTTCAAGGCGCGGCACCGTGTTGGCTGCAGGCGCGCGTGCAGCGCCATATGCTGCTGACCTCATCTCACACCGTCAGGGGCGACGGAACGCGGGACGGTGACACGCCAGGGCCCGGGGCCGTGCCCGCCCTGTCGGTACGCGGCCTGACGAAGACATACCGCGGCGGGTTCACCGCCATCGAGGCCCTTGATCTCGACATCCCTGACGGGGCGTTCTTCGGGTTGCTTGGTCCCAACGGCGCGGGGAAGACGACGCTGATCGGCGCGGTGTGCAACCTGGTGCGGCTCACCGCGGGCGAGATCCGGGTGTTCGGCCATGGCCACGAATCCCGCGAGGCGCGCCGGCTCGTCGGCCTGGCTGAACAGGAGATCAACCTCGACCGGTTCCTCAACATCGGCGAGATGCTTGTCTATCATGCCGGCTACCACGGGATCGGGCGCCGGGAGGCCCAGCGGCGCGCCCGCGAACTGCTGGACCTGTTCAAGCTCGGGAGCAAGGCGAACAGCCGCCATACGGAATTGTCCGGCGGCATGCAGCGCCGGCTGCTGCTGGCGCGGGCGCTCATGCACCGGCCCCGGCTGGTCATCCTCGATGAGCCGACGGCTGGTGTTGACGTCGAGCTGCGGGCCGAGATCTGGCGGTACACCCGCATGCTGAACGAGCTCGGCGCGACCATTCTGCTGACCACCCATTACCTGGAGGAAGCCGAGGCGCTCTGCCAGGAGATCGCGCTGCTGCGCGCCGGGCGGATCGTCGCACGCGGCAGCCCCGAGGCGCTCCGCCTCCAGTTTGGGGTCGGCGATCTCGCCGGGGTCTACGCGCGGGCGATGGCGGCCGAGGACGGCGCGCGAGCGGCCGGCGGGCCGCCGTGAGCAGCCGCGGCGGCTCCCAGGCCAGCGGCACCGCTCAAGTCCTGGCCCCGCTGCCGTCCGGGACGGCTTACCGGGCGGAGCGGCCAGCCTTCGTCTGGCTGGTCGAGCGGGAAGTGCTGCGCTTCCTCAAGATCTGGCATTTTACGATCGTCGGGCACGTCGTCTCGGCCCTGTTGTTCGTCGTCGTTTTCGGCTTCGCGCTCGACGGCCGCGTCAGCGGCGTGCAGGGGATTCCCTATAGTCAGTTCATCTTGCCCGGCTTGGCTGCGCAGGCGATGCTCAACGTCGGTTACATCAACGGCACCACGAGCCTGTTCGAGGCCCGCCATTACCGGTATGTGAATGACGTGCTCGCCAGCCCGCTCCGGTGGTGGGAGGTCAACGCGGCACTGGTGGCGGGCGGGATCGTCCGGGAGGTGCTGACCGGGGCCAGCGTCCTGGCGGTAGGAGTGCCGCTGACCGGCGTCGGCGTACGGCGGCCGGCGATCCTTCTCGCAGCGGTGGTCGCGGTCCTGATCGTCGGGGCGCAGCTCGGCGTGCTCGTAGGCTCTTACGCCCGCTCGCTGGATCAGGTATACGCGATCGAGACCCTGCTCGTTCTGCCGCTGGGTTTTTTGGGCGGCATCTTCTACCCCGTCAGCCGGCTACCCGGCCCATGGCAGGTAGCCAGCGAGCTGAATCCGGCCTTCTACGTCGTCCAGTCGTTGCGGATCGGGTTCCTTGGCAGGGGAGATGTACCGTCCGGGCTGGCGCTCGGTGTCGTGTGCGCCCTCGCCGCCGCGCTCACCGGCTGGTCGGTTCTGATCTTCAAGTCCGGATCGCTGCTCAAGCCATGAACCCCGCGGGGTGCCCAGGCGTGCGGCGTGGCACGCAACCGGGGAACGTCTCGGCCGCCGCGGGGAGCCCCGTCCGCTGCCTGTCCTGCCCGGCCAGCCGTTCAGCCGCCTAAATAACCCATAATGTCGGTCGGAATTATTGACTGCATCTTTTGAGGTTGATATTTTGAACATGAGAACCGCAGACGCTACGTAGATCATGGGCTCGTCGCGAGCATGATCTGTTCGTCGTCACGCCGACGGCTTCGCGCCACGAGCGCTGATGGGGGCCCGCTGCCACCACTCGCCTCAGGAGCCATCATGCCGGATACTTGCCTTACCCATGCTGCCCCCGGCATCGCGGCGGGGAACAGTTCCTGATGGGGCGTGACGCTATGGCGCTCGCGGCCCACGGTGACGCGGACGTGCTGGTGCTCGGCGGCGGCCCGGCCGGAACGTGGGCGGCGATCGCCGCGGCCCGGGCGGGAGCGCGGGTGATTCTCGCCGACAAGGGCTACTGCGGGACGAGCGGCGCCACCGCATCCGGAGGAAACAACCTGTGGTACGTGCCGCCGGACGGAGCCGCGCGCGAGGAGTCCATCCAGCGCTTCGAGCAGGTCGGCGGCATGCTCACCGACCGTGCGTGGATGCTCCGTACGCTCGAGCTGACTTGGGCTCAGGTAGCCCAGCTGGACCACTGGGGATATCCGTTCCCCACCGACGCGAAGGGCTGCGTCCGGCGCAGCTCGTTGCAGGGTCCTGAGTACATGCGGCTGATGCGGCGGCAGGTCAGGCGGGCAGGCGTGACGATCCTCGACCAAAGTCCCGCCCTCGAACTGCTCGCCGACGCCGACGGCGTCGTCAGCGGTGCCCGAGGCGTGCACCGACAGCGAGAGGACGCTGGATGGGCGGTGCGCGCCGGGGCCGTGGTGCTCGCGACGGGAGGCTGTGCGTTCTTGTCCGGTGCGCTTGGCTGCAATCCCAACACGGGGGATGGCCACCTCATGGCCGCCGAACTGGGTGCCGAGATGTCGGGAATGGAGTTCTCCGCCGCATATGGCATCGCCCCGGCATTCGGAGCACAGACGAAGGGCCGGATGTACCAGTTCGCGCGTTACTACCACGCGGACGGCACCCTGCTTGACGTGCCAGACGGTCTGTCCGCCAGGTTGGCGGTCTGCCGTGCCACGCTGGACGGCCCCGTCTACGCCCGACTCGATCTCGCCCCGTCGCTGATACACGAGGCGATGCGGTGGGCGCAGCCCAACTTCTTCCTCCCCTTCGACAAAGCCGGCGTCAACCCGTTCACCGACCTGTTCGAGATACGGCTCGTGCTCGAGGGCACCGTGCGCGGTACCGGTGGCATCGCGCTGGCGGGCGACGGCTGCGAGACCACGGTGCCTGGCCTGTACGCCGCCGGCGACGCCGCCACCCGTGAACTGGTGACCGGCAGCAGGTCCGGCGGCGGCAGTCACAACGGTGCCTGGGCGATGAGTTCAGGCACTCTGGCGGGCCAGTCAGCGGCGCTGTTCGCGCGGCGGCCCGTAGGGGGGCACAGTCAGCTCCGTGGCGCCGGCCGGGCGGGTCTGCCTGGTAAAGACGCGGAGCCCGCTCCCGCTGACCCCGTTCCGCCGGACGAGGTGATCAGGAATGTGCAGGCGGAGGTGCTGCCGCTGGCCAGGAACATGTTCCGGACCGCGTCCGGGCTCCGCGACTCGGTCTGGAAGCTGGACCAGGTGTGGACCGACCAAGTGCCGCAGCTGGGCCCGCGCCCGGGACGGCAGCGTGCGAGAGAAGCGGCCGCGATGACCGCGCACGCCCGGTGGATGTACGCCGCGGCCCTGGGCAGGCAGGAGTCGCGCGGAATCCACCGGCGCGACGACTGCCCCGGTACCGACCCCACCCTGGCCCGCCGGCTTCGCGTCGGCGGGCTGGACGAAGTGTGGGTGGCCGCCGAGGCGGGCTAATGATCGAGATCATCTCGGCGGTGAACTGCATCGACTGCGACAAGTGCGTCGAGGTCTGCCCGACTAATGTCTTCGACGCGGTGCCCGGCGGGCATCCGGTTATCGCCCGTCAGGCTGACTGCCAGACGTGCTTCATGTGTGAGGCATACTGTCCGGTCGACGCGCTGTTCGTGGCCCCGACCAGCAGCCCCGCCCCGCCGGGGACGATCTTCACCGATGAGGCGAGGCTGGCCGCTGACGGCCGGTTCGGAGAGTACCGCCGCTGGATCGGCTGGGGCTCGGGACGCCGGCCGGGCAGCCTCCAGGATCACAACGCCGAGCTCGCCGAACTCGCGGCCCCCTATCTCGGCGGAAACCTTCTCGCCTGACATCCAGCGCAGGTGGTCCTCCCAGCGGCCCGCCACCAAGGATTCGCCAGCTCATTTGCGGTCGCTTCAGGCGGAATCCGGGACCACAGGGCCGAATCGGGCTGCGGGCACGGTCCCATCTGCTGTGGTCGGTGAATCCCGTGGGGTGCTGGTCTCGATCAACGGCGAGTCGATCGCCTGCGGGGGCCGGACCCCGGGGTTATCCGCTACTAATCTGGGGCCGGCTGGAAAACATGTAATCGCTATCGTGTTAGTAGGTTTTGTGGTTGACCAGAACACACTTCGCCGCCGGGGTACCGGGCTCATCGCCTGCGACCCGGACGCGGCCAGCCCCGGCTATACCCTGTTCGCCCCGCTGACCGGGACCGGCCAGGTTTACCTGGTCGGGCTCGACGGGACCGTGGCACACCGGTGGGACCTGCCGTACCGGCCGGGATGTCACGCGCGCCTGCTGCCGAACGGCAACCTCGCCTACAACGGAGCCCTGCCGGACGCGCCCATCCTGTTCCCGGGGTGGCTCACGTACCACGGCGGCGTGCTCTGCGAAGCCGACTCGTCCGGTGCCATCGTGCGCGAGTACCGCGACGATCTGCAGCACCACGATGCCTACCACTACGGTGACGGCCGTGTCCTCTACATCACCGTAGAACCGCTGGCTGGTGCCGCGGCCCGCGCCGTGCCCGGCGGCGTCGCGGGCAGCGAAGCGGGCGGCATCGTATACGCGGACGTCATCAAGGAGATCGACGCGAGCGGCGCCGTCACCTGGTCCTGGCGAGCGGCAGAGCACCTCGACGCTGCCCTGTACCCCCTGCAGCCGCACTACCGGCGTGAGCACTGGCCGCACATCAACGGCGTCTACCCCTTGGCGGACGGGACCGTGGTCGCCAGCCTGCGCAGCGTCTCCACTGTGGTCATCATCGACCGGGCTGTCGGCGAGATTATCTGGCGGCTTGGCCCGGACACGGTCGCACAGCAGCATTGTCCCAGCGAACTGCCGGACGGCTCGCTGCTGCTGTTCGACAACGGCGCGTTCCGCGATGGAGAGAACGTCCCCTACTCGCGTGTCATCGAGGTGGACCGGGGTACGCGGGCGATTACGTGGGAGTACCGTGATTCGCCGCCGGAGAACTTCTTCACGGCGCTGATGGGCAGCGCCCAGCGGCTGCTGAACGGCAACACCCTTGTCACCGAATCCATGTTCGGGCGCATCTTCGAGGTCGACCGGAACGGGCAGGTGTGCTGGGAGTACGTGGTCCCGTATTTCTCGGCCTATCACGACGAGGAGGCGGCCAGGCTCTTCCCCGACGTGACTAACGCGGTCTTCCGCGCGTACCGGTACGCGCCGGACGAGGTGCCATGGCTGCGGGGATAGACGCTCTTGCGAGGAGGGTCGCATCGATGGCCGGTCCCCCATCACGCCGCTCCGTTCCCTTCGGAGGCAGGATCGGCCGTACCCCTGCGGAGTCGGTGTCGTGGTGGCCGGCACCGCTGCGGCCACCGGTAGGCGCGCCCAATATCGTAGTCGTGCTCGTCGACGACATGGGGTTCAGCGACATCGGCCCGTTCGGTTCCGAGATCGCCACGCCAACGCTGGATCGCTTGGCCGAGCGCGGCTTGCGACTCACCAACTATCACACGACCCCTGTGTGCTCACCGGCTCGGGCCGCCCTGATGACCGGCATCAACCCCCATCGGGTCGGCTACGCCAGTGTGGCCAACTATGACCCGGGGTTCCCCGGCTACACGATGGAGTTGCCCGACGACGTTCCAACGCTGGCCGAGTGCCTCCGCGATGCCGGGTACGCCACCTTCGCCGTAGGGAAATGGCACCTGACCCGGGACGCGTCGATGCAGGACGCGGCGTCCCGGCGTTCTTGGCCGATCCAGAAGGGCTTCGAACGCTATTACGGGGTCCTCGAGGGGCTCACGAACCTTCACCACCCCCATCGTCTGGTGCGCGACAACAGTCCCGTCGAGGTGGACCGCTATCCGGATGGCTACTACCTGACCGACGACATCACCGACGAGGCCATCGGGATGATCAAGGCGCTGCGTGCAGGGGACAGTGACAAGCCGTTCTTCCTCAACGTGGCGCACAGCGCGGTCCACGGACCGCTTATGGCCAAGCCGGAGGACATGGCCCGCTACCGGGGCCGCTACGACCAGGGCTGGGACCGGGTCCGGGAGGAACGTTTCTCCCGCCAGCTGGCCGCCGGGCTGTTCCCCGCTGGCACCGTCCTCGCACCCCGGAACTTCGAGCCGGGCTGGGACGTCGGCCCGTGGGACGAGCTGCCCGCCGGCGAACGGAAACTATTCGCCCGCTACCAAGAGGTCTATGCGGCGATGGTCGACAACGTCGATCAGAACCTGGGTCGGCTGCTCGGCACCATCGCAGCGCTGGGGGAGCTCGACAACACGGTGGTCGTGTTCACCTCCGACAATGGGGGAACGGCAGAGGGAGGCGAGCGGGGGACGCGCAGCTACTTCAAGCAGTTCGTGGACTACCCCGACGGAGTTCCCGTGTGGCCCGGCCGAGACGTGCCCCGAGACCTCGAGCTCATTGGCGGACCTCGTGCGCTGGTCCAGTACCCGAGGGGTTGGGGCATGGCCTCTAACACGCCGTTCCGGCTGTACAAGGCTAACACCCACGCCGGCGGTATCCGCGTGCCCTTTCTCGTCTCCTGGCCGGCCCGGCTCCCTGGCGCCGGCGGCATCCGCACCCAGTACCAGTACGTGACGGACCTGTTGCCCACCCTGCTGGCCGCCGCCGGCATCGATCGGCCATCCGAAGGCGCCGGGCGTCCCGCCCGATCCCTGGACGGTTCGAGTTTCGTGGCCAACCTCCACGACCCGGGCTGACCTAGCGACCATACCGAGCAGTACGTCGAGTTCGGCGGCAATCGGGCGTTCTATCGCGACGGTTGGAAGCTCGTCTCCCTCCATACGCCGGGCGCCCCCTACGACGACGGGGAATGGCAGCTCTACGACATCCGGTCCGATCCCACCGAGCGAATCGACCGGGCCGCTGAACACCCCGAGATCGTCACGGAGCTAGCCGCCGGATGGGAGGAGGCGGCATGGGTCAACGACGTGTTCCCCCTCGACGACGGGACCGGCTACCTCACCGTAATCCGCCGCCCCGACGAGGACGCACTCCGCCGGCCGGTGGTGCTATTGGCCGGGACGCCCACCCTGGAGCGGTATCGGTCGGCAAAGCTCACCACCTTCCGGTCCTTTCGTGTCGAGGTGTCGATCGATCACGGGCCGGCCGACGAAGGGGTACTTGTCGCCCACGGCGATCAGGGCGGCGGGTACGTGCTCTATGTGGAGAACGGTCGCCTCGGATTCGGTTACAACGAGTACGGGAATCTTCTTGAGGTCGATGCCGGCGTCCTCGACGAAGGCAGCCGCCTCGTGGAGCTGGACGCCACGGCCGTCGAGGGACTTGCCTGGGACTTCCAGGTCCTGGTCGACGGCGCCGTGCGCGGCCGTCTCGACGGTGCGGCCATGCTCATTGGCGAGGCACCCTTCGAAGGCATCAACGTCGGGACCGACCGTCGCTCCCCGGTCTCATGGCCGCTCTACGAACGCCATGGCCCCTTCCCCTACCAGGCCACGCTGCACCGGGTCATCTACCGCCCCGGCGCCCCCGCACCCTATGATCCCGAGACTCTGGTGGGCCCTCTGCGCCGGGCGGCCTCGGCGTTCGAGTAAGTGAGGACCAGCGCGCCGGCGCCTAACAGGCCTGGCGGGACCCGTTGGCTGAATGACGAACCAACAGGTCAAGCGCTATTTATCAGTTGGCTGGGTGGCGCAACGCCGACCATATTCCCCTTTCTGGATCGGACAAGTAGATTTTTGTGCATGTCGTCTACGAGTCCCGCCTGTGCCGCGGCGGCACCGGAGGCACTCGGCCGCCGCCCTTGAGGCGCCGCGCCCGGCGCTGCCCTGCTGATGGTGGAGCGCCTCACCCGCCTCGCCGACGGCCGCCCGGTGGACCTTGAGTACATCAGGGTCCGCGGGGACCGGGTGGTGCTCCACGGTGAGGTCAGCCGCGGCGCATCGGATGACCTGCTGTCAGCGCCGTTACCTGCTATAGAACAGGAGTTCATCATGCCCCTCGTGGAGACGAGAGCCGACGTCCCGGTGACCATCGACGCGTCCCTGTGCGTCGAAGGCTGCACGCTGTGCGTCGACATCTGCCCCCTCGACTCGCTGGCCATCAGTCCAGATAGCGGCAAGGCGTACATGCACGTGGACGAGTGCTGGTACTGCGGTCCCTGCGCGGCCCGCTGCCCCACCGGCGCCGTGACCGTCAATATGCCGTACCTGCTGCGATGACCGAGCCCATAGACATCCCGCCGCCCGGGCAGCGGCAGGAACTGAGCTGCGACGTCGCGGTGGTCGGCGGCGGTACGGCGGGGACGATGGCGGCGATCACGGCCGCCGAGATGGGCGCTTCGGTCCTGCTCCTGGACAAGGCGCACGTCCGCCACTCCGGTGCCCTGGCCATGGGCATGGACGGGGTCAACAACGCCGTCATCCCGGGCAAGGCCACGCCGGAGGATTACGTCGCCGAGATCACCCGCGCCAACGAAGGCATCATCAACCAGCGCACGGTGTACCAGACCGCCTCCCGCGGCTATGAAATGGTGCGGCGTCTGGAGCAGTACGGGGTGAAATTCGCCAAGGACGCCCACGGTGATTACGACGTGCGGCGGGTGCACCGGTCCGGCAGCTACGTGCTCCCAATGCCCGAGGGCAAGGACATCAAGAAGGTGCTGTACCGCGTGCTGCGGCAGCGCTCGATACGCGAGCGGGTGCGCATCGAGAACCGGGTCATGCCGGTCCGGGTGCTGACGGCGGCCGGACGCGCCGTCGGCGTGGCCGGGTTCAACACCCGCACGGGCGAGTTCGTGACGGTGTCGGCGGGCGCGGTTATCCTCGCCACCGGTGCCTGTGGCCGGCTGGGTCTGCCCGCCAGCGGCTACCTGTATGGGACCTACGAGAACCCCACGAACGCCGGGGACGGGCACGCGATGGCATACCACGCGGGCGCCGAGCTCAGCGGCCTGGAGTGCTTCCAGATCAACCCGCTGATCAAGGACTACAACGGCCCCGCGTGCGCCTATGTCGCCAACCCCTTCGGGGGCTACCAGGTCAACCACCGCGGGGAACGGTTCGTGGACTGCGATTACTGGTCCGGGCAGATGATGGCCGAGGTCGCCCGCGAGATCGCCTCGGCCCGCGGGCCGATTTATCTCAAACTGACCCATCTGCCCGAGGAGACCATTTCCGCGCTCGAGGGCATCCTGCACACCACCGAACGGCCCACCCGCGGTACCTTCCACGCCGGCCGGGGCCACGACTACCGGACCCACGACGTGGAGATGCACATCTCGGAGATCGGCCTGTGCGGCGGGCACTCCTCCTCGGGCGTATGGGTAGACGAGAATGCCGTCACCACCGTGCCTGGCTTGTACGCGGCCGGCGACCTGGCCTGCGTGCCGCACAACTATATGATCGGTGCGTTCGTGTTCGGTGACCTGGCTGGCGCGAATGCCAGCGAATTCGCGCGCGGCCCGGGAGCGGCGGGCCCGGCCGGACCTGATGCGGGCCCGGCGAGCCTGCCAGAGGACCAGATCGGGGCGGCCCACGAGCTGATCTACCGGCCCCTGCGGAACCCTGACGGGCCGCCGCAGGCCCAGGTCGAGTACAAGCTGCGGCGCTTCGTGAACGACTACGTCGCGCCGCCGAAGACGCAAGCCCGGCTGGCCATCGCGCTGGAGACCTTCGGCCGGATGACCGCGGAGATCGCCCGGATGGGTGCCCGGACACCGCACGAGCTGATGCGCTGCGCCGAGGTCACGTTCATCCGCGATTGTGCCGAACTGGCCGCGCGCGCCTCGCTGGGCCGCACGGAAAGCAGATGGGGCCTGTACCACGACCGGGCCGACCATCCCGAACGCGACGACGCAGAATGGTTCTGGCACCTGAACATCCGCCGCGGCGCCGACGGGAACCCCGAACTCCTCAAGCGGCCAGTCGGCACCTACATCGTGCCGGTCAGCGAGTTCGAGGTACCCGTCAGGGACCCCGGCGAGGTCGTCCTCATCGCCGGGCCGCCGGTTCCCGGGCGCGGTCGGCTCGGTGGGTGCCGGCCCGCCGCTGCCGCGACCTCGGCGCGGCCGCCTCAGATCCTGGAACTGCTGCGGCTCGCGGAGATGCAGCCGTCCGTGCCGCAACTCGAGCCGTACCTGGCCGACTCCGACGCGCGGGTCCGCCGCGCGGCGATCGCCGCGCTGACCGAGACCGCGCCGCCCGGCGCCGGGCGGGCGCTGGCCCAGGCGGCCGGCGATGACAACGGCACCGTCCGGCACGCGGCCGTGGCGGGCCTGCGCGAGCTGGTAGCGGTCCTGCCTGCCGATGACGAGGCGCTGCTCGACAGCCTGCGCCGTCGGCTCGGCAGCCCCGACCCGGTCGTCCGGTCTGCGGTCCTCGATCTGCTCAGGGAGATGCGCGCCGCAGACGCCGGGCCGTTCGCGGCCGCGCTGTCCGACGCCGACCACCGGGTACGGCTGCGTGCGGTCAGCGGGCTTGTCTCCACCGGAGAGGCCCGCCTCGTGGCGGGGGCGGCCGCTGACCGCTCGCGTGAGGTACGCGTCGCCGTCGCTGACGGGCTGGCGGCGCTTGCCGCCGAGCTGACCGAAACTGGGCAAGCGAACGCCCGCGAGGCGCTGGAGCGGCTGGCGGGCGATCCCGACGTCCTGGTCCGGGCGGCAGCCTTCAAGGCGGCCGGAGCGCTCGGCTGCCCGCCCCCGCTGGACACCCTGGCTGCCCGCGCGCTGCGACGGGCGGCAGTCGCATGGGAGGTTCGCGCCGGCGCGGCTCAGGCGCTGGCGGCGGCCAGCCCCGCCATAGCCGTCCGGCCCCTGGTGGCCGCGGTGTCCGACCCGCACGCCAACGTCAGGAAGGCGGCCGTCACCGCGCTGGCGCCGATGCGCGCATATCCGGGGGCGGCGGAAGCGCTGCACGCGGCGGCTTCCGATGGCGACGCCGATGTACGCGCCTATGCCCGGTACGCCGTCGACGGGGGGCGCGGCTAANNGCTAAAGCTAGAAGCTCCTGACTGGTGCCCGGAACCTCCGGTTGCCTGGCCCGCTCATGGGTGGCTAGCAGGGCGACACGAGCCCGGCCGTGAAAGGTCCATCCCAGGTACATCACCGGTCGATGCCAGGTATATCGCAGGTCCACTCCCAGGGCGGTCAGGCCAGCCGGGGAACCGCTAGTCCGGGCCGCTGGCCAGGCTGTGACTTGATGGGGCCAAGGGGCGATACTGGCGCCGAGGGCAATCTGGGGCTAGCCGCCTTCCATCTGGAGGTCGCCAGGCTGTTCTTCGCGCTGCCCGCCAGCAAGGGATTCCTGCTCGCCGGGGAGCGGCCCTGCTCGCGCGTCCGCGACGGGCGAAGCGACGTGCTCGTTTCAGGCGGCGGATCATAACGACGTCCAGCCCGGCGCTGAAGGATATTGCGGCTGTCTCCTCGTTCCACAGCCCGGAATCCCCACGAGCGATCTGTCACGGTGTCAGGAACATGACGGAAGGCCTTCTTGACAATGTAGATCGATTTTATAGACAATACGGCTGCCCGTTGCCCCGCCCTGGGAGGTCCCGAAGTGTCGCTCACCACGCTCATCGCAGACACGCGCAAGGCTGTCGCCGACGACGGCGCGAACGCGCAGGCCGTCTTCAGCGCGCAAGGGACGCTGGCCGGCGTCACCGAGGTGGACATCCGGACCGGGGCGCACACGTTCAAGGTGGACGAGCCGCCCGCGCTCGGCGGCGCCGACGTGGCCGCGAACCCGGTGCAGTACGCGCTGGCGTCGCTCGGATCCTGCCAGGCCATCACCTACCGGTTCTGGGCCGAGCAGCTCGGCATTTCCTTCGACTCGCTCACCGTGCGGGTGGAAGGCGACCTCGACGTCCGCGGATTCTTCGGATTCGACGACACCGTGCGGCCGGGCTTTTCCGCAGTCCGTGTCGAGGTCACCGTGACCGGGCCGGAGAGCGCTGGGCGCTACCAGGAACTCGCGGCGGCCGTGGACGAGCACTGTCCCGTCCTCGACCTGTTCAAGAACCCGGTGCCGGTGACCCGCACAGTGACCCCCGTCGACTGACCGCCCTCCGGCCTGAACATCGCGCCTGGCCGCTAAGGGCGGGCGTGACCGTTTCCCGGATCTGGCCATTCCCGGGCGCGATGCGGCGATCGGTCATGCCCGGCGTCCCGGGCGCGCTCTGGCGCGCGCACGGGGTCTGCCTGCCTGCGCTTGCCCTGGCTTCACGAGGAGAAGAGGACGCATCATGACCACGACATCCACCAGCACGAGGCTCGAGTTCCGCAAGCTCACCGGGCGTATCGGGGCCGAGGTCACCGGGGCCGGCCCGGCACTTGAGCTGGACGCCGGCACGGTGACGGCGCTGCGCGCGGCGCTGAACGAGCACAAGGCGCTCGTATTCCGCGGCATCAGCATCGATGACGAGGGCCAGCAGCGCTTCGCCCGCTACTTCGGCGAGCTGACCACGGCGCACCCGACCGTGCCAGCCGTGGCCGGGGCGCCGAACGTGCTGCCGGTGGACAGCGAGGACGGCCGGTCCAATCACTGGCATACCGACGTGACCTTCGTGCTGAACCCGCCACAGGCCAGCACCCTGCGCAGCGTCGTCGTCCCGCCCTACGGTGGAGAGACCCTGATCGCCAGCGCCGCGGCAGCGTACCGCGACCTCCCCGCCCCCCTCCGCGATTTCGCCGGCACGCTCTGGGCGGTGCACACCAACGACTACGACTACGCGATACCGCCGGAAAGCCTGGATGAGGCCGAACGGGAGCGGCGCGCGGTGTTCATTTCGATCAGGTACGAGACCGTCCATCCCGTGGTCCGGGTGCACCCGCTGACCGGTGAGCGGGGCCTGTTCATCGGCGGGTTCGCGCAGCGGATCGTGGGCCTGTCCACCGGCGAGTCACGGGACATCCTGCGGTTGCTGCAGGCCTACGTGACCCGGCCCGAGAACGTGCTGCGGCTGGCGTGGGAGCCGGGACAGCTCGTGCTGTTCGACAACCGGATCACCCAGCACTACGCGATCGACAACTACGATGACGCACCCCGGCGGCTCAACCGGGTCACGGTCGCCGGCGACGTCCCGGTCGGCGCCGACGGCAAGCAGAGCTATGCCCTCAAAGGCGACGCCTCGCACTACACACCGGTCGCTGGGGCGGGCCGCGGCGTGAGCAGTCCGGGGGCATCGTGAGCAGCACGTCGGCAGCTGTCCTGCCCGCCGCCGGAGAGTGGCTGGCGCACCTCAGGCGCGAGGCCAGCCGGTTCGTGGAAGTGGCCGCCCGCTCGCCCCTGCAGGTGCACGTGCCCAGTTACCCCGCCTTCACGGTGGAGACCCTGTCCGCCCACATCGGCCGGGTGCTGCGGGCCTTCCAGGCCACCGTCTCCGCGGGCTCTTCTCCGCAGGACCAGGTCATCCGGGCCCCCGCGGGGCAGGCAGTCGTCGGGTGGGTGCAGGCAGGCCTGGAGCCGCTGCTGACGTCGCTCGGCCAGGTGCCGCCGGACCAGCCCGTGGCCTTCCCCCATGACGCCGGCGACCGGCCGGCTG
>PLRW01000250.1 GCA_003164955.1 Actinomycetota bacterium
TCCGGGCTCCCGCCCTCCGGGCTCCGGGCCTCCGGGCTCTCGGCCTCCGGGCTCCGGGCCGGGCGCAGCTCGGCAGGCGGGCCGTCCGGCCGGTAATCGGGGTCCTGAAGGTGACAGGCGGCTCGCCACGGGGCTTCCGACGGGTCCGCGCCGGGGACGCGGCCCTTGAGCTGCCGCAGCAGGGGTACCACGGTCCGGCAGGGGCCAAACGCGTACTCGCAGCGGGCCACGAACGGGCAGCCGGGGAAATCGTCACGCAGGTCGGGCGGCGAGCCGGGCACGCCGCGCAGTTCCCGCCGGGCCGCGCGCATGTCCGGGAAGGAGCGGAGCAGGCCCAGTGTGTACGGGTGAGCGGGCGCGGCGCCCACCGCCTCCGACGGCGCGTACTCGGCGAACTGCCCGGCGTACATCACCGCCAGCCGGTCGCTGATCTCCAGCAGCAGCGACAGGTCATGGGTAATGAACACCACGCTGAAGCCGAGGTCCTCGCGCAGCCGCTCGACCTCGTCCAGGATCTCCCGCTGGACCACGACGTCCAGCGCGGTCGTCGGCTCGTCCATGATGACGATCTCGGGGTTCAGCGCCAGGGCCATCGCGATGACGACCCGCTGGCGCATCCCGCCGGACAGTTCGTGGGCGAAACCGCGCAGCCGCCGCGGGTCGATGCCGACCATCTCGAGCAGTTCCGCCGCCCGGGCGTGCCGGGCCCGGGCATCTATGTCCGGGCGGTGCGCCCGGAAGATGTCGCCGAACTGCTTGCCCAGGCTCGTCACCGGGTTCAGCGCGTTCATCGCGCTCTGGAAGACCATCGAGATCTTGTTCCAGCGGAACTCGCGGAGCTGCTCGCCCTCCAGCGCCACCAGGTCGACAGCGGCTCCGTCCCGGCCGAAGAACTGGATGGAACCGCCGGTGAACTCGGCGGGGGGCCGCAGCATCCGGGTGAGCGCGTAGGCGAGCGTGGATTTGCCGCACCCGCTCTCCCCCGCGATGCCGAGCACCTCGCCCCGGCGCAGCTCGAACGTGACGTCGCGCACCGCCCGGGTCGGGCGCCGGCCCGCGTACTCGACGCAGACGTGCTCGGCCCGCAGGATCACATCGCCGGTCATGACGCCGTCCCCGCGAAGCCGGCCGGGCCGGCGGGGGCGGCGGGGACGCCCCGGGCCGGCCGCCGCGGCCGGTAGACCCGCAGCCGCGGGTTCAGCAGCTCGTCGAGGCTGAAGTTGATCAGCGCCAGGCCCATGCCCAGCAGGGCGATACACAGCCCCGGGGGCAGGATCCACCACCAGGCGCCGGCCGACAGGGCTTCGTCGCTGTAGGCGATGTTCAGCATGTTTCCCCAGGTCAGCAGGGACGGGTCGCCGAGACCGATGAAGGCCAGGGCGGCCTGGGTCAAGATAGCGAAGATCATCCCGAAGATGAACTGGGACACGATGATCGGCAGCTCGTTCGGCATGATCTCGACGAGCACGATCCGCCAGGGCCGTTCGCAGGAAGCGCGCGCGGCCAGCACGTACTCGCGATTGCGCACGGACAGGGTCTGGGCCCGCAGCACCCTGGCCGAGGCGGCCCAGCTGGTCAGCGCGATGATCACGATCAGCGGGACCAGGCCACCCGACTTGACGTAGGCCAGGATCACGATGACCAGCGGCAGCGTGGGGATGACAAGGACCACGTTGGACAGCAGCGACACCGCCTCGTCGATAAAACCGCCGGCGTAGCCGCCGCTGATGCCGAGGATGATGGAGATGATCGTGGCCAGCAGCGCCGCCCCGACGCCGATCTCCAGCGACGCGCGCGTACTGACCACCAGCTGGGCGAACACGTCCTGGCCGATCTGGGTGGTGCCCAGCCAGTAGTGCACGGACGGGGCCGCGTACTGCGGGCCGCCGATGTGGTTGGGGTTGCCGATGAAGAACGGCCCGATGAGGCCGAGCAGAACGAAGAACCCGACGATGGACGTCCCGGCGACCAGGCGGCGGGACCGGAAGGCCTCGCGCAGCCGGCCGAGACGGCCGCTGCCGCCCAGCCCGGCACCGTCCGGGCCGCCGGCGCCGGGCGCGGCGTCCGGCCCGGCGGACGTGATGTTGGTGGCGGTCATCGCGCGATCCTCGTCCGTGGGTCGATGAATCCGTGCAGCAGGTCCACCACGAGGTTGGCCCCGAGCACGGCCAGCGTGATGACCAGGAAAATGCCCTGCATCAGCGGGTAGTCGTCGTTGGACACCGCGGTGACCAGCTTGAAGCCGAGGCCGGGGTAGGAGAAGACGTACTCCATGGCGATCGCGCCGCTCACCACGAAGCCGAGCGATATCGCGAACCCGGAGATGCTCGGCAGCACGGCGTTGCGGGCGGCGTAACCGATCATGATCCGGGACGAGGTGAGCCCCTTGGCCTCGGCGGCGACCACGTAGTCCTCCGACAGCGTGGAGACCATCATGTTGCGCATGCCGAGCAGCCAGCCGCCGATCGACGTGACGATGATGCTCAGCGCGGGCAGGATGGCGTGCTCCGCGGCGGACGCTATGAACGGCCCGTTGAAGCCGACGGTCAGCGCGGCGCTGGTGTCGTAGCCGTTGCTGGCCGGCAGGACGTGGAACACGTTGGTCGCGAAGACGTACACCAGGATCAGGCCGAACCAGAAGTACGGCATCGCGGTGAGCAGGGTGGTCGACGGGACGATCGCGTCCAGCCAGGTGCCGCGTTTCCAGCCGGCCAGCGCCCCGAGGCCGACGCCGAGGACGAAGCTGATCACCGTGGCCACGCCGACCAGGATCAGGGTCCAGAAGATCGAGCTGGCGATCTCACTGCTGACGGGGGTCGGGAAGTCGCTGACCGACAAGCCCAGCCGCAGGTGCGCCACGCTGTCGACGTACTGCCCGTACCGCTGGAAGATGTTGCCGCTGCCCAGGCCGAGCAGCTTGGCCAGGGCCTGAGCCTCCCCGGGCGGGGTGGGACCGGACTGCTGCATCCGGGCGATGAGCACCTCGACCGGGTTGCCCGGGATGAAGCGCGGCAAAAGAAAGTTCACGGTGAGCGCCACCCAGGCGGCCGCCAGGTAGAAACCGAGCTTGCGAGCGATAAAGCGCACGCTCAACCTCCCTTCGGGGATGGCCGTGGGGAGGGCCAGACGGGCGGGCCCTCCCCACGGCCGCGGTCACTTCGCCGGGGTGAGGTGCATGGCCACCCAGCCGATGTCCGGCTGGATGTAGACGGCCGAAGCCGCGTACGGGTTGGACAGCGTGGGGTAGTTGGTCACCACGTTGCCGTCGAACTCGATCTCATCCTGCTGGTTGAACAACGGGATCTCCGGCAGTTGCTGGGCGAAGATCTGCTCGATCTGAGCGAAATCCGCGTTCTGGGCAGTCGTGTCGTTCGTGGCGGCGATCTGGCTCAGCAGCGAGTCGACGGTCGCGTTCTTGAACCGGTTGTAGTCGCCGACGGAGTCGGCCTGGCCGATCGGCGGGGCGATCGAACTGGCGAGGATCACGTAGTAGTAGTCGTACGGGTCCGGCACGTAGCCGAAGTTGTCCATCAGCATCTGGAAGTCGCCGGTGGACTGGTCGGAGATGAACGACGCGTAGGCGGGCTGCGCGATGGTCAGGTTGATCCCGGCCGGCTTCAGCTCACTCTGAATGATCTGCAGGTCGCTGAGGTAGTCGGTGTAGCCGGACACCATGTCGACGGTGATGCTGACCGGCGTCTTGACGTGCGCGCTGGCCAGGATGGACCTGGCCCGGCTGGCGCTTGGGGTGCCGAACGACGCGCTGGCCAGGGACGGGGCGAGCTGCGCGGCGTAGTTCGGCAGGATCAGTGCCTCCGGGTTGGTCGGTGAGGCGTAGCCGCTGTACACCGTTTTGCTGATGTAGCTGCGGTCGATCGCCGCGCTGATCGCCTGCCGGACCGCCAGGTTCGCGGTCGGGCCGCTGTGCAGGTTGGGTACCAGGAACGCGGTGGACAGCGGGATGTCGCTGACGGCGTACTTGTTGTTACGGGACAGGTAGAGCTTCTGGATCGAGGGGATGAAGCTGCCGGCCCAGGCGATCGTCCCGTTCTCGATCGCCGCGTCCGAGGACGTGTTGCTGTTGTAGGAGACGAACCTGATCGTCTTGAACTTGGGCAGCCCGGCCATGTAATAGTGCGGGTTCGCGGTGAACGTCATCGCCTGGGAGGAGAAGCTGGACAGCTCGTACGCCCCGGTTCCCACCGGATGTTCGTTGAGGCTGGTGGTGATCTGGTCCGGCGAGTCCGACTGCCAGATGTGCTCCGGCAGTATCTCGACCCGGCCGAGGGCGTAGTAAGCGTAGGAGTAGGCGGGCTTGGTGAAGTTGATCTTCACCCCGTAGGTGCCGTCCGCGGACGCGCCGGCCAGCGGCAGCCCGAACTTGTTGATCGCGGTGTTCTTCTGGGCCAGATCGAAGGAGTAGACCACGTCGGCGCTGGTGAATGGCTTCCCATCGGTCCACTTCACGTTCTGCTTGAGCTGGACGGTGACCGTCCGGCCGCCGTTCGACCAGGCGTAACTGTTGCCCAGCCACGGCTGGATCACCCCGGACTTCGCGGTGTCGAAGAAGAACAGCGGCTCGTAGATCATGCCGTTGGCCGCGTCTTCGGCGTTGGGTGAAAACTGGTTGAAGTTGTCCTCGAACGTGCCGGCCGATCCGGTGGTGACGGTCAGCACGCCGCTCTGGCCGCCAGAAGATGATCCGGTGCTGCTGCTGCTCCCGCACGCGGCGAGCAAGCCCGCCGCCGCGACGGCAGCGGCGACCATTGCAATCGATCGCATTCGCCAGTGTCTCGTCATCGTAGACACCCTCATTTCAGCTGTCGTCCTTCGCGCCAGCGGCGCGATGTCGGCAGGCCACGGCAGCAACGGCTCCCGCGACCGTACGGGCCGTCCGGCTGGACGCCCCGGTTCGCTCCGCCACCGGAGTGGCGCGGGTCCGGCGGCCTCTCGGCTGCCGGTCGTCGTGCCGTGATCGAAGCACTATACCGGTTAAGTGTCAAGCATCCTGGGCCACACCGGGGATCACGAACGGGCTACGGCGAGGCGTTCGTTACCGGCCCCAGCGACCCCGGGCCGAAGGCCTGGGTGAGCGGCCGCTGCTGTCGGCGAGCAAGCCGCACAGGTTACGGCGAGCCGATCGCTACCGGCCCAGCGAACCGGGCNNGCCCGGTGAGCGGCCGGTGTGCCGGCGAGTTACCACCGCGGGGCGCGAAGCGCATGCGGGGGGTCCGGGGGGTCGCCCCCCGGGCCAGCACTAACGGGGCGGGCCGGTACTGCCCCGCACCATGAGCACCGGCGGGGGCTCCTGGAAATCGGCGACGCCGGCGCCTGCGGCCTTCTGGCCGAGCCGGCGGGCGGCCTCGGCGCCCACGGCCGCGACATCCCGCCGCAGCGCGGTCAGGGCCGGATGGACCAGCTCGCACAGCATCGAGTCGTCCCAGGCCATGATGGACAGGTCGGCGGGGACGCGGACGCCCATCCGCTGCGCCTCCCCCAGCCCCGCCACGGCCATCACGTCGTTGTCGTAGAAGATCGCGGTCGGCGGGTCGGGGCGGCTGAGCATCTCCCGGGTCGCCCGCGCGCCGAACTCGCCGGTGTAGTCGGCCTCGATCGAGATGATCTCGATCCCCGCCTGGGCCGCGATCTGGTCAAGGGCATCCGTCCGGCTCTTGGTGTGCCAGTACCGGCCGATACCGGTCACCCGGCCGATCCGGCGGTGGCCGAGCCCGACCAGGTGCGACACCGCGGTCCCGGTGGCCGCCTGAATGTTCTGCCACACGGCGGGCAGCGAGCCGGACGCGTGCGGCGAGCCGATGACCAGGGCCGGCATGTGCAGTTTCTCCAGGACCGGAACCCGGCGATCGCCCAGCTGGAGGTCGACGAGGAACACGCCGTCCACCCGTCGCTGCGCCCACCAGGTCCGGTACAGCTCGATCTCGGCGTTCTGATCCTCGGCCAGCGTGAACAGCAGCGTCACGTGGTTGCCGGACAGCTCGGCCTGGATGCCGGACAGGAGCTGCATGAAGTACGGCTCGATCCCGAGCAGCCGAGCCGGCCTGTCGATGACCAGCCCAAATGCCCCGGCCCGGCCGTCGGACAGGGCGCGGGCGGCGCTGCTGGGCTGGAATCCCACCTCGGCTGCGATGGCGAGGATACGCTCGCGGGTCGCCGCCGACACGCCGGGCTGGTCGTTGAGGGCGAACGACACGGCGGCCTTGGTCACACCGGCCCGCTTGGCGACATCGGCGATCGTCGGACGCTTCACCGAATGCCCCTTTCACTGCCCGGAGCGGGACGATCGCAGTCCTGCGCCAAGCGCCTGACCACCCATTCCGCCCCTAGTGTACCCAGGACGATCATGATCGCCGGGCCGGCGGCGGCAGGGCCCGCACGGCCTCCGGGCAGCATATATAAGATTGACACTTAACCGGTATAGTGCTTCGATCTCAATGCCACGGAACGGGCCCCGCCGCGCCGTTTCCGCACGATCGCGCGGGTCCCGCCCGCGCGCCGCAGAGGGGAGCTCTCCCGTATGCACAGGAACGCCGCCAAGATCACTGCTGGGCCCTGGGGTGGGGCCGGGGCCGCCGGGGCCGGGACTGGGACCGGGGGCGGCGGAACTGGGGCCGGGGGCGGCGGAACTGGGGCCGGGGCCGCCGGGGGCGGGACGAGGGACGCAGCGGCGGGCGAGCCGGTCAACTGGCTCGGCGCCAACTTCTGGTCCCGGACCGGCGGGCCCCTGATGTGGCGCAGCTACGACGGCGGCACGGTCAGCGAGGAACTCGGCGTGCTCCGGGATCACGGCCTGACCATGACCCGGTCGTTCTTCTACTGGCCCGACTTCATGCCGGAACCGGACCGCATCGACGAGCAGATGGCCGCGCGGTTCGCCGACTTCCTGGACCGGCACACCGCGGCCGGCCTGACCACGATCCCGACCTTCCTGATCGGGCACATGTCCGGCGAGAACTGGGACCCGGCCTGGCGGAACGGCCGGCACCTCTACTCCGACGTCTGGCTGGTCGGCCGGCAGGCCTGGTTCGCCGGGGAGATGGTGCGCCGCTTCGGCGCGCACCCGGCGGTATGCGGCTGGCTGGTCAGCAACGAAATGCCGCTCTACGGCGGCCAGGACACCCCGCACGAGGTCGTCGCGGCCTGGGCCCAGATCATCCGGGACGCGGTCCGCGCGGCCGGCGGCCGCCAGCCGTTCTCGCTCGGCGACGGCGCCTGGGGCATCGAGAACAGCGGCGTGGACAACGGTTTCCGGCTCGCCGACATCGCGCCGCTGTGCGACTTCCTCGGCCCGCACTGCTATCCCATGCAGGACGACCCGATCCGGCAGCACTACGCGGCCGCGTGGAAGTGCGAGCTGGCCGGGACGTTCGGCCGGCCCGTCGTGCTGGAGGAATTCGGGGCCAGCTCGGACCACGTCTCCGGGGAGAACGCGGCGCACTACTACCGCCAGGTGCTGGCCAACAGCCTGCTGGCCGGCGCCACCGGCTGGATCGCCTGGAACAACACGGACTTCGACGCGCCGCGCCAGGATCCGTACCGGCACCACGCCTTCGAGCTGCATTTCGGCCTGACCGGCGCGGACGGCCACCCGAAGCCGCAACTTGACGAGATGAAATCGTTCGCCCGGACACTCCGCGCCATCGACGCCGCGCACTGCGGGCGCGCGCCCGCCGGCGCCGCCCTCATCGTGCCGTCCTACCTGGGCACCGGGTACCCGTTCACCGACCCCGGCCTCGGGCCGTACCTGGAGCAGACGCTCGCCCAGGCCTACGTGTCGGCCCGGCTGGCCGACCTGCCGGTCGCGCTGGCCCGGGAAAGCGAGGGCATCGGCGGCGACGCCCGCCTCTACCTGCTGCCGTCGCTCAAGCAGTTGCTCGCGACCACCCCCGGGCGGCTGGAAGAGCTCGCCCGCGGCGGCGCGTGCGTCTACTTCTCCTACTCCGCCGGGACCAGCGCCTGGCACCGCGGCCCCTCCTACGACGGCCTGGAGACGGCGTTCGGCGTGCGCCACCAGCTCACCTACGGCCTGGTCGACCCCATCGAAGACGGCGAGGTGACCTTCACCGTCACCCGTGACTTCGGCACGCTGGCGGCGGGCCGGCGCCTCACCTTCCGCTCGGCGGGGAACGAGCACAGCCGGTCCTACCTGCCGGTGCGGCCCGACGGCGCCGACGTCATCGCCGTCGACGGGCACGGCCGGCCGGCCCTGCTGGAACGGAAGACAGGCACCGGGTCGCTGGTGCTGTGCACCTACCCGGTCGAGCACATGGCCGCCGCCACGGCGCGGGTCAACCCCGACGACACCGTGACGCTGTACGACGCGCTGGCCGTCCACGCCGGCGTGGACCGGCCCGTGCTGACCGACGACCCGCGCGTCGCCGCCGACGTGCTCGTGCACGCCGACGGCACCCGCTTCGCCTGGCTGGTCAGCCACGCATCCGAGCCCGTCGCGGTTAAGCCCATCCTGGCGGCGGGCCTTCATCTGGCCGAGGTGGGAGGCGATCCGGTCGAGGAGAGCGTCAGCCTCGGTCCGTTCGGTACCGGAGTTTTCCAGCTGATCGGGACGGACCACGGTCCGGCGGAGCCAGCCTGACGCGGCGCCGATAGCGTTGGTGGCCGCCGCGCAAAAGCGGGCCGCCGAACGACCCCGGGAGAGCGTACATGCCGTGGTTCGACCTGCCCCTGGAACAGCTCCGCGAGTACCGGACCGGGACCGTCGAACCCGCGGGCCTGGACGGGTGGTGGAGCGCTCGCCTGGCCGAAGCGCGCGCCGCGGCCGGGCCGCCCCGGGTCGCCCGCTACGAGGCCGGCGTCTACGGTCCCCTCGAGGTGCACGACGTTGAGTTCTCCGGCGCACGCGGTGACCGGATCCGCGGCTGGTACCTGCGGCCGCCTGGCGCCGGGCGCGGGCCGGTGCCGGTCGTGGTGAAGTTCATCGGCTACGGTGGCGGCCGCGGCACCCCGGCCGAGCACACCACGCTGCCCGCGGCGGGTTACGCGGTCCTCGTCATGGACACCCGCGGCCAGGGCGGCCGGTGGAGCACGGGCGCGACCGGCGACCCCGGCGGCAGCGCGCCGGGCCCGGAGAACTCCACCGTGATGACGCGCGGCATCATCCGCGCCGAGGACTACTACTTCACCCGGCTGTTCGTCGACGCGGTCCGCGCGGTGGAGACGGCCGCCGGGCTGGACGGCGCGGACCCGGACCGGATCGCGGTCAGCGGGGCCAGCCAGGGCGGCGCACTCGCTCTGGCCGCCTCGGCGCTGATCACGCTGGACCCGGCCGCGCCGCGGGTACAGGTGTGCCACGCGGATGTTCCGTTCCTGTGCGACATCCAGCGGGCCATCACGCTGGCCCCCGACCCCCCCTACACCGAGGTGCCGGACTTCCTCGCGCAGAACGTAGACCTCATCCCGGCCGCGCTGGAGACGCTGCGCTACGTGGACTGCGCGCTGCTGGCCCGGCGGATCACCGCCGAATGCCTGCTCAGTACCGGCCTGATGGACGGCATCTGCCCGCCGTCGACGGTGTTCGCGGCGTACAACGAGATCCGGGCGGACAAGGACATCGCCGTCCACCCGTTCAGCGGGCATGCCGTCCCGCCCGCGCACACCGAGAACCAGATCAGGCACCTGCGCAAGGCCCTGCCGGCGGACTAACCGGGGGGTCGCCCCCGGACCGGGCGGCCTTCAGTCGCGGATGATGACCCGGTTCCGCAGGGTCCCGATGCTCTCGATCGTCACGCACACCTCGTCCCCGTGCTGCAGCGCGCCGACGCCCGCCGGAGTGCCGGTCAGCAGCACGTCACCGGGCAGCAGCGTCATCACCTGGCTGACGAACGCGACCAGCACCGGGACGTCGTGCACCATCTCGGAGGTCCGTGCCCGCTGCCTGACTTCCCCATTCACCGACGTGGTCAGGGCGAGATCGGTCGGGTCGGCCATCGTCTCGATCCACGGCCCGAGCGGGCAGAACGTGTCGAAGCCCTTGGCGCGCGTCCACTGGCCGTCGCGGGCCTGCAGGTCGCGCGCGGTCACGTCGTTGGCACAGGTGTAGCCGAAAATGACGTCCTGAGCGCGCTCAATCGGGACCTCGCGGCAGAGCCTGCCGATGATGACGGCCAGCTCACCCTCGTGGTCGACCCGCTCGGTGAGCTTCACCGGGTACGCGATCGGGTCGCCCTGCCCGGTCACCGAGGTCGACGGCTTGAGGAACAGCACGGGCTCGACCGGCGGCTCGCCGCCCATCTCCTCCGCATGGTCCGCGTAGTTCTTGCCGACCCCCACCACCTTGCTCGGCAGGACCGGGGCGAGCAGCCGGACGTCAGCCAGCGGGAACCGCCGGCCGGTGTACCGGACGCCGGCCGGGTCGGTGCCGAACGGGTGCCCGTGCAGCTCCGCGATGACCAGCGGCCGGTCCTGGCCGCCGGAAACCCCGGGGCGATCAGCCCCCGGAGCCGGAGATGAGCCGTCACCCTGGTCTTCCTCGACCACGCCATAGGCGACATCGCCCCCCATGGCGAACCTCGCGATACGCACGGTTCTCCTCACACTCCAGCAGACGTGTTCCGACCCTCAGCGAGCCGCCCGGGGAGCCGCACTCCGGCGGCTCTCCCAGCTTTAGAGCCTACTGAGGCCATCGACCGCTACTGCTGGTAATTCTCGACCTCCGGCACCGAGCGGGCATCTGCGGCGCTCGGGTCCTCGCCGAACTCGCGGCGGGCCCGGCGCTGCCGGAGAAGGTCCCAGCACTGGTCAAGAGCCTGTTCGGTCTCCTGGAGGCGGGTGTGCTCTTCCTCAGTCGATAGTTTTCCTTGAGCCAGGCGGTCGCGGAGCTCGTGTTCGGTCCCGATCAGCTCGTCGATGCGGGAAAGAATCTCCTTGTCTTCCATGTCACCACCGTAAGAGCTTTTGCCGCGGCGCGCGCGGGGGGGTACCCGTGGGGAGTCAGGCGGGTGCGCGGGAAGCCGGGGCGCGAGGGGCCAGGGCGCGCGCAGAGACCGCGACCCACAGCACCAGCAGGACGGGGATGCCCAGGGCGAGCGGCAGCCCTATCAGGCTGGCGCACGCCCCGATGACCACCGGTCCCCCGGCCAGGCCCAGGTAGCCGAGCCCGACGACGCGGGCCAGCCCCCTCCCCGGCGACACCGGATCGGCTCTGCCTCCGGCCGAGAACACCTGCGGGACGATGCACGACAGCCCGGCGCCCAGCACCGCGAAGCCGGTCAGCGCGCCGGCGACGTCGCGGCTGAGCAGGCCGCCAGCCAGGCCCGCCGCACCGAGCAGGGCGCAGCCGCGGACCAGCCGCACCCGGCCGAACCGTCCCGCGAGCCGGTCACCCGCCAGCCGGCCCGCCGTCATCGCCACCGAGAACGCGCCGAAGGCGACCGCGGCCAGGGCCGCCGATGCGCCCAGGTCATCGTGCAGGTAAACGGCGCTCCAGTCGCCTGCTGCTCCTTCGGCGACGAGGCCGCACAGCCCGACAACGCCGAGCGCGAGCACCAGCCAGCCCGTCCGCCGGCCGCTGGAACGCAACGGGCTGCCTTCGGGCGCCGGCGCAGCCGCCCCAATCGTCTCCGGCGCAGCCGCCTCGATCGTCTCTTCAGGGGCGGGCAGCTCCGTACCCGGCGGCCCGGAAAGCCATCGTCCCGCGATCACGGCCACCACGGCCGACGGAAACGCGGCCGCGGCGAACGTCGGCTCCGGCCCGAGGCCGCCCCACGCGAAGGCACCGCCGAACAGGGCGCCACCGAGCCCGCCGAGGCTGTAGCAGGCATGCATGGAGGCCATGATCGGCCGCCGGTAGGCGGTCTCCACCCGGACACCGTGCGCATTCATCGAAACGTCCATCGTGCCGCCGGCCAGCCCGATGACCAGCAGCACTGCCATCAGGCCGGCCATGCTCCGGGCCAGGCCGGGCGCGATCAGGAGCAGGCAGAAGCTCGCCCCGGCCACCCGGGTCATCCGGCCGCTGCCGTACCGGTCGACGAGGCGCCCGGCGACGAGGGTGGCCAGGATCAGCCCGGCCGGGGCGGCCAGCAGGGCGAGCCCCAGCCGCCCGTCACTGAGCGAGAGCCGTTCCTTGATGGCCGGGATCCTGGCGACCCAGACGGCCGTCGTCAGCCCCATCAGCAGGAAATAGGTGCTCACGGCCGCCCGGGCCCGGCGCGGCCGCGGCTGAGGGCCGCCGGGAACGGCCGCCGGAGGACTCAGGAGGGCTGGTGGCCGGCGCGGAGCAGGCAGTAGGTGACGGCTTCCTCGAGGGCCTGCCAGGACGCGGCGATGATGTTCTCGTCGACGCCCACCGTGTTCCAGGTGCGGCCGCTGCCGTCGTCCGACTCGACCAGGACGCGGGTCACGGCGCCGGTGCCGTGGGTCCCCTCCAGGATCCGGACCTTGTAGTCGGCCAGTTCCAGGTTCGCCAGCTCGGGGTACATCTTCTCCAGGCCGATCCGCAGCGCCTTGTCCAGGGCGTTGACGGGGCCGTTTCCCTCCCCCGTGGCGACGACGCGCTCACCCTTGGCGGTCAGCTTGACGGTCGCCTCGCTGACGACCTGGCCGTCCGTCCGCCGCTCGACGATGACGCGCCACGACTCCACCGCGAAGTACCTCATCCCGCCGGGCAGCAGCTCGTCGCGGAGCAGCAGCTCGAACGAGGCGTCGGCGGCCTCGAAGGTGTACCCCTTGGCCTCCAGCTCCTTCACCCGGTCCACGACGCGGCCGAGCGCGGCCTTGTCGCCGGACAGGTCGTAGCCGAGTTCCTTGCCCTTGAGCTCGACCGATGCCCGGCCCGCCATGTCGGACACCAGCATGCGCATGTCGTTCCCGACCAGTTCGGGGTCGATGTGCTGGTACAGCATCGGGTCGACCTTGACCGCCGAGGCGTGCAGGCCCGCCTTGTGCGCGAAAGCCGACACCCCGACGTAGGGCTGGTGGGTGTTCGGCGTGACGTTGGTGACTTCGCTGATCGAATGGGCGATGCGGGTCAGCTCGGGCAGGCAGCCGTCCGGCAGGACCGGGCGGCCCTTCTTCAGCTGGAGCCCGGCGACGACGCTGAACAGGTTGGCGTTGCCGGCCCGCTCACCGTAGCCGTTCGCGGTCCCCTGCACGTGGGTCACGCCCGCGTCGACCGCGACGAGCGTGTTGGCCACCGCGCAGGCGGTGTCGTCGTGGCAGTGGATACCGAGGCGCGCCCCGGTGACCGCGGCGACGGCGGTCACCACGTCCCCCAGCTCGCCCGGCATCATGCCGCCGTTCGTGTCGCAGAGCGCGACGACCTCGGCCCCGGCCTCCGCCGCGACACGGACCACCTCGAGCGCGTAGGCCGGGTCGGAGCGGTAGCCGTCGAAGAAGTGCTCCGCGTCCAGGAAGACACGCTGGCCGCTGTCCCGGAGGTGCTCGATCGTCTCCCGCACCATCGCGAGGTTTTCCTCGAGTGTGGTGCGAAGGGCCAGCCGGACGTGCCGGTCGTGACTCTTGGCGACAAGCGTCACGACCGGCGCGCCCGACTCGCGCAGCGCGGCGACCTGAGGGTCATCGGCCGCCTTCGCGCCGGGCCGGCGGGTCGCGCCGAACGCGGCGAGCTGCGCGTGCTTGAGTTCCAGCTCACGCTGAGCGCGGCGGAAGAATTCGGTGTCCTTGGGGATGGCGCCGGGCCAGCCGCCCTCGATGAAGCCGACGCCCAGGCCGTCCAGCTGCGCGGCGATCACGAGCTTGTCGGCGACCGTCAGGTTCAGTCCCTCCTGCTGGGCGCCATCGCGCAGCGTGGTGTCGTAGACGTGGAAGCTGTCGTCAAGCATCGCGAGGTTCCGTTTCTTGAGGATTGTCTGGGCCCACAAAGCAAAAGACCCCTCGCGGCATGCGAGAGGTCTGCGCGTCCAGGCGGGGGTCCGGGGGGCGTCCCCCGGGCTAACACTGCGGGCTGGGGCGAAGCTGATCAAAGATCAGCGAGCAGCAGCCGCCGCCTCGACGCGCCTGCCGATAATGATGCGGGCGGACGTCATAGCCGCAGTCTGCCACATGACGCCGGCCGCTGGCACATCAATCTCACCATCTGGGACAGCTTCGCCGGGCCGCCCCGGGGGCGGGGGTCCTGGCGGGCGGGACGCCGCCGCCGGGCCGACCGCTTCGGCGGGCTGGCCCGGCGGGGCGCGCAGCGCGGAGACCCGGCACGCCGGCGCGCTCGGGGCATGTCCGTTCAGCAGACTTTGTGGATCCAGCCGAACGGGTCCGGGCGCTGGCCGTACTGGAGGCCGAGGAGTTCCTCGCGCAGGCGCATCGTGACCGGGCCGGGGGTGCCGTCGCCGATCAGCCACTCGCCGGTGGCGGTCTTGACCTTGCCCACCGGCGTGATGACGGCCGCCGTCCCGCACGCGAAGACCTCGGTCAGCTCGCCGGACGCGCTGTCGGAGTGCCACTGATCCGTCGAGATGCGGCCCTCGACGGCCGGGATCCCGAGATGGGGCGCGAGCTGCAGCAGGGAATCGCGCGTGATGCCGGGCAGGAGCGTCCCGGTGAGCGCGGGCGTCATGATCCGCGCGCCCGCCCCGGACCCGTAGACGAAGAACAGGTTCATCCCGCCCATTTCCTCCACCCAGCGATGCTCGGCGGCGTCGAGCCAGACGACCTGGTCGCAGCCGTTATCGATGGCCTCCTGCTGGGCCACGAACGCGGCGGCGTAGTTGCCCCCGCATTTGACCTCGCCGGTGCCACCCGGCGCGGCCCGGGTGAAGTCGGCACACAGCCAGACGGTGACCGGCTTGACCCCGCCGGAGAAGTACGCGCCCGCCGGTGAGGCGATGACCGAGAACAGGTACGACGAGGACGGGTAGTTCACGCCCAGCCCCGGCTGCGTCGCGATCGCGAACGGGCGCAGGTAGAGGCTCTTCTCCAGTTCCAGCGGCACCCAGTCGCGGTCCTGGGTCACCAGCAGCTCAAGGGCGTGCAGGAACGTCTCCTCCGGCAGTTCCGGCATCGCCATCCGGTGGGCCGAGCTGTTGAACCGGGCCGCGTTCGCCTGCGGCCGGAACATCACCACTGACCCGCTCTCCTGGCGGTAGGCCTTCAGGCCCTCGAAGAACTCCTGCGCGTAGTGGAACACGGCCGTGGCCGGGTCCAGGGTGAACGGCCCGTAGGGCTCCAGCCGCCCGTCGTGCCAGCCCTCGTCCTGCGTCCAGCGCAGGGTGACCATATGGTCGGTGAACCGCACACCGAACGCGGGGGCGGCCAGGAGCCGCTCCCGTTCGGCCGCCGGGACCGGCTGGTCGGACGGGCGGACGTCGAAGGCGATCTCGGTCTGCTGAATCGCGGTCATCGCGGAAATCCTCCTAACCGCCGGCCATGCGGCGGAGCATGCTAAACCTTACGCCGCGACTTCGGTCCCGCGACACTACTGACCAGCAGGCCAAACGTGACCCGCGGGGACGACTCCGGGCGGCAGGGCCCGGGCGGCAGGGACGGAGCAGGCTCGCCGCGCCCGCGGTGTCCGGGCCGGCGTCCCGAGGCGGGCGGCCCGGGGATGGCGGGGCGCCCGTCGAGCGGCGGCCCCGAGGTGACGGGCCGCCCATCTGGAGGCGGGCAGCCCGGGTCAGCGCGCCGCTCGCAGGACGGCGCGCGCAGCACCGCCCTAGCTGGCTACTCGCTCGGCGATGTCGTCGCCGATTTCCGGCGTGCTCCGGCGTGCCCAGGCGCCCTGCCGCTCGACCAGGTCCTCCGCCACGGCCTGCTCGATCTTGGCCGCCTCGGCCGTCAGGCCCACGTGGTCACAGAGCAGCGCGACGGAAAGGATCGCCGCGGTCGGGTCGGCCATCTGGCGGCCGGCGATGTCGGGCGCGCTGCCGTGCACCGGCTCGAACATGCTGGGGGTGGCGCCTTCGGGATTGATGTTACCGCTCGCGGCCAGGCCGATACCGCCGGCCACGGCGGCGCCCAGGTCGGTGAGGATGTCACCGAACAGGTTGTCGGTGACCACCACGTCGAAGCGCTCGGGCTGGGTCACGAAGAACATGGACGCCGCGTCCACGTGGCAGTAGTCCACGGACACATCGGCGAACTCCTTGGCCAGGCTGTCCACGGTGCGCTGCCAGAGGTCGCCCGCGTAGGTCAGGACGTTGGTCTTGTGCACGAGCGTGAGCTTGCGGCGGGGGCGGGCCATCGCCCGGCCGAAGGCGTAGCGGGCGACGCGGTGCACGCCGAACGCGGTGTTCAGGCTCTCCTGGGTGGCGATCTCGCCAGGAGTGCCCTTGCGCATGACGCCACCGGCTCCCGTGTACGGGCCCTCGGTTCCCTCCCGGACGACCACCATGTCGATGTTCTCGGCCCGCGCGGTGGCCAGCGGGGTGACCACGCCGGGGTACAGCCGGACCGGGCGGAGGTTGACGTACTGGTCGAGCTCGAAACGGAGCCTCAGCAGCAGCCCGCGCTCCAGCACACCGCTGGGCACACCGGGGTCACCGACCGCGCCGAGCAGGATGGCGTCGTGCCCGCGGATCTCCTCGAGGACCGCGTCGGGAAGCGTCTCACCTGTCCGGTGCCAGCGGCGTGCGCCCAGGTCGTAGCTGGTCTCATCGATGGTGACGTCGCGGGCCGCGACGCGGAGCACCTTGAGCGCCTCGGCGACGACCTCGGGCCCGATGCCGTCCCCGCCGATGACAGCGAGCCTGATGGTACGAGAAGCCATGTGAGAACCCTTAACGAGCAGAGGGGGCGTGCGCCGCGGCGAACAGGTGGCTGATCCGGATAACGACAATAGCTGACGCCGACCGGGAGTGAACGCCTGTCGGCACAATATGTCTCATAATCTGAGACACCGGAGGCCCGGACCGCGTTTTCGCTGCTGCTTTCCGCTGCTGCATTCACCGGGGCGGCCCGGGCCATCCGGTTACTCCTCGTCGGAGCCGATCCAGCTCATCAGGGGGCGCAGCCGCCCGCCGACCTGCTCGATCTGCTCGTTGTGCTCGGCCTCGCGCCGCTTGAGGAAGTTCGGCTTGCCCGCGTCGAACTCCTCCACGAGCTCGCGCGCGAACCGGCCGTCCTGGATCTCGGCGAGGATCTTGCGCATCTCCTCGCGGGTCTGCTCGTTGATGATGCGCGGGCCGCGGGTGTACCCGCCGAACTCCGCGGTGTCGGAGCACGACCAGTACATCTTGGAGATGCCGCCCTCGTACATGAGGTCCACGATCAGCTTCATCTCGTGCAGGCACTCGAAGTAGGCGATCTCGGGCTGGTAGCCGGCGTCCACGAGGGTGCCGAAGCCCGCCTTGATCAGCTCGGACACGCCGCCGCAGAGCACGGTCTGCTCGCCGAACAGGTCGGTCTCGGTCTCCTCGGTGAACGTGGTCTTCAGCGCGCCCGCCCGGGTGCCGCCGATGCCCTTGGCGTAGGCGAGGGTCAGCGGCCAGGCGTGGCCGGTCGCGTCGCGCTCGACCGCGACCAGGACGGGGACGCCGCGGCCGGCGTTGAACTGGCGCCGTACCAGGTGCCCGGGGCCCTTCGGGGCCACCATGCACACGTCCACGCCCGGCGGAGGCTGGATGAGCCCGTACCGGATGCTCAGCCCGTGCGCGAAGAACAGCGCGTCCCCGTCGACCAGGCTCGGCGCGATGGCCTCCGTGTACAGCGTCCGCTGCAGGGTGTCGGGCACCAGGACCATGATCAGGTCGGCCTGCTCGCATGCCTCGGCGGGCGTAACGACCGGCAGGCCGTCATCCTCCGCCTTGGACCGGCTGCCTGAACCCTCGGGCAGGCCGACCCGCACGTCCACGCCCGAGTCGCGGAGCGAAAGTGCGTGCGCGTGCCCTTGGCTGCCGTACCCCAGCACGGCGACGTGCCGACCCTGGATCGCTGAGAGGTCGGCGTCGTCGTCGTAGAAAATCTCTGCCACTGCCTGGCCTTTCGTGATGAATGTGTATTGAGCTGAGCTGTGCTGGCCGGGGCCGCGTCAGGCGCTGCGCTCGACCGGACGGAGCGCCCGGTCAGTGATCGACCGGCCACCGCGCCCGACCGCCACCATGCCGGACTGCACCAGTTCCTTGAGCCCGAAGGGCTCGAGCACCCTGATCAGCGCGTCGAGCTTTTCCCGGTTGCCGGTCGCCTCGACGGTCACCGCGTCGAGCGCCACGTCGACCACCTTGGCCCGGAAGAGCTGCACGGTCTCCAGCACCTTCGAACGGCTCTCGGTGTCGGCGCGGACCTTGATCAGCATGAGCTCGCGCTGGACCGCGAACCCCTGCTCCAGCTCAACGATCTTGATCACGTTGATCAGCTTGTTGAGCTGCTTGGTGACCTGCTCAAGCGGGTGCTCGTCACAGTTCACCACGATCGTCATCCGGGAAATCTCCTCGTGCTCGGTCGGCCCGACCGCCAGCGAGTCGATGTTGAACCCGCGCCGCGAGAACAGCCCGGCGATCCTCACCAGAACACCCGGCTTATTCTCCACCAGCACGGACAGCGTATGCCTACTCATTGTTTCGGTGCCTTCCCTGTTCACTGCTGGCCCCGTTCACTGCTGGCCTGTTCACTGCCGGCCTGTTCACTGCTGGCTGGCCGGGTCATTCGGAGCTACCCCAGTCGGGCGCCATGTCGCGGGCGAACTGGATCTCATCGTTGCTGGTACCGGCCGCGACCATCGGCCAGACCATGGCGTCGCGGTGCACGATGAAGTCGATCACGACCGGGCGGTCGTTGATCTCCATCGCCTGCTTGATCACCGCGTCCACGTCACCCGGCTTCTCGCAGCGGATACCGGCGCAGCCGTAGGCTTCGGCCAGCTTGACGAAGTCCGGAACGCGGGTGCCCGCCAGCGGCCCCGCCCCGGCGGCCTCTGCGTGGCCGGGAACAGCCCCGGGCAGCGCCGCCGAGGTGCCGGCGCGGCGCAGGTCGGTGTTGGAGTACCGCTCGTTGTAGAACAGCGTCTGCCACTGCCGGACCATGCCGAGGTTCCCGTTGTTGATGATCGCGACCTTGACCGGGATGCCCTCCAGCGCACAGGTGGCCAGCTCCTGGTTGGTCATCTGGAAGCAGCCGTCACCGTCGATGGCCCAGACGCACGCGTCCGGCCGCCCGACCTTCGCGCCCATCGCCGCGGGCACCGCGTAGCCCATCGTGCCGAGACCACCGGAGTTCAGCCAGGTACGCGGGTGCTTGTAAGAGATGAACTGAGCGGCCCACATCTGGTGCTGGCCCACGCCGGCCACGTAGATCGCCTCGGGACCGGCGATCTCGCCGATGCGCTTGATCACGTACTGCGGGGACAGCGAGCCGTCACCCGGCTCCTCGTAACCCAGCGGATAGGTGTTGCGCAGGTCGTTGAGGTGAGCCCACCAGGCGTCGAACTCGCCCCGCTTCCCGGCCTGGTGCTCGGCCCGCACCGCCGTGATCAGGTCGGAGATCACCTCGCGGCAATCGCCGACGATCGGCACGTCGGCCCGCCGGTTCTTGGAGATCTCGGCCGGGTCGATGTCGGCGTGCACGATCGCGGCGTCGGGCGCGAACGACGCCAGGTTGCCCGTCACCCGGTCGTCGAACCGGGCCCCGAGCGCGACGATCAGGTCGGCCTTCTGCAGGGCACCGACCGCGGCGACCGTACCGTGCATGCCGGGCATGCCGAGGTGCTGCGCGTGCCCGTCCGGGAAGCCTCCGCGGGCCATCAGGGTCGTGACCACCGGAATGCCGGTCAGCTCGGCCAGGGTCAGCAGTTCGGGTGCCGCGTTCGCCTTGATGATCCCGCCCCCGGCGTACAGAACGGGACGGCGCGCGGCGGTCATCAGCCGCGCGGCCTCACGGATCTGACGGGAGTGCGGGCGGGTCACCGGGTGATACCCGGGCAGGTCCAGCGGCACGGGCCAGACGAAGTCGGTCTGCGCCTGCAACGCGTCCTTGGCGATGTCGACGAGCACCGGCCCCGGGCGCCCGGTGGAGGCCAGGTGGAACGCCTCCGCGATCGTCCGCGCGATGTCCTCGGCCTTGGTCACCAGGAAGTTGTGCTTGGTGATCGGGATGGTGATACCGGAGATGTCGGCTTCCTGGAACCCGTCCGTGCCGATCAGGCTGGTGGACACCTGGCCGGTGATCGCGACTATGGGCACCGAGTCCATGTAGGCGTCGGCGATCGGCGTGACCAGGTTGGTCGCGCCCGGGCCAGAGGTGGCCATACACACGCCGGTCCGCCCGGTCGCCTGCGCGTACCCGGTGGCCGCGTGCCCCGCGCCCTGCTCGTGCCGGACCAGGATGTGCCGCACCTCGTCCGAGTCCAGGAGCGGGTCGTAGGCAGGCAGGATGGCGCCGCCCGGCAGGCCGAACACCACGTCCGCGCCGACCTTCTCGAGCGCTCGGACCAGGGCCTGGGCGCCGGTCATGCGGACCCGCGACGCCTGCCCCGGCTGCGTCCCGGCCGTAGCGCTCCCCGCGCCCGGGCCGGCGGAACTGGCCGCGGCCGTGCCACCCGCGCCCGCCGGGGCCTGGCCGGC
>PLRW01000083.1 GCA_003164955.1 Actinomycetota bacterium
CACCCCCTGCTCGGCGGGCGTCACGCTATCCTCGACGACGACAACGTCGTTCAGTCCGAGGACCGCCGGCGACGGTCGGCTCAACATCTCATCCGAGACCTCCATGTCCGCCGCCCTCGGCGATTGCCCGCCTCACTTTGCGCTTTTTCAGTCCATGCCCGAATCACCCCGCGGAAAAGCCTCGGTCGCGTCATCGGCTGGGGCGAGGATGCTGCGCTGGCTGAGGATCGCGCCTAAGGCTTGTGGGCCGCACGGGCCGGGCGACGGCGCGTGTGCGGCGCTCCAGGGATGCTCAGCGGCGATGCCGGTCAGCATCAGATCGACGACATTTTCGATGATCGTTTCGTTCAGGGGCTCTCTTGTCAGCAGCAGCCGCAGGTACAGCGGGCCGACCAGCGTCTCCAGCGTGAGGAAGCGGTCGATGCCAGGACGCAACTCGCCACGCGCCTCCGCTCGATCGAGGATCACAGATCCACGCGTGAAGCGATCGGTCCAGAACCTGTCACGCGCCGTGTCGGAATCCGGCAGATCCCGCCTCAGGGCCATGCGCACCAGATTCTCTCCGAGCGGAGTGCTTATGAACGCTGCCGCAGCGCGGAGCAAGGTAAGCAGGTCCTCGCGCAGGGATCCGGTGTCCGGAGTCGGGACCTCCAGTCCCATCCTGCTTGCCAGCGCGTCGGAGACAAGCTCGGCCTTGGTGCCCCAGCGCCGGTAGATGGAGGACACGTGGACCCCGGCACGCTTGGCGATCTCCCGGATCGACAGCGTGTCGAACCCGCTCTCGAACAGGACATCCACGGTGGCCGTCAGTGCCGCTGCGCGCACCCGTGCGCTCCTGCCGCCGGTCCGGCGAGCCTGCGGAGGATCGCTGTCGTTGGCCATGCCTGGAAGTTATCGCAAGGATTCCCGCACCGGTGGCCCGGAGGAGCGTATGCTAACGCGAGTGCAGTCGCGTTTAGGAAGAGGCCTCGTGGCGGGGAGCGAGGCTCCGGCGGCGGCCCCGCAAGGCCCGGAGACGAGCGCCCGCGCCGGCGGCCGGCGAAGGCCCGGTGAAGTATTCCTCGGGGCCGGGAAGGTTCTGGCGCTCCCCGTCCCGGCGATCCGGCCAGACCACGCTGGAGCGGGCTGGGTAACCCAGACCGTGAAGGTTGCCGGTCAGGCTGCCGATGTCGCCGTCACCCGCGTCACCGCTGGCCGGCCATCGAGATGACTATCGAGTGGAGACGGCCCTATGCCCTGGTCCGGCTGATCGGCGGGCGCTGGACTCTGGGGGTGCTCGGAGAGCTGGCTGCCGGGGGTCTCCGCTTCCAGGATCTCCATGACGTACTGGATGGCGTCTCGCACAAGGTGCTCACCGACACGCTGCGACGCGCCGAGTGCGACGGCCTCATCAGGCGGCATCTCGATTCCGGGCGAATGGGCACGGCAACCCTGTACGAGCTCACCGATCTCGGCAGGTCGCTCGATGAGCCTCTCGCCGCGCTCGGGCGGTGGGCCGACGCCAACTGGGAGTTGGTCGAAGCAGCTCAGCGCGATTGGGCGAGCCGGACCGGGAGCTGATCGAAGGCCCCGTCGCCTGTTCGCCGGAGTGCCATAGGCACTTGCAGGTAAGCCACCTTTCGTTGAAGTGCAATAGGGCCTGCCGTACGGTGAGTGGTAACACGGCAGGGTAGTCCCGTAGCCGTGCTGGACTCTGCTTAGCGCCTTGGGCGGGCTCCGGGAGCGTTGCTCCGGACCCTGGTAGCGCAGGCTGGCAGATTTTTTTCCATGAGACGCCTGGTTCGGGCAGGACGGCCGCCCACGGTCTGTCGCTCGTACGCGCTCGGCGCCTCCTCCGCTAGAGGAGAAACGCCATGACCACTGTCCTTGGCGGCGCGCCGGCACCCATTACGGTGTCCGGAACACGAAAATGGTGGGCGCTGGGCACTCTGGGCCTGGCCGCCCTGGTGGTCGGTATCGACGGCACGGTACTCAGCGTCGCCCTGCCCACGCTGGCTAAGGCCCTGCACGCATCGGAGTCCGACCTGCAGTGGTTCTCGTCGGGGTACTTCCTCGTCCTGGCCGCCGCGATGCTCCCGGCCGGCCTGCTGGGCGACCGCTACGGCCGCAAGAAGGTCCTCCTCAGCTCCCTGATGCTGTTCGGGATCGGATCGGTGGCCTGCGCGTACTCGACGTCGGTGGCGGAGTTCCTGGCGGCCCGGGTGCTGGTCGGGCTCGGCGGCGCCGGGCTGATCGTGATGGCGTTTTCCGTCCTGACGGTGCTGTTCAGCAAGGCGGAGCGGCCGAAGGCCGTGGGGGTGATGGCGGCGGTCACCTTCGTGGCCTTCCCGATCGGCCCGATCCTGGGCGGCTGGCTGCTCACCAGTTACTGGTGGGGCTGGGTGTTCCTGATCAACGTGCCGGTCGTCGTGGTCAGCCTGGCGGCCGTCATCGCCCTGGTGCCGGAGTCCCGCGCCGCGCAGCGCCCGGGCCTTGACCTGGTGGGGGTGGCGGCCTCGGCCGCCGGGCTGGTCGCGCTGACCTACGGCCTGATCCAGGCGGGCCAGGACGGCTGGGGCGATGCCGGTGCCCTGGCCCTGATGATCGCCGGAGTGGCGTTGCTGGCCGGCTTCTTCGGCTGGGAACGCCGGCTGACCCGCCAGCCAGGCGGCCAGCCCCTTATCGATCTGAGCCTGTTCGGCTCGGCGTCGTTCACCTGGGGCGTGATCCTGTCCGTGGTGCCGATCATGTGCCTGCTCGGCATCTTGTTCACCATGCCGCAGTACTTCCAGGGCGTGCTCGGCACGGCCGCCATGGGCTCGGGCCTGCGGCTGCTGCCTCTGGTCGGCGGGATGGTGGCCGGAGCCGTTCCCGCTAACCGCATCGTCCGCCTGGTGGGCGCCAAGGTGGCCGTGGCCGCCGGCTTCGTCCTGCTCGCGGCCGGGCTGGCCGCGGGCGCTATGACGAGCGTGAGCTCGGGCGGCCTGTACGTGGCGGCGTGGCTGGCGGTCGCCGGGGTGGGGACGGGCATCGCCATGGCCACCGCCATGTCCGCCGCGCTGGTCGAGCTGTCGGCGGACAAAAGCGGCGTCGGCGCGGCGGTGCTGCAGGCAGTCAACAAGACCGGGGGCCCACTCGGCATCGCCATCCTCGGCAGCGTGCTGAGCGCCGGCTACCTGGGCCGCCTGCACCTGCCGGGTCTGCCGGCGGCGGCCGCGGCGGCCGTCCGCCAGAGCGTCTTCGGCGGCGTGGCAGTCGCCCAGAAGATCGGTTCGGCGTCGCTGCTCGCGTCGGTGCAGGCGGCCTTCGTGCACGGCATGGACCTGGCGCTTGTGGTGTCCGCCGGCATCGCCGTGGCGGGCGTCGCCCTCACCTTGGTCTTTCTGCCGGCGTCGAACGCCCCTACGAAGACGATGCAGCCGGGCATGGACAAAGACGGCGAAGCTGCTGAAAGGCGGCCAGCAATCACCGGTCAGGCTGCGTGAACGCACGATGGCGAAGACCCGGACGGCGATTCAAGGCTGTTGCGGCCAGGCCAAGATCGTGCTGCCGGACCAGCGCCGCGAGGATGACGGGGACATCTCCCCGCCGAAGTCATGGTTGCGATGACGTCTCGCAGCAGCCCCCCGGGCGGGTCGAGTGAATCCGCCATCAGTGACCAGATGCTGAGTGAGCTGTCCCACCGTGAGCGGGCCGACCTCCTGCGCCGCGTCCAGATGCTGCACTCGTCCGAGTTCAGTATCAGTGCTCGCGTGCTGACCGCCAGGTGCTGGTTCATCCGGTTCCTGGCTGCTTGCTGTCTCGGCCTGATTCCCTGGACAATCGGGCTTGCCGTGTCCTTGCCTCGCACCTACGTCACCGCCAACTGGCGGGTTCTGTGGACCGGTTTCGACGTGGTCCTGCTCGGCTGCCTCGCGGTCACCGCGTGGGGCCTGTGGAAGCAGCGCCAGATCGTCGTGCCGGCCTCGATCATCACGAGCGTCCTGCTCTTGTGCGACGCGTGGTTCGACCTGCTCACCGCAAATGGGCACCGGGACCTGATCGTGAGCGCCGCATCGGCGCTGTTCGGTGAACTGCCTCTGGCCACGATGCTGATCCTGATGAGCATCCGGGCCCTGCACGTGGGCGTACGCGCCGCTCGCGCGCTACAGCAGGATGTACAGGTCTCATCGCTATGGCGTACCCCGCTGATCACATTCCCCGGCCCGTCAAAGATCCAGTAAATCCCGGGAGTTCCCGTTAGTGCGGTGGCCGGCGCTGCCTCCCAGGCGGCACGCACGCCGCCGGTGTCCCGCTCGGCCCGCAGCCCAGGCTCAGCGGCGCAGGGTGGTCTCCTGCTCCATATGCGACAGCTTCTCGGGATTGCGTACGGCGTACAGCCCGGTGATAAGGCCGTCATCGATGCGGACCGCTATGACGGTGTCGATCTCGCCGTTGAGCCGGAGGATCAGCGCCGGGTAGCCGTTGACCTGTGCCGGCTGCAGCGGGCCCGCGGCGGCGATCCTGCCCAGCCCGGCGGCCAGCACGCGGGCCACCTTGTCGACCCCCACGATGGGCCGCAGGATGGCCTGCTTGATTCCGCCACCGTCACCCAGGAAGACGACGTCCGGCGCGAGAATGTCGAGCAGGCGTTGCAGATCGCCTGTTTCGGCCGCCCGCTGGAACGCCTCGAGCGCGTGCCGGGTCTCGGCCGGGGAAACCGCCCCGCGCGGCCGGCGCGCCGCGACGTGTGCCCGCGCCCGGTGCGCGATCTGGCGGACCGCGGCCGGGCTCTTGCCGACGGCTTCGGCGATCTCGTCGTACCCGAGGTCGAACACCTCGCGCAGCACGAACACCGCCCGCTCCGTCGGCGTGAGCGTCTCCAGCACCAGCAGCATCGCCATCGAGACGCTGTCGGCCAGCTCGACATCCTCGGCCACGTCGGGCGCGGTGAGCAGCGGCTCGGGCAGCCAGGAGCCGACGTAGGACTCTTTGCGGCGGCCGAGCGTGCGCAGCCGGCTCAGCGCCTGGCGGGTGGTGATACGGACCAGGTATGCACGCTGATCCCGAACCGTGGCGAGATCGACGCCCACCCACCGCAGCCAGGTCTCCTGCAGGACGTCTTCGGCGTCGGCGGCCGAGCCAAGCATCTCGTAGGCGACGGTGAACAGCAGGTTGCGGTGGGCGAGGAACGCCTCGGTGGCGGGGTCCGGGCGGCCGTCGCGGCTCATGTTCCCACCACGATCTTCTGGCGCGGTCCGCGACATGCCGGCCATGGGCGGGCTCCTGTTCACTCTCGACTGCGTTACCCACCAGACACCGGGCCCCGTCGTTTTGTGACACCGAGACGGTAGCCAATCCATGTTGCCCGCTGCCAAATGACGTGACGCCGAGTCAGGCTGGCGAGCAGCGGTGCGCCAGATCTCACCGATGTAGCCACCTGGTTGTGGCGCACGTCACGTAACCGGCGTTGTCACAGGGACCGGGTCGCCGGCATCTCGTGTTCGTTCAGTCCAGCAACACGCAACACCACGAGTGAGGACGATGTCATGGAACCCCGATTTGACATGTTCGGCAACGAGATCGGTGCCAAGTTCGCCAAGCGGTTCGCCAGCGCCAGCCTGGTGATCGCGCAGTCGCCGCTGCCGACGTCCACGCAGGAGCTGATGGGGCTGCGCGCCAGCCAGATCAACGGCTGCGGCTGGTGCGTCGACCTCCACACCAAGGAGGCCGCAGCCGCCGGTGAAACCGCGGTCCGGCTCAACCTGGTCGCCGCCTGGCGCGAGTCCACCGTGTTCACCGAGGCCGAGCGGGCCGCGCTGGCGCTCACCGAGGAGGGGACCCGGCTCGCCGACGCCTCCCACGGCGTGTCCGACGAGACCTGGGCCCAGGTGCGCAAGCATTACGACGACGACCAGATCGCCGCGCTGGTCTCCCTGGTCGCCATGATCAACGCGGCCAACCGGCTCGGCGTGATCGTACGCCAGCAGGGAGGTTCCTACGAGCCCGGCATGTTCGCCAGCATGACGAGCTGACCGGCAGGCGAATCCCGGCCCGGCCCAGGATCATTCGATCCGGGCCCGCGCATGTCCGGGTGCGGTTACGGCGAACCTGGCGGCTGGCGAAGCGGATGAGGCGCAGCCGCTGCCGGTCAGATCAATGACCGCGCCTCTGCGGGGCCGACCACGAGATCGTGAAGGTCGCCGCCCACTTCGAGTCGACCCGACTGTTCGATCCCGCCGGCCCTCGCCGGCTCGAAGCCGGCCGTTCGGATCAACCGCTCGACTTCCTCACCAGCACGGTCGTCGCCGGTCACGTAGAAGAGGACCGCCGGCTCCGGTGACCGGTTGCTAGAGGACTCGAAGAGATCGGCCGACAGGGTTCCAAATGCCATGGCCAAGCGCGCCCCCGCCGGCAACCACCCGGCTACAACCTCGCCAGAGGATTGCCCTTTCGGCAGGAGACGTGAGACGTTACCTTGTGCGTCGCTGGCGAGCGGGTTGCTCGGAACGACCACGAGCTTGCCGGTTAGCGGGTCGGCGATCTCGTCTATGACGCCCTTCAGGACGGCGAACCGCAGCGCGAGGACGACGGCATCGGCGCCCTGCAACGCGTCGCGGTTGTCGACGGCGACGACGGCAGCCCGACCGATCTCGGCAGCCAGCGTTCGTGCCGACTCAATGTCGGCGCTCGAGAGCCGCAGGGTCTCGCCGCCTGAGGCGAGCTGGCGGGCGATGACCGATCCGATCCCTCCAGTGCCGATGATCGCGGTGGTCATGACCCAAACCTCCTCAGCCTCGTGGTACTAACAACGGCGGCCCGGAGCATCGCCGGACCGAGCGGTCTCGCAGCGCCTCGCTGAGAGCGGGGGAACGGCGGGGAGGTGCTGTGAGGATGACCGTCCCCCGCCGTCCTTGATGAAACGCACGTGAGGGTGGAGACCTGACGGAGTGGGACCATGCTTCCTCGACCCGGGCAGCGCCGCCTAAGGAGGTCGCCACAGTAAGGGAAGCGGGCTGCGGAGTCTGGACCCTGCCTTCACACCGCATCGGTCTCGGCCGCGTCCAGCCGGCGGGATCTCCCCAGAACAGCGACACGATCCGCATACCGGCTTCAAGGGCCTCGTCAAGGCGACGGTGTTTAGGGCAGTAGTTGCCACGGGCGAGTAACAGGATCAACGGATCGCGTCCCTGCAGCTCGCTCAGCGTGCGGACCGTGCCGGTGTGATCCGGCAACGAGTAGTCGGGGAACACACCGCCTGGTCTGATGTCAGAACGCGTGGTATGACCGTCTCTTTAGCGGCCTTGCCGGAAATGGCTGGTAGGGATCTCAGTGTCGGGGGGACTGGCCACCGTCGATGTGGGGGATTTCGCCGGTGATCCGGGCATTCACTCGGACTCCTCGGCGGGCGTATTCGATGGCCAGTGAGCGGGCGACCAGTCCCCCTCTGGGTCCGTGGTTTGCCCCACTTCGATCAGATGACCGTCGGGATCGCGGATGTAGCAACGGATCTCGTACTGGTGCTGTTTCGGCGGCGTCAGGAATTGAGCACCCCGGGCGCTCCATTCGGCGTACACGGCCTCGATGTCTTTGACCCGGATATTGAGGAAGCTGCTGACCCGGTCGGGATCGCGTGGCGTCTCCAGGGTGACCGCCGGTTTGTCGTCGGTCGGGCCTCCGCCGGCATTGATGATGATCCAGCTGTTGGATAGTGCGACATAGGTCAGCCCTCCGGGGCCGGAGAAGGCCACCCTGCCGCCGAGTACTTCGGTGTAGAAGCGCCGAGAGCGCTCGACATCGTCCGAGACGATGAAGTGGGCCAGCACAATTCCCTCTGGGGGCGGTGGGAGCTCGGCCATCTGGTATCTCCACTGGTTGAGTCTCACACCCGCTTACGACGGGATGTGCGGCCGATGTTATCAATATCGCGTCGGTCGAGGCGCACACGATCCTCAAGCAGAATCCCGGCCTTGACTTGACGGCGATGCCTCAGGCCGCCGGCCGCTCGGCGAGCAGGTCGCGCACCGTACGCGGCTGACGGCCGAGGAGGTCGCCGAGAAGCGGGTCAACGCCCGCGAAGCATCCCTCGCGGGCGGCCTGGAAGAAACCGAGCAGGAACCGGGCCATGGACTCCGGGGTGCCGTGCGCGGCCTGCTCGGCCACCCACTTCTCGTCGTCTAGGACGACGCGCCGGATGTCGCGGCCGGTGAGCTCGGAGGCGACCCCCGCGATGTCGTCGAACGTCACTGCGGCGCTCGCGGTGAGCGTGACCGGGCCGTCGAAGTGCCGTTCGCCGGCGAGGATCACCGCGGCCGCCTCCGCCTCGTCAGCGCGCTCGGTCCACGACACGGGGCCATCGGCCGGCGTCGCGATGACGCCGGTCTCGCGCCAGGGCCCAAGC
>PLRW01000038.1 GCA_003164955.1 Actinomycetota bacterium
GCCGCAGGAACGCCGCCGTGGAGGAATACCCGGCCTCCGAGGCGCCGTCGGCGGCGTCCAGGGCGGCGGTCAGCCGGGCCAGCTCGCCCTGGATCTGGCCGGCGAACCCGGCCAGGTCATGGACCTGGCCCAGCAGCGTCACCGCATCGGTGACACCGGGGCCGAGGGTCGCCAGGCCGGCCAGCACCTCATCCCGTGCGGTCCTTCCAGGGGAACACATAACCGGATCATCTCATGAGGTACCGACATTCTTCGGATACAGGTTCGATGACGGGTGTGCAGCAGATTTGCTGGGGATGATCTTGCTGCTGGCGTCGGCCTGGGTGTCCGAGTCAGTCGGCCTGTCAGATTGCCGCCCGGGCCTGTGCCGAAGTGGATCAAGGTCGTGCTCTGATCGCCTCCCGTGGCACGGGCAGATCTAACGGATGCGGAGTAGGCGGTGCTGGAGCCACTTCCCCCCTTGAGCGCGTCCCGCGCACGACCTGCGGATGGGCATAGTGCCTGGTCACGTCCGATGGTCAGTCGTGAAGTCAGGCCAACCAAGATCCGCCATTGACATTATGCAGGTAAATACCTGCATAATGGAGGCGTGAGCCCCGACGCTAGAGCGATGGACCCGGTCTTCAAAGCGCTGGCCGACCCCACCCGGCGACTCCTGCTCGACCGTCTGCGCGAGCACAACGGCCAGACACTGAGCGAGCTATGCGAACGCCTGGGCATGGCGCGCCAGTCGGCGACACAGCATCTCGACATTCTTGAGCGGGCCAACCTCGTGACCGTCGTACGACGCGGACGGGAGCGGCTCCACTACCTCAACCCGACACCGATCCACGAGATCGAGGAGCGCTGGATCTCGGGGTTCGACAAGCCCCGCATGCAAGCGATCAGTGCCATCAAGAACCAGGCAGAGGAGTACGCCATGACCAACGGGCCCACGTCCGTGCCGACCTACGTCTACGTCACCTACATCCGCGCAACCGCGGAGCAGGTGTGGCAGGCCCTGACGGACGCGGACCTGACGGCCCGCTACTGGGGACACGCCAACATCTCCGACTGGCAGCCGGGCTCGGGCTGGGAGCACCGGCGCGTCGACGGATCAGGCGCCGCCGATGCCGTCGGCCGGGTGATCAAGGCCGAGCCCCCGACGCGCCTGGTCATCACATTCGACGACGCCCCCGGCGCCGGAACGCCAAGAGAACCGTCGGTCGTCACCTTTCTGGTCGAACCACATCAGGACATCGTCCGCCTGACCGTGACCCACGAGAATCTCCCCAACCAGGAGATGCTCGGCGGCATCTCACGCGGATGGCCGGCCGTGCTGGCGAACCTCAAGTCGCTGCTTGAGACCGGCGATGTCCTCCCGCAGGCACCATGGGAGATGTCCAGCGCCCACGCCTGAGACCGCAGCCGCCACAACCGCCCGAGACCGCAGCCGCCACACCCCTTCCCGTATCCACCCCCGCGCGCGACTGCAGAAATGAGGACAACACGATGGACACCGCCCCGCTTCGGGACGCCTACCGCGCGCTGCTGGACGCTGCGGCCACAGTGGCCGACTCTGGCGGCACGAGTCCCGTCCCCCCGGCCGGCGAATGGAACGCCGAGCAGATTCTGGCGCACGTCTCGCTCGTCAGTGCCGCCACCATCGCCGCCGCCTCCTGCGTCGCTGCGGGAGCGAATACGACGTATGACAACCGCATAGCGCTGGACACCTGGACCATCGAACGCGTCATCGCGCTCGCCGGCGGCAACACGGGGCTTCGAGACCGCATCCGCCTCCAAGGAGACGCCCTCTGCACACTCGGCGGACCGATGCTGAGCGACGCCGAACTCGACACACCGGTGCCCACCCGGCTCCTGTCCAAGGACACCGCCCTGGTCGATCAGCCCATGCCGCTGACCACCCTCGTCACCGGCCTGGCGGAAGTGGAACTGCCCGGCCACACCAGACAGCTCCTGGCCCTCCTGCCGGACGGCACCCGGGCCGGAGCCGCAACGTGATCTTCCCGCGCGCCGCAACAGGCCGTCCGTCAGAGGTACTGGCCGCCGCCCTCGCCGTCCCTGGACACCCACTCGACGGCCACCACGTCGGCCGGGTCCACAACGTCCCACCCGTCCTCACGCGAGGTCTCGACGAGCCCGTCCGGGCGTATCCGCACGGCGGTCAGCGGGTGCTTGTCATCATTGAGGGTCCAGCGCCCGTTCACCCCCCGGAACAGCAGCCTGACCTGCCCTTGCTTGCCGATCAGCGGCTGAATCAGTTCGACGACTACCGTGCCCTCCACGGCACCACCTTACGTCCGGCTGTACCGGCGCTTTGGGCTGGCTAGGCTTTATCACGCGGCCCGCGTTCCCGTCGGGAGCGCAGAAGGGCAGAGAACATGGCACGCGGTATCCAGGCCGGCGACACGGCCCCTGACTTCACCTTGCCGTCACAGTCCGGTGAGCCGGTCCGGCTGCACGACCGGCTCGGCCAGCGGGTCGTCGTCCTGTACTTCTACCCCAAGGACAACACCCCCGGCTGCACCGCCGAGGCGTGCGCGTTCCGCGACAGCTACGAGGTCTTCGCTGAGGCCGATGCCGAGGTCATCGGGATCAGCTCCGACTCGGCCGACAAGCACGCCGCCTTCGCCGGGCAGCACCAGCTGCCGTTCACGCTGCTCAGCGACCAGGGCGGCAAGGTCCGCAAGCTCTACGGGGTCCCGCCGGTCCTGGGCCTGCTGCCCGGCCGGGTCACCTACGTCATCGACCGCCAGGGCACGGTCCGGCACGTCTTCAAATCGATGACCAACATCGGCCAGCACGTGAGCGACGCCGTGGAGATCGTCCGCCAGCTGCAGACCGAACAGCCCGCCTGAGAACCCCATGACCTCAACGAAATCTGACCCGGCAGGCGTGGTGGACGCTGCGGACCCGGCGGACGGCGAAAGGAACCCTGGTGCCTCGCCCAGCGGGGTGCTGGGCAACCGGCCGCCGGTGGCCGAGACCTTTCACGGCCGCGATCCGGACACGGTGGCCACGTCCGCGATCTGCATGCAATCCCCCACCAAGTGCCAGGCCCGCACGCGGCTCTACCGGCACGGGGTACTCGAGCGCGAGGGTTTTCCCGTGGCCGAGATCAGCGATTACCTGGCCGACGAGACGGTCACCATCTGGCTCGACCTGCGGGACCCCGATCGCGACGATCTGGCCGTGCTGAGCGACGAATTCGGGCTGCACCCGCTGGCGGTCGAGGACGCCGTGCATGAGCACCAGCGCCCCAAGCTCGACCGCTACCGGAGCCATTTGTTCCTGAACGCCTACGGCGCGCGGCTGGACACCGCTACTGGCGAGCTGGCCACCAGCGAACTGGCCGCCTTCGTCACCCCGCGGGCGCTGATCACGGTCCGCAAGGATGACGGGCTCGACATCGGCGCCGTCGTGGACCGCTGGGACGCCAGCTCCGACCTCGCCAAATTCGGCGTCGGCTATCTGCTGCACGGACTGCTCGACTACGTGGTGGACGGCCACTTTGAATCGGTGCAGAGCCTGGACGACGCCGTCGAGGTGCTGGAAGATCAGCTGTTCGCCGCCGTTCCGCAGAACCTGACCGTCCAGCGGCGCAGCTTTGAACTGCGCAAGAGCCTGGTGCTGCTGCGCCGGATCGTCATCCCCATGCGCGAAGTGGTGAACGCGGTCATGCGGCACGACCTGCATGTCGTGAGCGACGAACTGATGCCCTACTACCACGACGTTTATGATCACGTGCTCCGCGCCGCCGAGTGGACCGACAGCCTGCGGGATCTGGTGACGAGCATCCTGGAGACAAACCTGACCATCCAGGGCAACCGGATGAACGTCATCACCAAGAAGGTGACGAGCTGGGCGGCGATCATCGCGGTCCCGACGTTCATCACCGGTTTTTATGGAATGAACGTGCCCTACCCGGGCTTCAGCCGCCAGGTGGGGCTGGCCACCGCGGTCGCCATCATGATCGTCTCGGGGGCTGTGCTCTACGCGGTCTTCAAGCGCCGGGACTGGCTGTAAGCACCGTCCGGCCGGGACTGGCACCTGGAGCACTACTGCAGCGCTGACGGTTGTGCGGCTCCAGTAGCCTGGGCGGGTGAACGCCTCCAGCGATGGGGCTGAGCCGGGAGATTCCGCCCGGCCGTGGGGTGTGGCCAGGCCCGGAGGGGACTCCGGCCGCAGGCAGGCGCTTCAGCAGCCCGAGTGGCCCGATCCCGATCGGCTCGGGGCGGTGACGCGCCACCTGAGTGGCCTGCCACCGCTGGTGTCCGCCCGCGAGTGCGACCAGCTGAGGGAACGGCTCGCCGCGGTGGCACGCGGGGAGGCATTCCTGCTGCAGGGCGGCGACTGCGCGGAGACGTTCGCCGGCACGACCGCCGGCAGCATCCAGGGCAAGCTCAGGACGCTGCTGCAGATGTCCGTGGTGCTGACCTACGCCGCCAGTGTGCCGGTGGTGAAGGTCGGCCGCCTGGCGGGTCAGTTCGGTAAGCCCCGCTCAGCGGCGACCGAGGTCAGGGAGGGCGTGGAGCTTCCCGTCTACCGGGGCGACGCGGTGAACGCGATCGAGTTCACGGCCGAGGCCCGGACGCCCGACCCGGGCCGGCTGCTCGATGCGTATCACTGCGCGGCGGTCACGCTGAACTTGTGCCGGGCCTTCGCCAGCGGCGGGTACGCCGACCTCGGCCAGGTGCACGCCTGGAACCAGGACTTCGTCGCCCACAGCCCGGCCGGCCAGCGGTACGAGCGGCTGGCCGAAGAGATCGACCGGGCGATCGCGTTCATGCATGCGTGCGGGGCCGATCCCGAAGAGTTCCGCGCCGTGGAGTTCTACTCCAGCCACGAGGCTCTGCTGCTCGACTACGAGCGCGCGCTGACCAGCACCGACCCACGGAGCGGGCTCCCCTACGACCTGTCGGCTCACCTGCTGTGGATCGGGGAACGGACCCGTGCGCTCGACGGCGCCCACATCGAGTTCGCGCGCCAGATCGGTAACCCGGTCGCCGTCAAGTTCGGCCCATCGGTCACGGCGCAGGAGGTGCTGGCGCTGACCGACGTGCTCGACCCGGACCGCGTACCGGGCCGGCTGACCCTGGTCACGCGGATGGGCTCCGGCCGGGTGCGCGACGTCCTGCCGCCGCTGGTGGAGAAGGTCATGGCCGGCGGCGCCGTGGTCGCCTGGGTCTGCGACCCGATGCACGGCAACACCATCGAGGCGGCGAGCGGGCACAAGACACGCCACTTCGACGACGTGGTGGACGAGGTCGCGGGCTTCTTCGAGGTGCACCGCGCGCTCGGCACCCACCCCGGCGGTATCCATATCGAGTTCACCGGCGATGACGTCACCGAATGCGTGGGCGGCGGGCAGCACATCACAGAAAGCGACCTGAGCCGCCGTTATGAGACCGCCTGCGACCCCCGCCTTAACCGGAGCCAATCCCTCGACCTGGCCTTTCTCGTCGCGGACAGGTATCGCCAGCACACCCGCGCGGACCACCGTCCCTAGCATCACCGCCCAGCGGAAGCGGCCCGGCGCACGACCGCCGCGACCGGCTGAGCCAGCGCCCGCTGAGTTCGCCCACCTTGACGGCTCCTTTCCTGGCGTCCAGCCCCGCGGAAAACTGGCCGAATTCCATCGCTCCCCAGGCCAGGGTGACCAGCAGGAGCAGCAAACCGGCGGGGTGGCTGGTTTCGAAGTAGGGCCTCATCTCTCCTCCGTCCCGGATCCAGATGAGCCTGGGTCCTTGCCCGGAACCGGCCGGTTGTTCCGGCCCTCTCCCAGCAGGTTCGCCGGCCCGGCCAGGCGCGGGACAGGGGTCGAATCACCCCTTCGCGCCGTGCTGGCCCGGGGGGCTGGCTAGACCAGGCCGGACGCTAGGGCCAGGCGGGTGAGGTCGGCGCGCCGCCGGCAGCCGGTCTTGTCGCGGATGCGGTCCAGGTGGGAGCTGACCGTGCGCACGCTGATGTACAGCTGGGCGGCGATCTGCGCGTCGGTGCGGCCCTGGGCGACCAGGGTGACCAGCTCCCGTTCCCGGGCACTGAGCCTGCCCACGCCCGGCGCCCCGGCCGGCGCTCCCGGCGTCCCGGCCGGGGCTTCGGCAGGCGGCGGTTCCACGGCGGTGAGCATGAGGGCGTACTCGGCCGCGGTGGCCAGGCTCATCGCCTCGCCGCGGTCCTCGGCGGCCCGCACCCGGTCCGGCCCGAGTGCCTGCCGGGCTTCACGCAGGGCCTCCTGCCGCTGGAACCAGCCCCGGGGCACATCCGGGTGTGCCGTGGCCCTGAAGCCCTCGTATCCCTGGAGCATCACAACCGCGGCCCATATGGTGAGGGCCTCCTCGCAGCGCCCGGTCATGGCGCACAGGTACCCGCAGCAGTCCAGGTCATCGAGCATGTTGGCCCGCACGCCGGTCCGCAAGCTGATCTGGAGTCCTTCCCGCAGGTGCGCCGCGGCGTCCTGGAAACGGCCCGCGTTCAGGTCAAGGACCGTCATCTTCTCCAGCAGATTTCCCAGACTCCATAGGTCGCCCGCGTCCCGGGCCCTGGTCAGCCGGGACCGGCCGTCCGGGCCCGCTCGCGGCGGGACCAGCAGCGAGCAGTCCACCAGGCGCAGCACGGCCGGCCCGGTGCCGGCCCCGGCGACCGCCTCGGCCCCCGCCAGCGTGAACGGCCCCGGGAACGCCGACACCGCGCGGAACACCTGCTGCTCGTCGTCGTCCAGCAGCCGGTAACTCCACTCCACGGTGGCGGCGAGTGACCGGTGCCGCCGTGCGGCCAGCCGGTCCCCGGCCACCAGCAGCCCGAACCGGTCATCGATCCGGTCCAGCAGCTGCGCCACCCCCAGCGCCTCCACCCGCGCCGCGGCCAGTTCGATCGCCAGCGGCATCCCGTCCAGCCGCGCCACCAGCCGGGCCACCACCGGCCCGGTCTCCGCATCGAGCGTGAAGCTCGCGTCAGCCAGGCGGGCCCGGTCCGTGAACAGCGCCACCGCCTCCGACCCGTTGAGGTCCGCCGGATTATCCGGGCTGGGCAGGGTCAGCGGCGCCAGCCGGTACCGGGCCTCGCCGTCCACCCGCAGCGGCTCCCGGCTGGTGGCCACAATCCGCACATCATCGCAGGCAGGCAGCAGCCCCGCGCAGAGCACCGCGACCGCGCCGATCACCTGCTCGCAGTTGTCCAGTACGAGCAGCAACTGCTGCCGGGCCAGCGCCCTCGCCAGCGCATCGGCCGTGGCGGCGCCCGGCTGTTCCGGTATCCCGAGCGCCGCCGCCACCGCCGCGGGAACCTGCGCCGGGTCCCGCACCGCCGCCAGCTCCGTCAGCCACACGCCATCCGCGAACCGGCCGGCTACCTGTTTCGCTACCTCTCCGGCCAGCCGGGTCTTCCCCGCACCGCCCGGCCCGGTCAGCGTCACCAGCCGGGACTGATCCAGCAGGCCCGCAACCTCATCGACCGCCCCGCCCCGGCCCACGAAACGGGTCAGCGCAGCCGGGAAGCCATGCGCGCTTCCCGCCGCGTTATCTGCTGCCGACGGCCTCACGCGGCTACCATAACCGCGCGCCGCCGCCGGGATACAGCCCCGCCGGGCCGGCGTCATCGCCGCCCGGCCCCCGCTATGTCCGTTCCGGCTACATGCCTGAAACGTGGGCGCGCGATGCTCGGCACATGGTGAGTACCGGTGATCAGCTGTCCATCGAGGAAGCCGACCCGACGGTGCGGCGGCTCGGCGAGCCAACCGTCGCCTCGCCGATGGCCCGCCTGCGCGATAAGCAAGGCCTGAGCGTTCGCTCAGCAGGTGTACAGATGACCTTCTTACACTCTGGGTGAGGACATGACCCGAGCAGCGGAGCAGGAGGGCTGGAACCGTGCCGGCGAACGAGACGGTGTTGTACCGGGGTGCACGATTTGAGCTCGGGCGAGGGCCCGGTTTCTACGGGATCTGGCCCGCGGGAGCGCCACGGCCACCGTCGATCGAATGGTGGCCGGAGACCCCCGAGGGCTGGCGGGGCGCGTGGTCCCGGTTCACGGGGCTGGAGACCCCCGCCTCGATCAGCGCGGCCGCCCCGGCCAGCATGATCATCGCGGCCGCCCCGCCCGGCATGATCATCCCGGCTGGCCCGCCCGGCGCGGCCAGCCCGCGACCTGCGAACCCCGCGGTCACGCGCGCCCGCGCGGTCGCCGGGGCGGCGCTGCTCGCCGTCGGCGTCGGCTGCGGGATCGCCAGCCTCTTCCCGGGCTATTTCAGCGCCGCGAGCCTGACCCAGCAGCCGCCGCAGCTGGTGACACACGCGATCTACCTGGCCGTCTGGACCGTGAGCGCGCTGCTCATCCTGCGCGGCGGCAATCTGGCGCGGGTGGGAGCGCTGCTGGGGCTCGGGACGAGCATCGTCACGTTCGGCTTCTTCTTCGCCGATACCGGCACCGCGATCGCCGGCGGGGGGACCGTGGGGGCTGGCCTCGTACTCGGGCTCATCGGCTGGCTCCTGGGCACGGCCGGGTCCGTGGCCGCGTTCCGGTTCCGCCCAGCCGAGGCGCTGGGTAAGCCGAACGGGCCCGCGCGGGACCGCATCCTGCGGCTCACGCTCGCCACGGTCGCTGCGCTCGGCGCGGCGATCGCGTTCGCCCCCTCGTGGGACAGCTACACGCTGCGGGCCCCGGGCCAGCCAGTCCAGTCCCTGACGGCAGGCAACGCCTTCGCGAACCCGGGCCTGGTGATCTTCGGGAACGTCGCGGTCATGGTGCTGCTCGTCGTGGTGGTCGCCGCGGCCGCGTGGTGGCGGCCGGTCCGCCTGGGGGCGCTGCTGCTCGCCGGGGCCACGATCCCGATGGCGGCGTCGGCCATCGAGGCCCTGGTCCAGGTGGGCGAGGCCGTCTCACCGACCCAGTTCGGGATCTCGCGGGCACAGGCCTCGCAGGCCGGCCTGACGATCAGCTCAGGGCTCACGCCGGTGTTCTGGGTCTACTGCGCCTTCGTGCTCGCGCTGGCCGCGATCTGCGGATGGATGCTCTTCGCGCCGCGCCGGGCCAACCGGGCCGCAAGCCCGGTGGCCCCGTGGACCCCGGCCTCGCCGAACCTGGCCTCGTGGAACCCGGCGCCGTGGGCCCCGGCTCCCGCCGTTACCCCGGCCTCCCCAGCCGCACCGCCCGCACCGGTGGAGACGGCCGGCCCCGAGCACCCCGGGGACGCCACTCCCCCATCGGGACCGGCGGACTCAGCCGTCCCGGCGGGCTCAGCGGGGCCGGCGGACTCAGCGGGTTCAGAAGGCTCCGCGGGACCGGCGGGCTCGGGAGACTCAGCGGGGCCGCTCAGCCCTTCCCTGGGTTAAAGATCCCGCGCGGGTCGAGCGCGCGGCGCACCGCGGTCTGCAGGGCGATAGCGCCCGGATCGAGTTCCCGGAGCATGCCGTCGCGTTTGAGCAGGCCGACGCCGTGCTCCCCGGTGACGGTGCCGCCCAGGGCGATGGCCGCGTCGAGGACCTCGTCGAACGCGGCCTGCGCGGCGGCGCGGAGCACCTCGTCGCCGGAGGGCGTGATGATGAGCGGATGCAGGTTGCCGTCGCCCGCGTGAGCAATGGTGGCGATCTGCACGCCGTACCGCGCGCCGATCGCCGCAACCTGCTCCAGCATGGCCGGGACCTTGGACCGCGGCACGCAGACATCCTCGGTGAGGACCGGGCCGAGCCGTTCGAACGCCGGGTACGCCAGCCGCCGCGCCTCGAACAGCGCCTCGGCCTCGGCGTCGTCGGTCGACTGCTCGGCCCACGTCGCGCCGGCGTCCGTCATGGCCGCGGCGATGGCCCCGGCCTCGGCCGCGCCGGAATCTCCCGGGGTGTCCACGCGGGCCAGCAGCAGCGCCGCCGCGTCGGCCTCGATGCCGAGGTGCTTCCAGTCCTCGACGGCGGTCAGGCAGGCCCGGTCCAGGAGCTCGAGAACGGCCGGGGTCAGGCCGCGCCGGGTGATCTGGGCCACGGCCCGGCCGGCCGCGACCAGGTCCGTGAACGCGGCGACGATCGTGCGCGGGATCCCGGCCAGCGCGGGCCGCAGCCGGAGCGTCACCTCGGTCACGACGCCCAGCGTGCCCTCCGACCCGACGAACAGCCCGACGAGGTCGAGCCCGGCGACGCCCTTGGTGGTGCGCCGGCCGAGACGCACGGCCTCGCCGTACCCGGCCGGCCCGCCCACGACGGCGCGCAGGCCCAGGACGTGGTCGCGGGTGACGCCGTACTTCAGGCAGCACAGGCCGCCCGCGTTGGTGGCCACGTTCCCGCCGATGGTGGACCAGGGGGCACTGGCCGGGTCCGGCGGGTACCAGAGGCCGTGCTCGGCGACGGCCGCCTTGACGTCGTCGTTGACCGCGCCGGGCTGCACGACGGCCAGCAGGTTGTCCGGGTCGATCTCCAGGACCTGGTTCATCGCCGACAGGTCGAGGATCACGCAGCCGCTGACCGCGTTGGCGCCGCCGGACAGACCGGTGCCGGCGCCGCGCGGCACGATCGGCGCACCCAGGTCGGCGCAGATGCGCACGACGTGCTGCACCTCCGCTTCGGACCGGGCCCGGACAGCGGCGGCGGCCTGCCCGGCCGGCGCCCATTCGGCGTCGTCGTGGGACAGGGCACCGAGCACGCCGGGGTCAGTGACGACGCGGTCACCGGGCAGTTCCCGGCCGAGCGCCTCGACCAGCACGGCGAGCGTGCCGCCGGGGACATCCACGCCGATGACCTCGCTATTGGGCTCCATGATCCGACCCTAGGCCAGTGCGGCCAGATCATCACCTGGGCCCGTGATGATCTGGCGGTGCCGTCCGGAACGCTCAGCCGGCGGTCTGGGCGTCCTGGAGCGTGTCGTAGACCGGGATGACCTGGTCGGCGCCGGTCAGCTCGAGGATCCGCGCCACGACCGGCTGCGGGGAGACCAGGGCCAGGATGCCGCCGCGGACCGCGAGCACGGTGCGGACGCTCAGCAGGACCTGCATGCCGGTGGAGTCCATGAAGCCGAGCCCGGAAAGGTCGACGATCAGGCGGCGCACGCCGTGGGAGACCTCCGACGTCAGGACGTCCCGCAACTGCCGGCCGGTGTGCAGGTCGCACTCCCCGGCCACGGTGACCAGGGTGTGGGACGGCCCGGCCGTCACGGAGATCGTTAGCTCTTCCACGCCTGCCCTTCGGTGATCATTGTCGCTGCGTGAGCACCGGCGGATGCAGGCGCGCGAGCCAGCCGCGGAACTACGAAATCACCCGGTCAGCACGCGGTTGGCCGCGTTGCCGTGCCCGTCATCGTAGGGCTTTGTGCGCGACATCGTCCAGGTATTCGCAGGGTCCGGTTTGACCCCCTTTGCCGGTGCCGTCCCTGCTGGCCAGGGCCGTCCCCCGTACTGAGCCGTGCTCGCGTCTCTAGGCCCCGGGCAGGTCGGCCAGGCGGGCCAGGGACGCCCGGTGAGCGTCGGACGTGCCGAACGCGATCGACGCGGCCTTGGCGCGCTTGAGGTACAGGTGCGCCGGATGCTCCCAGGTGAACCCGATACCGCCGTGCATCTGCACGCACTCCTCGGCGGCCCGTACGGCGAGGTCGCCGCAGTAGGACTTGGCCAGCGCGATGGCGAGGGGCGCGTCGCTGTCCACGTCGGCCAGGCAGGCCGCCGCGTATCGCGCCGCGGCCCGCGCCTGGGTGAGCCCGACCCACAGGTCGGCCAGCCGGTGCTTCAGCCCCTGGAACGAGCCGACCGGGCGGGCGAACTGCCGCCGTTCCTTCACGTACGCGACGGTCATCTCCAGGCACTTGTCGGCCAGGCCGAGCTGCTCGGAGGCGATCGCGGCCGCGCCGGCGGACAAGGCCGCCTGAAGCGCGCGGTCGGCCTCCGCGCCGGAGGCGATCGCGCGGGCCGGGGCGTCTTCGAAATCGATGTCGCAGAGCTGACGGGTCATGTCCAGCGAGACGATCGGGGTCCGCCGCACACCCTCGACCCCGGTGCCGACCACGTAGAGGCCGTGCGGCACGCCGTCGGACGGCACGATCAGCAGGTCGGCGGACAGCGCGTCGGCCACGCCCCGGACCCGGCCGCGCAGCCGGTGGACACCGGCCCGGCTGTCGCTGGACTTCGGCCCGGACACGCGCGCGGTCAGCGGGAACGCCGCGCCGGGCGCGGATTCAGAGCCCACGGCCAGGGCGGCCGTGACGTCGCCGCGGGCGAGTTCACGCACCGTGAGGTCATCACCGACGGTCAGTAGCGCCGTCGTGGCGACCACGGCGCTGCCGAGGTAGGGCACCGGTGCCACCGCGCGGCCCAGTTCCTCGGCCACGGTGGCCGCCTCGCGGAACGACGCCCCGGCCCCGTCCTGCTCCTCCGGGACGAGCAGCCCGGCGCAGCCCAGGTCGCCGGCGATCGCCTTCCATAGCACCGTGTCGTAGGGCTCGGTTTCGCCGGGGCGGTCGGCTTGCCCGGGGCCGCCGAGCCGGCCCAGCACGTCCTCGGGCCGGCAACGGGCACCCAGCAGCGAGCGAAGGCTCCCGGCCAGGTCCCGTTCGGCTTCGCTATAGAGCAGATCGGGAGCGCGCTCGCCCGGTTTGCCCGCGGCCTCAGCCTCAGCGATGCTCATCGCGGCAGATCCTTCCATGGGACGTCCTTGTCCACCCGCGGCTCGGACGGGAGCCCGAGCACGCGTTCGGCGACGATGTTGCGGAGGATCTCCGACGTGCCGCCCTCGATCGAGTTGCCCTTGGCCCGCAGGTAGCGGTAGCCGGGGCCGCGGCCGAAGAAGTCCGCGTGCGCGGGCCGGCGCATCGTCCAGTCGTCGTAGCGCAGGCCCTCGGCGCCGGCCAGTTCGACCTCGAACCCGGAGATCTCCTGGTTCAGCCGGGCGAAAACGATCTTCGCGGCGGAGCCTTCCGGCCCGGGCTGGCCCGCGGCAAGCTGCTGGCGCAGCCGCAGGCCCGCCAGCCGGGCGATCTCCGCCTCGGCCCAGAGCCGCAGCATCCGGTCGTGCAGGCCCGGGGTACGCCTCTCGGGGTGCTCGCGCCAGGCCCGGGCGGCCCCGCCGATCATCCCGCCCTCACGCGGCATCGACATGCCGCCGATGGCGACCCGCTCGTTCATCAGCGTGCCGGTGGCGACCTTCCAGCCGTCCCCCACCTCGCCGATCCGGTCTGCGTCCGGAATGTGCACGTCGGTGATGAAGACCTCGTTGAACTCGGCCTCGCCGGTGAGCTGGCGCAGTGGCCGTACCTCGACCCCGGGCGCGGTCATGTCGAGGGCGAAGTAGCTGAGGCCGCGGTGCTTCGGCACGTCGGGGTCGGTCCGGGCGACCAGGATGGCCCAGCGGGCCTGGTGCGCCAGCGAGGTCCACACTTTCTGCCCGGAGACGACCCAGTCCCCGCCCGGGTCGCGGACCGCGCGGGTCCCGAGGGAGGCGAGGTCACTGCCGGCGCCGGGCTCGCTGAACAGCTGGCACCAGATCTCCTCCCCCGTCCATAGCGGCCGCAGCCAGCGCTTGCGCTGTTTGCCGGAGCCAAACGCGAGGATGGTCGGGGCCGCCATGCCGAGCCCGATGGCGTTGCCGCCCGGGTCGTTGTCCGGGGCACCGGCCGCCGCGAACTCGGTGTCCGCGACGACCTGCAGCGCCCGCGGCGCGCCGAGCCCGCCGAGCCCGGGCGGGTAGTGCACCCAGGCCAGGCCGGCGTCGAAGCGCGCGTGCAGGAAGTCCTGCCGGGGGGTGGACACCGGGTTGGTCGCGGCCAGGAACTGGCGGACGCGATCGCGGATGTCGCCGGCCGTGAGCGCCGAGCCGTCTGGCACCGACCCGTCCGGCACCGAGCCGTCTGACACTGGGGCGTTCAGCTCCGGGCCGTCTAGCACAGGGGGCCGCCGGCGACGTAGATAACCTGGCCGGACACATACCCTGCGCCCTCGCTGACCAGGAACGAGACCGTGTGCGCCACGTCCTCGGGCACCCCGACCCGGCGGACCGGGATCTGGGCGGCGGCCGCGGTCTTGAAGTCCTCGAACGACATCTTCACCCGCGCCGCCGTCGCCGCCGTCATGTCGGTCGCGATGAACCCGGGTGCCACCGAGTTGGCGGTGATCCCGAACGGGCCGAGTTCCTTGGCCAGCGTCTTGGTGAAGCCCTGCAGGCCGGCCTTGGCCGCCGAGTAGTTCGCCTGGCCCCGGTTGCCCAGCGCGGAGCTGGAGGAGGTATTCACGATCCGCCCGTACTTGGCCTCGACCATGTACTTCTGCGCGGCCCGGGACATCAGGAAGCTGCCCCGCAGGTGCACGTTCAGCACGGTGTCCCAGTCGTCGTCGGTCATCTTGAACAGCAGGTTGTCCCGCAGCAGCCCGGCGTTGTTGACCAGCACCGTGGGGCCGCCCAGCTCGCTGGCCACGCGGCCTACGGCCGCTTCCACCTGGTCGGTCTTGCTCACATCCGCGCCCACGGCGAGCGCCTTCCCGCCGGCGGTCTCGATCTCCTTGACCGTATCGGCGCAGTTCCCCTCGTCGAGGTCCAGCACCGCGACGGCCATCCCATCGGCGGCCAGCCGGATGGCGACCGCCGCCCCGATCCCTCGGGCGGCTCCGGTCACGATGGCAACTCGCCGCGTCTCCTGTGACATGTGCGTACCTTTCGTCTGGCCGGAAAACACCCTCTGTTTCGGTCCGGCCAATCAATAACCTACTGGTCAATAACCTACTGGCCAGTATCTTGCGCCTCGCGATTACCTGCTTTCAAGAGAGGGCGCTGAACCGTTTAGCGGCCGGTGCACTCCGTATCCGGACGCTCGGGGCGGCTCCTCTCCAGCTTCGGTTACGGCCCGCTCCGGCGGAAGACGTAGACGTCCCCGGTGTCATAAATCACGTTGTAGGTGGTGCCCGGATGCTGGCTGGCCACGAAGGCCGGAATGTTCGCCGGCTCGGGCGAGTAGCCGCTGTCGGTCCCATCGAACACGATGTAGGCCGTGTTCGGGTTGCCCGGGTTGCCGATCCAGAACGTGTCGGTGCGCGCGGCTAGCGGGGCGAGCAGGTCCAGCGTGGTAGTTACGGTCGCGCCGTCCGGCACCTTGGCCATGGCCGCGTTCGCGTCGGCCTGGTGCGCGCCCAGCTGGTAGGTGGACGGCTGCCACAGGTTGCTGACCGGGAACTGGAAGACGAGCGCGACCGCGATGGCCAGCATCGCGGCGGCGCCGTGCCGGCTGATCGCCGCGTCCAGCGGCTCGCGCCAGCCCGTGCGGCCGGGGACCGGGCCGTCCGCTCCCGGGCCGTCCGCTCCCGGGCCCGATCCCCCCGCTGCTGGATTCGATGATGCGGAACGGACCTGGCGGGACCGGATCCGCGCGATCGCGTCGACCGCGGCGATGAAGAGAATCGGCATGACCGTGGCGTTGTAGTGCCACTGGGTGCCCCAGAAGTTGCTGCTGGTGCCGAGGAAGCGCAGCACGATCGACGGCAGCGCGATCAGGGCCAGCGGGGACCGCAGCGCGACGAACGCCGTCGGCAGCAGGAGCATCAGCGTGGTCTGCAGCTTGACGGGCCAGGACGTGAGGAACTGGCGCGCCGTGGCGCCGGCGGAGAAGTGACCGCCCGGGCTGAGCGTGCCGCCGTCGCTCCAGTACTGGTAGTGATGCGCCGCGTTGAAGTGCGGGATGATCACGGTGATGGCCAGCACGGACCAGACGACGCCCCACACAATGAGCAACTCGCCGCCGAACACCGCGCCCCGCCCGGATTCACCCCGCCCGGATTCGCCCCGCTCGGGCTCGTTCCGCCACTGGCTGATGATGATCATGAGGACGCCGATCGCGGCGACCGTGAAGCCCTGGTCTTCCTTGACGAAGACCAGCGGCAGGGCCCAGGCCATCGCCGCCCGGTTACGCCCGCGGACCAGCGCCGACAACGAGAACGCGAGCAACGGCACCGCGAACGCGATCTCGTGGAAGTCGAAGTTGATCATCTGCTGCAGGCCCCAGGAGAACCCGTACGCCGCGCCGACGGCGCCGCCCGCGCGCCGCCCGAGCTTGTCCGCCGCGGCCCACGTCACCGGGAGGACGGACAGCGCGGTCAGGAAGGCCTGCACGACGAGCAGCGTGACCGGCGACGGCCAGATGAGAAAGAACGGCGCGATCAGCGCGATGATCGGCGAGAAGTGGTCGCCGAACAGGTTGACGCCGGCGCCGCGAACATCGGCGATGGGCGCGTGCAGGTGCGCGTACTGCTTGACCAGCTCGGTAAAGATGCCCAGGTCCCACGACAGGGGAGCGAGCTGCAGGTAGCGGAACAGCGAGATCGTCGTGTAGACGGCAAAGACGAGCAGCGCGATCAGCCACGGCGCCCGGTAGGGACGGCTCGTGCCAGCCGTGCGATCCGGGCTGCGGAGTGTGCGGTCTCGCCGGCGGAGCGTGCGGGCCGGGCGGCCCTCGGGGGCGGGGCCGGGGGAACCGGCGGGGGGCACGCCGGGCTGGGCCGGATCCGCGCACTCGGCGCGGCCGACACGAGTCGCGCTGGTCGCTTCCGTGCCGTCGCTGTCGCGCCCGCGCGGCCCATCTTCCGGCATCGCAGGCAGCCTACACGTTCCGTCCGAGCCTGGCCCACACCCGGTAAACCCCGGATCTGGGCAGCGTTCTCAGTGAATCCTCGTTACGCGGCGAAACCGTAACGGGTAACAATTGCCGCATTGCCATACAGGCGTTCCCCCATGCGCGCATGACCAATTCCCCTTTGCTCTGCCGCTGGGCCCCGGAAGGCTCTGCCGCTGGGCCCCGGAAGCCGGTCCAGGGCGCCGACGCTGGGCCGCCCGGACGGAACGGATGCGCCACCAGTGTTACTTAGAGTAGTGAGCATCGTGACTTTCAGTAGTCACATTCGATGAAACTGGGCCGCCGCGCCCAGCGACCGGCCGGCATCCTCAGCGCCGGCGGATGCCGGGCGAAGCCGGGAGAGGGCGGCCGCGGCGAGGCAGCGAAGGGCCCGACCGCCGCGGTCAGGTGAGCGCCCGCGAGGGCGGGTGCGGCGTCATTTGAGGAGCAGGCGGCGGATGCGGCGGCTGGCCACGTACACCCCGGCCAGCCCGAGCACGGCCAGGTAGGCCACGCTGCCGAGCATGGCCGGGCCGACCACGCCGAGAGAGAACCCGCGCAGCAGCGTCACCGCCTGATACAGCGGCGTGCACTCCACCACGATCTGCAGCCCCCTGGGGTAGACGCTCAGCGGGTAGAAGGTGGTGGAGAACAGGAACATCGGCAGCGTGGCCAGGATGACGAAGTCGAAGTCCTTCCAGCTGCGCATGTAGGTGGTGGCCGCCATCCCGACCCCGGCGAACGCGAAGCCGATGAGCACCGACGCGGGCACGGCGACCAGCAGCCAGGCCGAATGGATCAGGCCGAGGGCCGCCAGCACCAGCAGAAACGTGACCGCGTACAGCAGGCCGCGGCTCAGGGCCCAGGTGATCTCGCCCAGCGCGACGTCCCCTGGGCCCAGCGGGGTCGCCAGCGCCGCGTCGTAGACCTTGGCGTACTTGAGCTTGTGGAACACGCTGAAGGTGGAGTCGTAGACCGCGCCGTTCATCGAGGACGTGGCCAGCAGCGCGGGCGCGACGAACTCCGTGTAGCCGACCGGCCGCCCGCCGGGCCCGGTCACCGGCCCGACCAGCGCGCCGAGGCCGATCCGGACCGACAGCAGGTAGAACAGCGGCTCCAGCGTCCCGGCGACCAGCAGGATCCACAGGTGACGGTAGGCGCGGGCGTTCCGCTCGACGAGCGGCAGCCCGCCCCGGCCATGGCCCCGGCCGCCGGCCAGCGCCCGGCCGAGCAGCCCGGGCAGCGGCATCCGCAGGGTCGCGGGCCCGCTACTCATGGAGCCGCCTGGCGTACGTGCGCAGGGCCGCGGCGTACCCGGCCGCGGCGAGGGCGAGCAGATAGGCGGCGTGCACGGCGGCCCCGCCCAGATCGGTGGTCCCGAGGCTGAGCGTGCGGCACAGCTCCACGCCGTGCCACAGCGGGCTCACGTAGGCGACCGGCTGCAGCCACCCGGGAAGCCGCGTGACCGGGAAGAACGTGCCGGAGAAAAGGAACAGCGGAACCATTACGAACCGCATGAGCACGCTGAAGCTCGTGTCGCGGGTCCGGGTCACCGCCCAGGCCATCAGCGCCGGAGCGAAGGCCAGCCCGGTCAGCACGGCCACCGGCAGGGACGCGATGGCCAGCGGCGAGCGGGTCGCGCCGAACGCCGCGATCAGGGCCAGGAACACCCCGCAGTTCATGGTCAGCCTCAGGACGACGAACAGCAGGTGGCCGCGGAACACGTCGGCCGGGCGCAGCGGGCTGGCCACCGCGGCGAAGTAGTTCTGCACCCACTTGACCGAGCCCAGGACCGGGTACAGCGCCTCGCCGAACGCGGTCTGCATGGCGGTCGCGGCCAGCATCCCCGGCGCGATGAAGGTCAGGTAGCTTACGCCCAGGGTGCCGCCCGCGTGCCGGTTGACCAGCGATCCCAGGCCCGCGCCCAGCGCGCCCAGGTAGAGCAGCGGCCCCAGCACGCTGGAGATGACCGAGCCGCGCCAGGTCCGCCGGTAGTCGGTCAGCCAGAACCGGAACTCGCGCACCGCGAACGACCACCGCGCTCCCCCGCGTCCGGGCGCGGCGGCGGGCGCCGTTCGGGTGGCCTGAGCGGTCATCGGTCGTCCAGCCTCCGGTCGTCGTCAGCGTTTCCTGGTTGTCAGCGTTTCCTGGTTGTCAGCGGTCCTGGGTCGTCAGCGGTCCCTGGCCGGCAGCGGTCCCTGGCCGGCAGCGGTCCTCAGTCGTCGAGGTGACGGCCGGTCAGCTGGAGGAACACGTCCTCCAGCGTGCTGCGCCGGACCAGCGAGGTGAGCGGTTCGAGGCCGAGCCCGCGGACCGCCGCGAGGGCCTCGTCCCCGTTCGTAATGTAGATGAGCACCCGGTCGGCGAGCACTTCCAGGCGCTCCGCGGGCAGGCCCCGGAGCTTCTCCGCCGCCTGCTCGTGGTCGCCGGGGTCGAAGCGGAGCTCGAGGACCTCGGGGGTGGAGTACCGCTGGATCAGTGCGCGCGGCGAGCCCTCGGCCGCGATCCGGCCGCCGTCCATCACCACGAGCCGGTCGCACAGTTGCTCCGCCTCGTCCATGTAGTGCGTCGTCAGGATGAGGGTGACGCCCCGCTGCTTCAGCCGGAAGAGCCGGTCCCACACGATGTGCCGGGCCTGCGGGTCCAGGCCGGTGGTGGGCTCGTCGAGCAGCAGGATGTCCGGCTCGTTGATCAGCGAGCGGGCGATGACGAGACGGCGCTTCATGCCCCCGGACAGCGGCTCGACCTGGTCGCCGGCGCGGTCGCTGAGCTGGACGAAGTCCAGCAGCATCGCGCTGCGCTCGCGGATCACGGCCCGCGGCAGCCCGAAGTAGCGGCCGTAGACGAGCAGGTTCTCCCGCACGGTCAGCTCGAGGTCGAGCGTGTTCTCCTGCGGGACGACGCCCAGCCGCGCCCGGATCGCCGGGCCGTCCGTCACCGGGTTCAGCCCCAGGATGGTCAGCTCGCCACTGGTCGGCGGGGACACGCAGCCGATCATGCGCATGGTCGACGACTTGCCGGCACCGTTGGGGCCGAGGAAACCAAACGCCTCGCCCCGGGAGATACTAAAGTCGATGCCGACGACCGCGTGGAAGTCCCCGAACCGCTTGGTGAGGCCGCGGGCCCGGACGAGAATCTCGGCGCCCCCCACAGCTTGGTCGGCATCTGGCACCTTCGTGACGTTACCTTGGGGGCCGGACAATTTAACAACACGTTTTCCAGCTCCAATACGTGTAACCGGGGATTGGCAGGTAACCTCGGCAAGCGTTCCCGCATGCGTGATGCGATGAGCGAAGGGACCATCGGCCAGGTGAAATCCATCCGTGACAGTTACGCGCGTTACGCGCTGAAGATTCACGAGATCGCCAAGTTCGGCATTGTCGGCGGCATCGGCTTCGTGGTCCAGCTCGGCGTCACGGACGGCGTGCACCTGGGCCTCGGCCTGGGAGCGCTTTCCGCGGTCGTCGTCGGTTACGTCGTCGCCACCGTGGTCACGTTCCTCGGTAACCGGCACTGGGCCTTCAAGCACCGCAAGGGCAAGGGCCTGCACCGCGAGACACTGACGTTCGTCCTGCTCAACGTCGTCGGGCTGGGCATCCAGGAAGCCGTCGTGGCCACCGTTCACTACGGCCTGCACATGACCGACCCGCTCTCCTACAACGTCGCCAACATCGTGGGAATCGGGCTGGGCACGCTGTTCCGGCTCTGGTCCTACCGCAAGTGGGTCTTCCTCGAGGTCACCGACGAGCCGGCCGAGGTCGCGCCGGCGGTGCTGCCCGCCGAGGAGCCTTCGGCGACCGGGCCGCACTACCTGACGGGCATGCACGCGGCGGGCGAGCACGTCGCCGGCCCCCGCGCCAACGGAATGCACGCGAACGGCGCGCACGCCAGCGGCAACCGCGGAGGCGAGGCGCCGCACGCTGGTAGGCACCGGGCGGCCGAGGTTCGGCAGGCTGAGCCCGAGCCGGAGGAGATATACCCCCAGCCTTCGATCGGCTGACGGTTCACCCTCTGAGCGGTACGCCGTGCTGGCGGTATGACCCGTTCCCATGTCCGTTCGGCTGACGGTTCACCCCCTCGGCGGTACGCCGCAAGGGCGGTACGGCCCGATCCCATGTCCGTTCCGCAGGGATTTTTTCAGGCGCCTCGTGATTCGGCCAGACGGCGCATCCAGTAACGGAACCAGTCGTTGCCGAAGGGCACATACACGCGGACGGGGACGCCGCGGGCCACCAGTTCGTCCGCCATCGCAGGGCGGACTCCGAGCAACTGCTCGACGGGACGCGGACCGAGGGCGGCGAGCAGGGCCTCGCGCAGGAGGCCGTCGTGGGTCGCGAGGGCGAATTGTGCACGGGTCTCGGCGAGCCGGTGGGCCAGGCGCAGGTAAGCAAGGTCAGTGGGTTCCCCGAAAGGCAGGGCACGGCCGCCCGGCTCGACGTAGGCGCCCTTGACCAGGCGGATGTGGACGCCCGCCGCCACCAGCCGCTCCAGGTCGCGTGGCGTACGGCGGAAGTTGGCCGGGGCCGTGGCCCCGAGCCGGCCGGCCAGACCCTGGCGAGCGACGGTTTCGATGCAGGCGAGCACGGCGTCGGCGCGGCTGAAATCCTCCGCCCCGACCTGGATGCGCCGTCCGGCTGACAGGCGCGCGGCGATCGCGGCGAGGTGGTCCGCGCAGCCCCGCGGGTCGACGTCCAGCCCGAGGTGAGAGAGGTCGATCGACAGCCACGTGTCCGCCGGCAGCGCGTTGACCTGGTCGGCCAGCTCCAGATAGCTGGCCGCGACCCGCCCGGCGGTTGCGGTGTCCCGAACCAGCTCCCCGAACTGGTCGATGCTGCTGCCCACGCCTCGAGCCCGCAGCTCCCGTGCGGCCCGGGCGGCCGCCTCGGCCATTGTTCCCACCACGTAACGCGACGCCGCTCGCCAGGCCAGACGTTCACCGAGCGGCGCAGCGCGAGCAGCGCGTTCCAGCCGCGTGCTCGTGGCTAGCCTGAACAAGATCGCGCGGCCGGCACTCATGGCCACCATCCCGGGGTGTGGTGCTCAGCTGGTGCAGCCGGTTCCTGAGGGCACCAGGTTGAGGTTCTCGGCGAGCACCGCCGTGCCCTGCGACGGGGATAGGTCCCCGACGGCGACGAGCCGCCCGACGACGTGCACCTCGCGGGTGCGGGCGTTCTGCGGGTTGGTACGCGGGTCGTCGACGGTGGGCGCGTTCACGACGCCCGCCAGGACCGCGGCCTCCGGCCAGCTCAGCTGGGCCGGCTCGACGCCGAAGTAGCCGCAGCTCGCGGAGCGCAGTCCGTAGTAATTGTCGCCGTAGTAGGCGACCTCCGCGTACATCTGCAGGATCTGCGGCTTGCTGTAGCTCATGTCCAGCTTGACGGCCAGCGTGACCTGCTCAGTCTCCACGGTGAATCCGGAGCGGCCCTCGGTGTAGAGGTTCTTGGCGAGCTGCTGTTCCAGCGTGCTGCCGCCCTGGTCCGGGTGACCGGTGAGCTTGCCCGCGATAAGCCGGACCACCGCGAACGGGTCGATGCCGGGCGTGGAGTAGAACCGGTGGTCTTCGGTCGCGACGAGCGCCTCGGTGAAGCGGGCCGGCGGCTGGACACCGGGGTAGCTGATGCCGTGCTGCACGGCCTGCTCCTGGACAAGGGCCGGGGCCTGGCTTACCGACGGCGTGATGAGGAAGAGGCCGCCGAGGACGAGAGCGAGCAGCACGATGACGACCGAGAGGACCTTGAGGATCCGGATCGGCCAGCGGCGGCGCCTCAGGGGACGGGTGGTCCGGGTACCGCGGGGCGAGCCCTGGCTGCGTGCGGGGCGGGGCCTGCGGGGACGCTGCGCGTAAGGCAGGGTGGCGTCAGAGCTTCCGCTGTTGCCGTAGCCGTCTGAGTAGCCCTCCGGCTCGTCGGGCCGGTACCACCCGTCGCGCGATGACATGCCGGACGCCCTCACCCAGTCCTCCTCGCCGGCCGCGTCACAGGCTGCGTGGCCCCCGACCTTCTACCCGTGCAACGATCGCGGCATCCGTCCAGGTTTCTGGAAGTCAGGTTTCTGCAAATACAAGTGCCCGTACAAGTGCCCGCGATGTGACCCTGCGCGTCCGGGGCCGGGACGTTCAGGTCCGCTGCCTGCATGACAGCGTCACCGTAAGCCCGCCGACCGGCCGTCCACCGCCCACGTCACCACAGTAGAGCAATCCACTCTAATGCCTGAAAGCCACGCCACGACCGCTCCCGGACGAACGGCTCCCGCGGGGCGCGCCGCGGTTATCCCGTACCTCCTATGCGGCACGACAGCGCATTAGCCGCGGCACGAATCATGGCTCCGGACTGACCGGGGCTCAGGGCTACGGCTCGCAGGTGATCGAAGGTCGAGGTGTAGAGGCGCACTTCCTCGGGCTTATCGACATAGAGATTCCCGCCGACGGTTTCCATCGTCACGACCGCCGGCTCGGAAGGTTCCGGGAAGTCCAGGACGACGAAGGGGCCGAGTTGCCCGGCGTGTGCCCCGCCGCCGAACGGAATGATCTGGATGATCGTCTTGACCTGTTGGGCGGCCCGGGCCAGGAACTCAAGCTGGCGCCGCATCACGGCCGGCCCGCCCACGGTGCGCCGTATGGCCGCCTCGTCGAGGATCGCCCAGAGTTGCGGGCGGTCTTCCTGGCTGAGCGCCTGCTGCCGGGTCATCCGTACCTCGACGCGGCGTTCTACCTCGTCCGCGGCCAGCTTCATCGGGTCACCGAGGATCACGGCCCGGGCGTAATCCTCGGTCTGCAGGAGCCCGGGAACCATCGCAAGCTCGAAGCTCCTGATCGTGCTGGCCTCGGCCTCAAGGCCGGTGAAGAACTCGTACCGGTTCAGCCGCACGTCCCGGTAGGAGTACCACCGGCCGCGCTGCCGGGCGTCCTGGGCCAGCTTGACCAGCGCGGCGGCTTCCTCGGACCTGGTAACGCCGTAGAGGCCAAGCATGATGCGGACATCGTTCGGGTGCGGCGCGGTCCGGCCGGTCTCGATTCGCATGACCTTGGTCGAGTGCCAGTCCAGCTGATCAGCGACCTCGTCCTGGGTCAGACCTGCAGCGTCCCGCAAGCGCCTGAGCTCGGCCATGAGCTGGCGGCGGCGCACCATCGGACTGCTCGTGGCGGCCACTGTTCCTCTCCTCCTGGTCTTGTTGGCTGTTCCTGCTGGCTGGTCCTGCTGGGCAAGAATGCAGACGAGCGAAGCGCAGCATTCAATGTATCATGCATTGGAATGCTATACATAGAATCTAACACCATGCAACATGCCAGCAAGCAGGCGAGTTCCTTACCGGATGCTTTCGTCATGAACGAACTACCGACGGTGACACGTGTTAGGGGCAGGAGGACAAGATGATGTGTAACCCCACCGCCCCCCCAGCCTCCCAACGACCCACACCGGTCGGGCCGCGGAGCTGCGAACGGTCTTTTCCGGGACGCCTGGATCAAGTCCGGGAAGCGCGCGCATTCATGACCCGCATGCTTGGCGGATGCCCGGCCGCCGATGACGCAGTGCTCCTCGTCAGCGAACTGGCCACGAACGCCTGCACGTACACCGCCAGCGGTGCCCCCGGCGGCACCTTCACCGTCCGCATCGAGAGATTCCGCGGCCTTGTCCGCGCGGAGGTCGAGGACCAGGGCAGCACCTGGGACGGGGATCTGAGCAGCGCTCAGCCCCCGCACGGCCTTTACCTCCTGCAGGCGCTTTCGGCCTCGTGCGGCACCTACCCGGGGGCGCGCGGCTGGGTCGCCTGGTTCACCCTGGGCACTCCCGCTCCCCCTTCCTCTCCCCCTTCCCCTCCCCCGAGTCTCGTGCTGCCCTGATCACACTGGCGGCAGCTCTCTGCGCCGCGCGCCAGGCGCTCGCCACCGTCGCTGAGCGTGCCGGGGGCAGGACGTCACCTCGCTGCGGGGCACACCTGGGCAGGACGTCACCCGGTGCGGAGCGCGTGGCGCCAGGAAGGCTCCGGCTGCGCTAAGGTATGTAAGCCCGCAGGGTTCGGCGGGTATGTGCGCCCAGCGCACCGGGACGTGGCCCAGCTTGGTAGGGCACTTGACTGGGGGTCAAGGGGTCGCGGG
>PLRW01000045.1 GCA_003164955.1 Actinomycetota bacterium
ATCCTATTTTCGAGCGGGACAGGATCCGCCGACAGCCCCAACGATGCCACACGTCGCCGCTCGCGCTGGCATGAGCGGCGGGGAGACTGACGGGAAGCGTGATGGGAAGATGACGACGCTAGGACTCGAAGACCATGTCGTGGATACCGATGTCTACGATCGGTCGGTGGCCCGGTTCCGGGACGCGAAGGTGCTGCTGCCGACGTTCGCGCAGCTGGCTGGCCCGGTAGATGGCATCCCGGCGGCGGTACGCACGGCGCTGGCCGGGGTGCGGCCGGACGCAGCGCATCCGCTGAACCTGTTCCGGGTGCACTGGTACAACGGCGCCGACCGCGCGCGCCTGGCCACCGTCCCCGGCTACGTCGCGCTGCCCGGGGAGCTCACCGGCGTCGAGGCCACGATCATGGTGGCGATCGGCGCGCGTTTCCCGATGATCGGCTCGCACAAGGTGCTGGCCGCCTACGGCTGCCTGGCGCCGCGGATCATCACCGGGCAGTTCGACCCGACCCGGCACCGGGCCATCTGGCCGTCCACCGGCAACTACTGCCGGGGCGGGGTAGCGATCTCCCGGCTGCTGGGCTGCCGCGGGGTGGCGGTGCTGCCCGAGGGGATGAGCCGGGAACGCTTTGACTGGCTGGACGGCTGGGTCAGCGATCCGTCCGACATCATCCGCACGCCCGGCACGGAAAGCAGCGTCAAGGAGATTTACGACCGGTGCGCCGAGCTGGCGGCGGACCCGGACAACGTGATTTTCAACCAGTTCGCCGAGTTCGGCAATCACCTGGTGCACTACCTGGTCACCGGGGGGGCGCTGGCCGCCATGTTCGGGGACATGCACCGCGCCGACCCCCGCCTGCGGCTGAGGGCGTTCGTCTCGGCCTCCGGGTCAGCGGGCACCCTCGGCGCCGGTGACTACCTCAAGGAAACCCACGGCGCCGCCATCACCGCCGTCGAGGCGTCGCAGTGCCCCACCATGCTGCGCAACGGCTTCGGCGAGCACAACATCCAGGGCATCGGGGACAAGCACATCCCGCTGATCCACAACGTGGCCAGCACCGACTTCGTGGCCGCGGTGTCCGACCAGGCGACCGATCACCTGGCGCTGCTGTTCGCTGAGCCGGCCGGCCTGTCCTACCTGCGCGGCCGGCGCGGCGTGAGCGAGGCCGTCATCGCCGCGCTGCCACTGTTCGGGCTGTCGTCCATCTGCAACATCCTGGCGAGCGTGAAGCTCGCGAAGTACCTCGACCTCGGGCCGGACGACGTGATCGCCACGGTCGCCACCGACGGGGCCAGCATGTACGGCAGCGAGCGGGCCCGGATCGCGGCCCGTGACTTCCCCCGCGGCTTCGACGAGATCGCCGCAGCCGAGGCGTTCGGCCGGTGGATGCTCGGCGCGGGCACCGATGAGCTGCTGGAGACCACGCGCACAGACCGCCGGCGGATCTTCGACCTCGGCTACTTCACCTGGGTCGAGCAGCAGGGCGTGCCGGTCGAGTCGTTCGCCGCACGCTGGGAGCCGTCGTTCTGGACCGGCCTGCGCAGCAAGACGGACGCGTGGGACGAGATGATCCGCCAGTTCAACGGGCGGACCGGGGTCACCCCGTGAGCCAGGGCGCGTCCACCCTGGTCTGCGCGGGCTGCGGGACCGCACCTGAGCGGTCCGAGCCCTATCCGTTCGCCTGCCGCAACGCCGGGGACGACGACGTCGACCACGTGATCGTCCGGGTCCTGGATCCCGGCCAGGTACGCTTCCCGGCCGCCGGCGGCCGGGCCGAGCCATTCGCCGCCTACCGCGGCCTGCTGCACAGCTACCACCGGGCCATCAACGGCGGCCTGGCCGACGAGGACTTCTGCGCCCTGGCCGGCCGGCTCGACGAGCGGATCGCCTCGGTCGACGGGCACGGCTTCCGGCGTACCCCGCTGCGGCGCGATGAACGGCTCAGCGACGTGCTCGGATTCCGCGCGCCCGGCGGGGTCTGGGTGAAGGACGAGACCGGCAACGTGGCGGGCTCGCATAAGGGCCGTCACCTGATGGGCGTGCTGCTGCACCTGCTGGTGGCCGAGCGGATCGGCAGCACCGACCCGGCCCGCCGCCCGGAGCTGGCCATCGCCAGCTGCGGCAACGCCGCGCTTGCCGCCGCCGTGCTGGCCCGGGCCGCGGACTGGCCGCTGCGGGTGTTCGTGCCCTCGGACGCCGCGTCCGGCACCGTGGCGCGGCTCGCTGACCTGGGGGCCGACGTCAGCACCTGTCCCCGGCGGCCAGGCCAGCCGGGCGACCCGTCCTGTCACCGGCTGCGCGCCGAGCTGGCCGGCGGGGCGATCCCGTTCACCTGCCAGGGCAACCTGAACGGCCTGGCCATCGAGGGCGGCGAGACGCTCGGCTTCGAGCTGGTCGCCGGGCTGAGCGCGGCCGGCGTGGCCCTGGACCACCTCGTCGTCCAGGTCGGCGGCGGAGCCCTCGCCACCGCCTGTATCAACGCGTGCACCGAGGCCGCGGCACTCGGCGCCGCAGCCGGCGTGCCACAGGTCCACACCGTGCAGACCGAGGGCGCCCACCCGCTGGAACGCGCCTACGAGCTGGTCCGCGGCACGCTGCCCGCCGACCCGGCGGCGGCTGATATCCGGGCCGCGGTCGCCGCCGCGGCCCGGCACCGGTCGGATTTCATGTGGCCGTGGGAGAGCGAGCCGAAGAGCCTGGCCGCCGGGATCCTTGACGACGAGACGTACGACTGGCGTGCCGTGGTGGAAGGCATGCTCCGCACCGGCGGGAGGCCGGTAGTGGTGTCCGAGGATCAGCTCGGCGCGGCGTACCGGCTCGGCGTGCAGGCTGGTTACCCCGCCGACGCGACGGGTACCGCGGGCCTGGCCGGGCTGCCTGAACTGCTCGAATCCGGTGCCATCGCGCCGGAGCACACGGTAGCGGTGCTGTTCACCGGCATACAGCGATCAGGCACATGACCAGGCACACCGCGCTGCGCACGGTCAGCCCGGGTTCCGCGTACCGGGCTAGCCGCTGGGCCGCGCCGGGCCGGCCGTGGTCCCGGCCATCAGCAGGCCTATCGCCTCACGGCTGACCGTGCGCGGGTCGGCCTCGCCGGCGATACGGCCCTCGTATACGACGAGCAGCCGGTCGCAGATCGTCATCACCTCTTCCAGGTCCTCGGAGATGACCACGACGGCGGTGCCCGCGACGCGCTGGCCCAGCAGCCGCTGGTGGATGTACCGCGAGGAGGCGACGTCGATGCCGCGGGTGGGCTGCGCCACCAGCAGCACCGCCGGCGAGCGGGACAGCTCGCGCGCCATGATCAGCTTCTGGATGTTGCCGCCGGACAGGTTACGTGCGGGCGTCTCCAGGCGCGGCGTCCGGATGCTGAAATCGGCGACCAGACCGGCGCAATACCGCCGGACGGCTTCCCGGCGCAGGAACCCCCGCCGAAAGAAGGCGGGGCTGGTGCTGTCCACCAGCAGCAGGTTCTCGGCGACGGTGAAATCCCCGATGACCCCGTCCCGCATCCGCTCCTCGGGGACGTAGCCCAGGCCCGCGCCGCGCACAGCGGCCGGCTTGCGGCCGGTCACGTTTGTGCCGTCCAGGACGATGCTGCCGCCGGTCACCGGGCGCAGCCCAGCGATGGTCTCGGCCAGTTCGCGCTGTCCGTTGCCGGAGACGCCGGCGATGCCGAGGATCTCGCCTGACCGGGCCGTCAGCGACAGCCCGCGGACCGCCTCAGTGCCGCGATCACCGGCCGCGCGCAGGCCGGTCACCGCGAGCCGGACCGCCCCGTCCCGCCTCCCGGGCGGCACGGGCAGCGGCGCGACTTCGTGCCCGACCATCATCGTGGCGAGCTCGGCCTTGGACGTGCTCGCGGCGTCGACGGTGGCGATCTTCCGGCCGCCGCGCAGCACGGTGATCCGGTTCGACAGCTCGAGCACTTCGTTCATCTTGTGCGAGATGAAGACCACGCCCAGGCCGTTGCTGATCATCACCGTCAGCACGCCGAACAGGTCGCGCACCTCGCCTGGCGTCAGCACCGCCGTGGGCTCGTCGAGCACGAGCAGCGAGACGTCGCGGTAGAGCGTCTTGATGATCTCCACTCGCTGGCGCTCACCGACCGACAGCTGCCGGACCAGGGCGTCCGGATCGATCCAGAGCCCGTAGCGGTCGGACAGCTCCCGGATGCGGACGCTGACCCGGCCCGGGTCGATGAGCGGGCCGCGGGAGGACTTCAGCCCGAGCGCCACGTTCTGCGCCACGGTCATCGTGGGCACCAGCATGAAGTGCTGGTGAATCATGCCGATGCCGCGGGCGATGGCCGTCGCGGGGGACCGGATGGCGACGGGCTCCCCGCGCAGCAGGATCTCGCCTTCGTCCGGCGGGCAGAGGCCGTACAGGATCCGCATGAGCGTGCTCTTGCCGGCGCCGTTCTCGCCGAACAGGGCATGCACCTCACCGGCCCGGACATCGAAGTCAACCCGGTCGCTGGCGAGCACCCCCGGGAAGCGCTTGGTGATCCCGCGCATCTCGAGCAGCGGGCCGGCCGCCGCGGGGGTACTCGCCAACGCCGTCTCCCTCTCCCTGTGCTGGTCGCTACCGTGCTGGTCTCATTGAGGCGGCGTGATCGCGCCGGACTCGATCTTCCCGGCCACCGATTCGCCCGCGGCCTTGACCGAGGCGGGCAGCTGGTAGCCCGGGTTGAACTCGATCTTCTCCCCACCGTTCTTCAGCGTGATCGTGTAGGTCGCACCGCCCAGCTTGCCCGCCCGGATCGCGGTGAAAATCTGCGACAGCACCGGAACCCAGTTGTAAGCCTGGCTGGAGACCACGTCCGCGGGGGCCAGCGACGACTGATCCCACTGGGTGCCGAACCAGGCCACGTTGTCGGACTTGGCCACGCCGATCGCGCCGACCACCGACTGGGAACTGCCGGTGAGCACGTCTGCGCCCTCGGACACATAGGACTTGGCCGCGCTGGCCATCAGGGATACGTCGCTGAACGAGCCGGTGAACGACAGGTGCACGGTGGCGTGCTGGTCGGCGGCGAGGGCACCGGCCTTGAAGCCCCCGGTGTACAGCTGGGCGTCACCCACGTTGATCGGGCCGATGACCCCGATCACCTTCTTCTTGCTCAGCAGCCCGGCCATGTAGCCCTGCACATAGCCGCCCTCATTGGCCGCGGCCTGGTAGGCGAACACGTTCTTCAGGCCGTACGTCGACCCGGCCGTGCCCCAGGCGAACGACACCTTGGGATACTTGGCGGCCAGCTGCTGAACCGTGCTGCCGTACTGCGATCCGTTGGCAATGATGAGGTTGTAGCCCTGCGACGCGAACTCCTGCATCGCGTTGGCCGCGTCCGATACCACGAACATGTTGTCCTGGACCGAGATCTTCAGGTCGTCCTTGGCCTGCAGCGACTGCAGGGCGGCGTACATGGCCTGGCTGAACGCCAGGTCGTTGGTGGCGCTGGGGGTGATCAGCGCGACCTTGAGTACCGGGGGGGCGTGGCTGGAGGCCGCCGTGGGCGTGGCACTGCTGCTGCCGCACCCGGCGGCCAGGATCAGGACCGCAGCTCCTGCGGCCAGCCACCGCGTCCTGGTGAAGGATATGTTCATTGTCTTGCCTCTCTTATCTGCTTTATTGCGTGCCGTGACAGCCAGCGGCCAGGTCACTGCCGCCGGTACGGTTTGCCGAGCGCGGCGGGCTGCCGGTACCGCCCGACCAGGAAGAGCAGGGCCAGCACGACGATCACCGCCGGGGCCGTCGCCGCGAGGTCGGAAAGGGACAGCGGGATGATGCCGAGCGTCTTCCAGGTGAGGATGACCGATCCGGTCAGCCCGTAGAGGAGGGCACCGAGGGCGACCCCGGCCGGCCGCCAGCCGCCGAAGTACACCAGCGCGACAGCGATGAACCCGGCCCCCTGGGTGAGGTTCTCCTGGAAGATGCCGTCCAGGATGAGCAGCGAGGCCCCGGCCAGGCCGGCCATCGTGCTGCCGAAGATGACCGCGGTGTAGCGCACCCGGGTCACGCTGACGCCGAGGCTGTCGGCGGCCGCCGGGTTCTCCCCGGCCGCGTGCACGTTCATCCCGTACGTGGTGTGGTGCAGCACGTAGGTGAGCGCGGGGACCAGCAGCAGCGCGGCGTAGACCAGGATGTTCTGCTTGAACAGCATGGTGCCGAGGTAGGGAATCCGGTCCAGCAGCGGGATGTGCACCGCCACGAACGGCCCGCGGCTGTTGGTGATCGGCGTCGGGGTGCCGACGTACCGTTCGAAGAGCAGCCCGGACAGGCCGAGCGCGGCGATGTAGATCCCGATACCGCTGATACCCTGCTCGGCGCCGATTGTCACGTTGATGAACGCGGTGATCAGGCCCATCACCACGCCGATGGCCAGGGCGACGAGGACCCCCCACCCGATACTGCCGGTCCGCAGCGCGACCAGGTAGGCGCCGAACGCGGCGAGCAGCATGATGCCGTCGACACCCAGGTTCAGCACGCCGCTGCGCTGCCCGACCGTCTCCCCGAGGGCGGCCAGCAGCAGCGGTGCGCCGAGGGCGATGCCGGACGCGATGGTGGCCGACAGGACGGCCGCGGTGAAGAAGTGGCTCACGGCTGCGCCTCCCCGGCCTGGTCCGCGGCGGCGGCCGGCTCAGGGCTGGCCTGTCCAGGAACGGGCTGCTCAGCGGCGCCCTGGCCGGACGCCGCCTGGGCCACGGCCGTCGCGCGGGCATCATCTCGCCGCAACCAGCCTCTGGTGAGCAGCTCGCGCACGCTGGCGGGACCGGCGGCCCCGGCCGGCAGGCCGGACCGCCGCCGGACGGCATCGAGCGCGACGACAAAGCAGACGATCAGGCCGACGATCGTGGTGACCAGGTCGGAGGAGTAGGGCACGTTCAGTGCGATGCCCATCGAGACGCCGCCGACCAGCAGGCCGCCGAACAGGAACGCGGACAGGATCGTCCACAGCGGGCTGAGGCCCGCGAACAGCGCGACGACGATCCCGTAGTAGCCGTCGCTGCCGGTGAACCCGGTGAGCGAGCCGTCGGTCACCATCCGGTGGCTGATGCTGCCGAACACGAGCATCGTGCCGGCCAGCCCGCACATCGCCCCGGACAGGGTCAGGGCCAGCATCGTGGTCCGCTTGACGGCCATCCCCGCGTAGCTGGCCGCGTCGGTGGACAGCCCGACGGCGCGGATGCGGAACCCGAACCCGGTCTGCCGGAGCAGTACCCATGCCGCCACCGCGACCAGCACCGCGATGACCACGCCCAGGTGCAGCTGGGTGCCGGGAACGATGATCGGCAGCCACGAGTTCGGCGACAGCAGCCGGGTCTGCGGGATCCGGCCGACGACCGCGAACGACTCCGTCCTGTCGATCATCGGGCCGGCCAGCAGGTAGTTCATCAGCTGGACCGCAACCAGGTTGAGCATGATCGTGGACAGGACCTCGTTGACGCCCCGGTAGGCCTTGAACGCGCCGGGGATGGCACCCCAGATCGCCCCGCCGGCGGCCCCGGCCAGCAGCACCAGCGGAATGAGCACGAAGCCCGGCAGGTTCGGCAGCACGAGCGCGGTCGCGGCGCTGGCCAGGCCGCCCATGACGAGCTGTCCTTCGCCGCCGATGTTGAGCACATTGGCCCGGAACGAGATGCAGATGCCCACGCCGACCAGCAGCAGCGGCACCGCCTTGACCGCGGTGCTCGCCAGCTGGTAGGAGCCGCCGAAGGCGCCGCTGATCAGCGCGTGGTAGCCGGTCAGGGGATTGGCGCCCATCGCCGCGATGATCACGGCCCCGATGACCAGCGCCCCGATGGCGGCGGCCGGCAGGATCAGCCAGCGATTGAACACCGCCCGCCAGCCGCCTAACGGCGCGGCTGCCGCCAGCGCCCTGCCGCGGGACGCTCCCTCGGGCTGGCTCATCGCCCCTCCCCGGTCCCCCGCGGCAGCAGACCCGCGGGCTGAATGCTGGCGAGCTTAGGGCGCGGGCATTTCCGGGAGATTGCGGGAGATTACGGGCGTTAGGCCGCTGCCCGCAGGACCGGCCGCGGGGAATCTCTGCGCCCTCGCTTCTGGACCTTTGACCCTAGGCGGCAGCCCCGGAGAAGATGTTGGGTCGCTCAAAACGGAAGGGAGCGCGCGGTGAAATTCGTCCTCAACGGCACTCCGGTCTCGGTGGACCTCCGCGGGGACGAGCATCTGCTGGAAGTGCTGCGGGAGCAGTGCGGGGCGCTTTCGGTCAAGGACGGATGCGCGCCAGAGGGCTCGTGCGGGGCGTGCACGGTACTGTCCGGCGACAAGGCGGTCGTCGCCTGTGCCCAGGCGGCCAGGCGGTTCGAGGGCCGCGAGATCGTCACCGCCGAGGGCCTGGGCGAGGCCGAGCGTGCCCGGTGGGCGGACTGCTTCGTGCTGGCCGGCGCGTCGCAGTGCGGCTACTGCTCGCCGGGAATCGTGATGAAGGCCGAGGCCCTGCTGCGCAGGGAACCCGAGCCGGGCCGGGACCGGATCGCCGCCGCCCTGGCCGGGAACCTGTGCCGGTGCACCGGTTACGCCAAGATCCTGGACGCCATCGGCTTCGCGGCGCGGGCCCGGCGCGGCGTGCCGCTGCCTGCCGCCGATCATTCGGGCCGGGTCGGCTCGCGCACCGCCCGCTATCAGGGGACCGAGCTGGCGCTGGGAGACAAGGCCTACGTCAACGACCTCACCATGCCGGGGATGGCGTTCGGCGCGATCCGGTTCGCCGACCATCCGCGCGCGGTGATCCTGCGGATCGGCACCGAGCGCGCCCGGGCCTACCCGGGGGTCGTCACGGTGCTCACCGCCGAGGATGTGCCCGGCGAGCGCGTTCAGGGGGAACTGGTCGCGGACTGGCCGCAGCTGTACGCGGCGGGTGAGACCACCCGCTACGTCGGCGACGTGCTCGCGCTGGTCGCGGCGGACAGCCGCGCGGCGGCGCGGGCGGCGGCGGCGCTGATCGAGGTCGACTACGAGGTCCTGGACCCCGTCACCGATCCATCCGCCGCGACGGAGCCCGGTGCGCCGCAGTTGCACCCGCATGCGCCCGGCAACGTGCTGTCGGTCTCGACGGTCAAGCGCGGCGACGCCGACGCGGCGCTCGCGGCCTCGGCTCACGTGGTCACCGACACCTTCCGCACCCAGTTCATCGAGCACGCGTTCCTCGAGCCGGAGTCCTGCCTGGCCTACCCGGCGGGACCGGGCGTGCATTTCTACACCCAGGGCCAGGGAATCTGGAGCGACCGGCGGCAGGTCGCCGGGCTGCTCGGCCTCCCGCAGGACGCGGTGCGGGCGACCCTGGTCAGCTGCGGCGGCGCGTTTGGCGCCAAGGAGGACCTGAACGTCCAGGGACACGCGGCACTGCTGGCCCTGCGCACCGGCCGGCCGGTCAAGCTCACCCTGTCCAGGGCGGAGAGCCTGCGCTTCCACGTCAAGCGGCACCCGCTGACGATGACCTACACCCTCGGCTGCGACGCCGGCGGGCGGCTCACCGCGGTCCGGGCCCGGATCACCGGTGATACCGGCGCGTACGCGAGCGTCGGCGCGAAGGTGCTCGAGCGGGCCGCCGGCCACAGCTGCGGCGCCTACCGGGTACCCGCCGTCGACGTCGAGGCCCGCGCCGTCTACACCGATAACGTGCCGTGCGGTGCGATGCGCGGATTCGGCGCCAACCAGGTCAATTTCGCGATCGAAGGCCTGCTCGACCGGCTCGCCGGGCTGACTGGCCTGGACGGCTGGGACATCCGCTGGCGCAACGCGCTGCAGACCGGCGACATCTTCGGCACCGGCCAGCGGCTCGGCCCCGGCGTGGGACTGCGCCAGACCCTGCTGGCGGTCCGGGACGACTACAAGAACGCCCGCTACGCCGGCATCGCGTGCGCGGTCAAGAACACCGGGATCGGCAACGGCCTGGCCGAGTACGGCCGGGCGATCCTGCGGCCGGAAGCCGACGGGACGGTGACCCTGTACCAGTCCTGGACCGAAATGGGCCAGGGCCTGTACACCGTACTGGCCCAGATCGTGTGCGAGCAGCTCGGCCTGACCCCCGACCGGGTTCGGGTGACCACCGACACCGAGCGTGAGCTCGACGGCGGCCAGACCACCGCCTCCCGCGGCACGGTGCTCGGCGGCCGCGGGGTTATCGCCGCCGCCGCCCGGCTCCGCGACCGGCTCGCCGAGCTGGACGGGCCCCCGCCCGGCGATGGCGGCCCGAGCCGCGAGCAGCTCGCCCGGCTGGCCGGTGAGGAGTTCTACGGCGAGGTCGTTATCGACTGGACCACCGCGCCGGGCGCGGACGTGGCCGAGCCGGTGACCCATTTCGCCTACGGATGGGCCACCCAGGTCGCCGTGCTGGCCGGCGACGGGCGGATCGCGAAGGTCATCGCCGCGCACGACGTGGGCAGGGTCATCAACCCCACCCTGCTTGAGGGCCAGATCGAGGGTGCCGTGCACATGGGCCTGGGGCACGCGCTGTCCGAGGAGTACATCGTCGAGGCCGGCCATCCGGTCACCACCACGCTGAAGTCGCTGAACATCATCCCGCCGGCCGGCATGCCCGAGGTCGAGTGCCGGTTCATCGAGGAGAACCAGCCCGAGGGCCCCTACGGCGCCAAGGGCGTCGGCGAGATCGGCCTGGTGCCCACCGCCGCGGCGGTGGCCGGGGCGCTGCACTCGTTCGACGGGACGTGGCGGACCGTGCTGCCGATGAAGGATTCGGCTGCGGCCCGTGCCGCCACGCCGCGGCTGGCCAGAAGCCGGTAGTGACCGCCGACGAGCCGGCCGTGCCGTGACCGCCGGCGGGCCGGTGACAGCGAACGGGCCAGTAACAGCGAACGGGCCGGTGGCGCCCGGCCAGACCATGCTCGCGCTGTGCGGCGGCACGATCGTGACGTCCCTGGACCCGCCGGAGGTCACCGACGCGGATCTGGTACTGGCCGGGGACCGGGTGCTCGCGGCCGGCACCGCCCCGCGCGGCGCGGTGCGGCGCGATGCCACCGGCACCCTGATCGTGCCCGGCGCGGTCTGCGCGCACCATCACCTGTACTCCGCACTGGCGCGGGGGATGCCGTTCCGGCTCGCGGCGCCGGCCGACTTCACCGAGATCCTGCAGCGGGTGTGGTGGCGGCTGGACCGGGCGCTTGACGAGGCGTCGATCCGCGCCTCCGCACTGACCGCCGGGCTTGAGGCACTGCTGGCCGGGACGACGACGATCGTGGACCATCACGCGTCGCCGAACGCGATCGACGGGTCGCTGGACATCATCGCGGACGCGCTCGCCAGCCTGGGGCTGCGCTGCGTTCTGTGCTACGAGGTCACCGACCGGGATGGCTCGCGGCGGGCCCGCGCCGGGATCGCCGAGAACCTGCGGTTCCTGGCCGCAAACCGGCCGCTGGCGCGCGGCATGATGGGCGCGCACGCCTCCTTCACGATGTCCGACGAAACCCTCGCGGCCTGCGTCGACGGCGCCCGGCAGGCAGCGGTGGGTATCCACATCCACGTCGCGGAGGACGCCGCCGACAACCGCGACGCGCTGGCCCGCTGCGGCCGCACCGCCGCCGCCCGGCTGCATCGTGCCGGGGTCATCACCGGGCAGGCACTGCTCGCGCACTGCGTGCACGTCACCGGGCCGGAGATCGAGCTGGCGGGCAGGGCCGGCGCCACGGTCGTCTGCAATCCGCGCAGCAACATGAACAACGCCGTCGGGCACTCCCCGTTCACCCTCCGGTCCGGCCGGGTCGCCCTCGGCACCGACGGGATCGGCGGCGACATGATCGCCGAGTCGCAGGCCGGCTTCTTCCGGGCCAGGGAGGAGTCACTGGCCGTGCCGCCCCGCTGGCCGCTAACCCGGCTCGCGGCCGGGGCCGCCTTCGCGGGCCGGGCGTCCGGCGAGCCGCTGCTCGGCACGCTGCAGCCGGGCGCTCCCGCGGACCTGGTGATCCTGGACTATCCGGCGCCTGCTCCGCTGACCGCCGCAGGGCTGGCCGGGCACTGGATCTTCGGCCTGACCGCCCGCTGCGTCCGGGACGTCTACGTTGCCGGGGACCGGGTGGTCGCCGGCGGCCAGTCCACCCGGCTGGACGCGGCCGCGCTGGCGGCCGGGAGCTCGGCGGAAGCCGCGCGCCTGTGGGCGCGGCTTGAGGGCATTGCGCCGCATACGTATGCGCCCGGCGGACGGAGGAGCAGATGAGGGTCGCGCTCTACCTGCAGGACAAGCACTCGATCGCCGAGAGCATGGAGTACGCCCGCTACGCCGAGGCACGCGGCTTCGAGGCGGTCTGGCAGGCCGAGAGCAGGCTGGCCCGCGAGGCCACGGTGCCGATGGCCGCGTACGCCGGCGTGACCAGCCGGATCAAGATCGGCTCCGGGGTGGTCTCGATGTGGACGCGCAATGTCGCGCTGCTCGCCGCCACGTTCTCCACCCTGGATGAGCTGGCCCCTGGCCGGGTCATCCTCGGGCTCGGCGCGTGGTGGGAGCCGCTGGCCGCCAAGGTAGGCGTGGACCGGCGCAAGCCACTGCGCGCGATGCGGGAGATCGTCGAGGCCACCCGGCAGCTGCTCGCGCTGCAGCATGTCACCTATCACGGCGAGTACGTCCACCTCGACGACGTCGCGCTGGACATCGTGCACGGCGACCGGTCGCCGCGGCAGGTGCCCATCTACATCGGCGCCACCGGCATGCGGATGATGGAGCTGGCCGGGCAGATCGGCGACGGCGTACTGCTCAACTACATGGTGACCCCGCAGTACACCGCGCGGGCCCTGGAGGCCCTGAGCGCCGGCGCGGCGCGGGCCGGGCGAACGGCCGGCGACATTGACCGGCCGCAGCTGATCGTCTGCTCGATGGACCACGACCGGGATCTCGCCCTGGACCGCGCCCGCGAGCTGCTCACCCAGTACCTCGGCCAGCAGCCGCACATCATGGCGGCCAGCGGCGTGGATCCGGCGCTGATCGAGGCCATTGGCAAGGTGCTGACCTGGCCGGCCGGCCCGGAGGAGATCCGCGCGGCCATGAAGCTCATTCCCGACGACGCGGTGCAGGCCGTCTCGGCGACCGGGACGCCGGAGGAATGCCGGGCCAAGGTCGGGGAGTACATCGCCAACGGGGCGACCTGCCCGGTCCTCTACCCGCTCGGCGACGACGTGCGGCTCATGATCGACACCTTCGGCGCGGGAGAGGCACGGTAATGCACGCTGATCTCGTCTTCCGGGCCGCACAGCTGGCCGACGGAGAGCAACTGGTGCGCACCAGCGATGTTGCCGTAGCGGAGGGGAGAATTGCCGCCATCGGCGAGCGGCTGCCGGTTGAGTCGTGCGGGGAGGAGGTTGACGCTCGCGGTCTGCTGCTGTGCCCGGGATTCATCGACATGCACGCCCACTCGGCGCTGCACCCTTTCCTGGATCCGCGGCAGGCGCCGAAGGTGGCCCAGGGCTTTACCACCGAGGTGATCTGCCCAGACGGTCTGGGTCCCGCGCCGGTAACCCCGGATGGGCGTGCGGAGCGCCGCCGTTACCTGTCGGCGCTCGAAGGTCCTGGCCCCGAAGAGTGGCCGTGGGGCTCCCTGGCTGACTACCTGGCCGCGCTGGAGGCGACGCACGCCGTAACCAGCCTGGTGGCAAGCGTGCCGCACTCAGCAGTGCGGGAGGTCGTCCTCGGGCCCGCCAAGCGCCCCCCTGACGACACTGAGCTGCGGCGAATGCAGGACGAGGTTACGGCGGGCTTCAGGGCCGGAGCCCGGATGCTTTCTTTCGGGCTCATCTACGCACCAGGCCTGTACGCCGATACGGGCGAACTCATCGCCCTGGCACAGGTCGCCGCGGACGAGCGTGTCCCGCTTATGCCGCACGTCCGCAACGAGGGGGCCGGAGTGCTCGACGCTATCGGGGAGTTTGTGCGCATTGCCGAGCGCACTGGGGCGGCCCTGCACCTGTCTCACCTCAAACTCGTCGGGTCACCCCATCTGCTGGACTCTCTTCTGCTCCTGATAGCCGATGCCGCGCAGCGCATCGATCTCAGTTTCGACCACTACCCCTATGGTGCGGGAAGCACCCTGCTCAGCGCCTTGCTGCCGCCGTGGGCCTTCGATGGAGGCCCGGCGGCGATCCTGGGCCGGCTACGCGACAGAGCCGAACGGCTGCGGATCTTGCGGGACATCGAAAACGGCCTGCCGGGGTGGGAAAACCTCTTCGCCGCGTGCGGTCCGGCCCAGATCACGATCACCGAGGCGGGCCGGCCGCGTGCCGCCGATGTCGGCATGACTATTGAGCAGATAGCCGCCGAGCGATGTGCCGAGCCATCAGTTGCGGTGCTGGACCTTCTCACCGACACAGATCTGAATGCCGGCATGGTCGATCACTACGCCACTGAGGAGGTAGTCCGGGCGATCTTCACCCTGCCCGGGGCGCTCGTCGGCTCCGACGGGATCTTCAACGCTCGTCCGCATCCCCGCCTGTACGGAACCGCAGCCCGGGTGCTAGGCCGCTACGCGCTGCGGGACGGCTTGGTCACGACCGAGGAAGCTGTGGTGAGGCTGACCAGCCGGGCCGCGGACCGGCTGGGCCTGCGTGACCGCGGCCGCGTCGCTCCCGGGTTGCGCGCCGATCTCGTCCTGCTTGACCCGGACAGCTTCATCGACACCGCCACCTATGAGCGGCCCTGCCAGGCACCGCCAGGGGTGCGCCGGGTCCTGGTCGCCGGGCGCGACGTCCTTGAACCGGACCTCCCTCACCCACAGTGACGGCCGCAGCGAACGACGAGCGAGGACAGCGGGTCTGCGGCCCTCGCCACGGTAGCCACGGGCCGACCGAGAGTTCCCGCCATGCGGCCGGTGCCCTGGCGCGGGCGATCACAAATCCCAGGGCGCACGCGCCCGACCTTGACGGGACCGATAACGGCGGCCGCAAGGTCACCAGCAACAGCCGCCGGCCAGCCCGGAAAAGGGACGCAGGACTCCCCCGAACCGGCTCAGCACGGACGTGCGTGAGTGGCAGATGCGCGGCCTCGTAACGGGCGCTGTGGGTGCCGAAAACCTATGCCACCAGGCGATACTCATGAATCACGCCGCCGACGCGGTCACGTCGCTGAACCCGGATCCGATCAAGGTCGGTGACGTTGCCGGGCAGCCGGCGCAGCGGCGCGGCCTGTTTCAGGGCTCGGTGCGGCCGGTGGGTGTTGTAGAAGTCTTCGTACTCCCGCAGCACGGTCATAAGGTGGCGTTGGTTCCATACCAGAGTCCGGTCGAGCAGTTCGCGGCGGCAGCTGCCGATCCACCGTTGCATGACCGAGTTCATTCGGGGCGCCTGGATGGCGGAGCGGACGATCCTGGTGCCCGCGGCACGGAAGACCTCATCGAACGCGGTGGTGAAGCTGGCGTCCCGGTCATGAATCATGAACTTGACCCGCGTCCCGGCGTCCGCCAGGTCCATGAGCACGTTCCGGGCCTGCTGCACGACCCACGCCTGGACGGGATGCTCCGTGGCGCCCAGGATCCGGACGCGGCGGGTACCGTGCTCGATCACGGCAAGGACGTTCACCTTGGCGCCGTTGAGGAGGTCGGCGGTGAAGAAGTCCAGGGCCAAGATCCCCTGTGCCTGTGATCGCAGGAACTCGGCCCACCCTGGACCGTCGCGGCGCGGCGCCGGGTCGATCCCGGCGTTCTTGAGGATCTCCCAGACCGTGGACGGCGCCACGGTGATGCCCAGTCCCGCGAGCTCGCCGTGGATCCGCCGGTAGCCCCAGGACTCGTTCTCCCGGGCGAGCCGCAGCACTACCGACCGCACCTTGCGGTGCGTGGCTGGCCGCCCGGACCGGCCACGCTGCGACAGGTGCCCCCACCGGCGGCGGACGATGTCGCGATGCCAGCGCAAGATAGTGCCCGGAGTGACGAGCAGCCGCATCCCGGCCAGCCTCCCGGCCGGCACCGTCCCGGCGAGCAGCGCCAGCCACGCCCAGTCCGGCCACGCCAACCGGGCGCGCGCCTTCGGCCGCTCACGCTCGGCGACAGCGAGCTGATGGCGCAGCATCAAGATCTCGGCATCCTTCCACCACGACTCCCGGCGCGACAGCCTGAGCAGCGACATGACACGGGACACGACCAGGAAGACCAGCTTCAAGCCCATAAGCCGAAGATCATCCCACCTCCGGCCGAGCCAAGACCGGCCCGGCCGACGCCGAGCCGCTTGACCGAACCGACCGCGATCCTAGGGCATCTGCCCAGGTGGCATAGGTTTTCGGCACCCACAGCAGCAGCTCGCGAAAGGCGAACATCACGCTGGCCCGCTTGACCAGCGAGGTCTCCCGCCAGCCTGGCAGCGCCGCCGCTGCGGCCGCAGCCGCGGCCGCCACCTCGCCTCGGCCGGCGAAGTCCACGGTGCCGGTCACCTGCCCGGTCGCCGGGTTGTAGACATCGCCACGCCGGGCGGCCTCCCCTGACCACGGCTTGCCGCCGATCCAGTGCGATATGTGCCTCATTGCCCGTTCCGTTCTCCTGTGTCCCGTGATCATGGCTGGTTCCGGCGGCCCCCCGCGGAGAATCCCGCGCGGTCAGCCGCCGGGCGATCTTCTCCGCCCGCTCTACCTGGTTGCGGATTAGGTACAGCGCGGAGGTGTGCGTGACGCCGGCGGCGAGCTGCCGCTCGAGCGCCTCGCGCACCTCGGCCACGTCGTAGCCCAGCATGCTGGTGCGGATGCCGCCGAAGAAGTCGAGGTAGCTGCGGCGCGACGCGTCAGTGACGCGGCTGCCCTTGCCGCTGACCAGCTCAACCGCGGACCGGTACATGCTCAGCTCAGCGCCGCGATGATGTCGGCGCCGTAGGCGGCCATGGTGGCTTCGGGCTGGTCGTGCATCAGGTAGACGGCGAACTGGTCGACGCCGAGGCCGGCCAGCTCGCGCAGCCGGTCGACATGCGCGGACGGCGGCCCGGTCAGGCAGAACCGGTCCACGATGTCGTCGGGCACGAACTCGGTGTCCGGGTTCCCGGACCGCCCATGATGAGAGTAGTCGTAGCCCTGCCGCCCGGAGATGTAGTCGGTCAGCGCCGTCGGCACCGGGCCGTCGATGCCGTACCGGCGCACCAGATCCGCCACGTGGTTGCCCACCATCCCGCCGAACCAGCGGAGCTGATCCCGCTGATGGGCCAGGTCGGTGCCGACATAGGCGGGCGCGGCCACGCAGATGGTGACGGCATCGGCGGGGCGTCCCGCCGCCCTGGCCGCGTCGCGCACCGCGCCGATGGTCCACCGGGCGATGTCGGGGTCGGCCGTCTGCAGGATGAACCCGTCGGCCTGCTCGCCGGCCAGCGCAAGCGCCTTCGGCCCGTAGGCCGCCATCCAGATCTCCAGCTTACCGTCGCGTACCCACGGGATCTGCACCACGGTCCCGTGCAGCGTCGCTTCCCGGCCCTCGGCCAGGTCCTTGATCACCCGCATCGCCTCGGCCAGCGTGGCCAGCGAAGCCGACTGCTGGCCGATGACCCGCCGGGAGGAATCGCCGCGGCCGATTCCGCAGATCGTCCGGTTGCCGAACATGTCGTTGAGCGTGGCGAACAGCGAGGCGGTGACCGACCAGTCGCGGGTACCCGGGTTGGTCACCATCGGGCCGACGACCAATGCCGACGTCGACGCGAGTATCTGCGAGTAGATGACGAACGGCTCCTGCCACAGGACATGCGAGTCGAAAGTCCAGCCGTAGCGGAAGCCCAGGTTCTCGGCCTCGCGCATCGCGCTGACGACACCGCTGGCCGGCGGATCAGTCTGCAGAACCAAGCCGAAATCCATCGGTTGTCTCCCCGTTCCTTGCGCAGCGGCCCTACCGGCCGTTCAGCTCCGCGACTGCCCCATCAGCTCTGCTACTGCTGCATCAGCTCAGATACTGGCACAGCTCCCGCTGCAGGAAGCGGCCGTGGCCGGTCACGCCGTGATACTGGCCGGCGTCGATTATGACCCGGCCGCGTGACAGCACCGTCTGCACTCTCCCGGTGATCTCCATACCCTCATACGCCGAGTAGTCCACGTTCATGTGGTGGGTAGCGACCGAGAGCACTTGGCGGGCGGCCGGGTCGTAGACCACGATGTCGGCGTCCGCGCCCGGCTGAATCGTGCCCTTGCCTGGATAAAGGCCGAACATCCGCGCGGGCGTCGTCGAGGCCACCTCGACCCAGCGCGCCAGGGAGAGCTCTCCGCCAGTCACGCCCTGATGCAGCAGGTCCATGCGGTGCTCCACGCCGGGAATCCCGTTTGGAATCTTGCTGAAGTCGCCGCGGCCAAGTTCTTTCTGCTCGGCAAAGCAGAACGGGCAATGATCGGTGGACACGACCGACAGGTCATTAGTGCGCAGCCCGCGCCACAGCGACCCCTGGTGCTCCCTGGGCCGCAGCGGCGGGGAGGCGACGAATTTGGCGCCGTCGAAGCCGGGCCTGGCCAGATCTTCGATCGACAGGTACAGGTACTGCGGACAGGTCTCGGCGAACACATTCTGGCCGGTGTCGCGTGCCGCCGTGACGGCATCCAGCGCCTGCGCAGCGGACAGGTGCACGATATACAGCGGCGAGCCGGTCACCCTGGCCAGCGCAATCGCCCGCGAGGTGGCTTCGGCTTCCAGCTCGGGCGGCCGGGTCAGGCCGTGCTGGACCGGGTCGGTCTTCCCGGCCGCTACGGCCTGCGCGACGAGCTGATCGATCGCGATGCCATTTTCCGCATGCATCATGACCAGCGCGCCGGTCTGCGCGGCCTGCTGCATCGCGCGCAGGATCTCGCCATCGGTCGCGTAAAAGACGCCGGGATAGGCCATGAACATCTTGAAGCTGTTCACGCCGGCCCCGATGCAAGCGTCCATCTCCTTCAGGGTCGCATCGTTGACATCGGACACGATCATGTGGAATCCGTAGTCGATCGCGCACTGACCGTCCGCCTTGCGGTGCCAGTTGTCCAGCGTCGATAGCAGCGAGGCGCCCTTGGCCTGCACGGCGAAGTCGATGATCGTCGTAGTGCCGCCCCAGGCCGCCGCGCGGGTCCCGGTCTCGAAAGTATCGGCGGCGAACGTACCGCCGAACGGCATCTCCATGTGCGTGTGCGCGTCTATCCCGCCAGGCAGCACGTACTTGCCCGCGGCGCTGATCACCCGGTCGGCACTCGCCGCCCAGGAAGCGGCAACCTCGGTTCCCGGCGCGGCAAGCGCGGCAATTCGCTCACCGTCCGTCAGCACGTCCAGCGGTGCGGCGCCGCTCGCGCTGATAACCATGCCGCCGCTGATCAGGATGCCCTCACTGCCCCCGGTCTGCGCTGCCTGCGGTCTGCACTGCCCGACGGCCTACGGCTCGGTCAGCGGCCCGTAGGCGTCCGGCCGCCGGTCGCGGTAAAAAGCCCACAGATGGCGGACTTCCTCAAGCTGGTCCATGTCCAGGTCCCGGACCACGACGTCGTCGGCGGCATCCAACGCGCCGTCGCCGATCAGCTGGCCGCGCGGATCGGCGAAGTAGGACTGGCCGTAGAAGTCATCGTCACCCAGCGGCTCGACGCCCACCCGGTTGATCGCGCCGACGAAGTACTCATTGGCAACCGCCGCGGCCGGCTGCTCAAGCCGCCACAAGTACTGCGCCAGGCCGCGGCTGGTGGCCGACGGGTTGAACACGATCCGCGCGCCGGCCAGGCCGAGGGCCCGCCAGCCCTCCGGGAAATGCCGGTCGTAACAGATATAGACGCCGATCCGGCCGACCGCGGTGTCGAAGACCGGATAGCCCAGGTTGCCCGGCCGGAAGTAGAACTTCTCCCAGAACCCCGCGACGTGCGGGATATGCGTCTTGCGGTACTTGCCGAGATAGCTGCCGTCCGCGTCGATCACCGCTGCGGTGTTGTAGTAGAGACCGGGCAGCTCCTCCTCGAACATCGGCACGATCAGCACCACGCCATGCCGCCGGGCAACCTCGCGCATCAGCTGCGTGGTGGGACCGTCCGGGATCAGCTCGGTGTAGGAGTAGTAGTCGCTGTCCTGCACCTGGCAGAAGTACGGCCCGTAGAAAAGCTCCTGCAGGCACACCACCTGAGCGCCCGCAGAAGCAGCCACGCCGATCGCGCCAACCGCCTTGCTGATCATGGAATCCTTGTCCCCGGTCCAGCTGTGCTGGACCAGCCCCGCCCTGACGATCTCTGTCACCATGTCTCCTCCTAGCTCGGTTCTGGCGGGACCTCTCACCCGCCATTCCTGCCCACCCGGGCGCCGGTCACCCGGCGCGCGCGGCCGCATTCGCGGTCACCCTGCGCTTGCCGTCCAGTGCCGACAGCACGAGATAGACCGCGAACCCGGCCGCGAATCCGACCACCCAGCCGTAGTTGTACAGCGGCTTTAGCAGCGGGATCAGGCCATCGGCAGGGAACGGCCCCTGCCCGGGCGCCGAGTATGCCCCGCCGACCGCCAGCCCGGCGCCGACCACCGTGGCCGCCACCGCGGTCCAGCTCCAGCCGGCCTGGTACCAGTAGCTGCCATGCTCCCGGTACAGGTCGGCCAGGTTCAGCTGGGTCCGGCAAAGCACCCAGTAGCCGGCCACCAGCACGCCGGAGACCGCCGCGATCAGCCCGCCGTAGAAGCCCAGCCAGGTGTAGATGTACACGTGCGGGTTCGACAGCAGCCGCCACGGCTGCAGCGCGACGCCCACCACCCCGGTGATCAGCCCGCCGACGCGGAACGAGATCAGCTTCGGGGCAAGGTTGGAGAAGTCGTAGGACGGGCTGACCACGTTGGCGGCCACGTTGACGGAGACTGTCGCGCCGAGCACGGTCAGCAGGCCGAGGATCACCACGGCGGGGTTGGACAGCTTGGCGGCCAGCTCCACCGGGTCCCAGATCTCCTGGTGGTACACCGCCTGGGCGCCCGAGGTGATCAGGATGGCCAGCAGGCAGAAGAACGTCATCGTGGTCGGCAGGCCGAGCACCTGACCCAGTTGCTGGCTCCGCTGGCTGCGGGAGAACCGGGTGAAGTCCGGGATGTTCAGCGACAGGGTGGACCAGAACGCGATCATGGCCATCAGCGACGGCGTGAACACCCGCCAGAACCCTGGCCCCCAGCCCAGCCGCGATGGCTGCGACAGCAGCGGGCCGAAGCCGCCGGCCTTGGCGGCGATCCAGACCAGCAAGGCTACGAACACCACGAGCACCGCTGGCGCAGCCCAGTTCTCGAACCGGCGGACGGCGTCCATGCCGCGCCAGATGATGCCGACCTGGATCACCCAGAACACCGCGAACGAAAGCCACAGCGTCCACGGCTGACCGCCGACGTGCGCCGCGTTGACCCAGCCCTGGCCGGCCAGCTTGCCGACAATCACATAAACGCCCTCGCCGCCGAGCCAGGTCTGGATGCCGAACCAGCCGCAGGCCACCAGGGCTCGCAGGATCGCGGGAAGGTTCGCGCCGCGCAGGCCGTAGAAGGCTCGCGCGAACACCGGGAACGGGATCCCGTATTTGGTCCCGGCGTGACTGTTGAGCAGCATCGGGAACAGCACAATGACGTTGCCGATGGCGATTGTCAGCAGCGCCTGCCAGGGGCTCATCCCGAGCACGATCAGGCTTGCTGCCAGCGCGTAGGTCGCCAGGTTGTGCGACATGCCAACCCACAGCGCCAGGTAGTTGTAGGTCGTCCACGTCCGCCGGCCGACCGGCACCGGGGCCAGGTCAGCGTTCGCGAACCGCCCGCCAATGGCCTCCGGGCCGACCAGCTCAACCCGGCCGTCCGGGCAGGTAACCTGGCCGGGAACGCCGACTGAAGCGTCGGTGGAGGCCATCGCTGCTCCCTGTGCTTCGCTACGGGCTCTACATAACCGTCTCCCTTGACGACCAACCAGGCCGCCATTCGCGCAGCCCGCTGGTTCTGATGCTACGCCGTCGGCCGGCGCAGCGCTAGCGTCGTATTAGTCATTGGCTAGCCAGGCCATTGGAGCTGCATTTAGCGGCGCGCCATACTGGCCTCGCCGGAAAGGGCGGCCAGCACATCTCCAGGGCAGAATACGGAGCGAATATTCAGGAACCGATGCCCATGCGCAGCCGACTGTGATGAGATCCTCACGATGGTGCACCAGGCTGCTCCGATCAAGGGACCACCTGGCACTACGCGGGACTCAGATCTCCGGAAATTCGTGATGATCAAGACCGCCACCTGCGGGAACGCGATCAAGGCCTTTGCGGAAGCTTGTTTAAATCGCCGAAGCCCTCTGCCGATGAGTAACATCAAGATTCTTCACTTAGCGGTGCCCCGCAGCGAAGAGCTTGCTGTTCGCCATATCCCGGAACCTCCTTCGGAGGGAAGATCAACAACTTGGCGGACCATCGAACCGTTTCGCATAGCAACTTCCGGCGGCCTGAGGCTGCGACATAGCCCGTCACTAGCCCATTGTAGACGTCGTCACCAGGATTTAACGCAGCTGTAACAAGGTCACTTTACGGCCGGTCATTCTGGCATTATCAAGTGTGGTCCAGCGCCCGGCGGCAGGTGATCTCGTCGCCCGATCAGGATGTTCACGCCTGCCATTTGGCCCCCGGCTCCCCCGACGCGAAACCCCGCCGGGCCGCCAGAGCCCACTGACGCTGTCTTGGCGACCGTCACATCGGTGCCGACCCCGTACAGGGCGTGCAGGACCTAGCTTAACTTTTAACCTAGATTCCACTCATATCGTCTGATGTGGGTGTTATTCGCTCATATGTCCGACTGCTGTATGCGGGCCGGCCGTTTCCTTCACTCTTGGTGTTGCGACACATCCGAAGAGAGAGGAAACGGCCGTGCGGCCTACCTTGCCATGCCCTGGTGCAGGGCTTCCAGTCCTTCCGGGGATTCCGGCCCCGGAGGAGCGCGGGCGCTCGCGGGATCTCGGGGCGCTGAGGGAGTTCCGGCAGCGGCTGCTCTGGTGCCTGACGGCACGGGGTGACGCGCTGCTCGACCTGGCGGACGCCGTGCTGTGCTCGGACCGTCCGGTGACCTCGCTGGTGCAGCTGTCCCTGGAGCCGGAGTTCCGCCGCGGCCACGGCGCGCTCTACGATGCCCTGGCCGCCGGGCGGGTTGACGACGAGCGGCTGTTCTCCCTGCTCGCGCAGGTGCTGCCGCCGCTGGTAGACGGGGACGAAGCCCGGGCATGGGCTGCGGGGCACGACGTCACCGGCTACGCCCTGCTGGACCGCGCCCTTTCCGGGCTGCCGGAGGGGCAGGCCGCGCAGGTCCGGGACGCCTGCGGCCGCTGGCGGCGGGTGCGGGTCGCGGTCGACGCGACCGCTTACCCGAGGCCGGACGCGTGGTGCTCCCCGGGCCGGGAGCACGTGCACAACGGCGCGTGCCACTGCCGGGGATCCAGCAAGACCGCGCCCGGCTGGGAGTACCAGCTCGCCGCCGTGACCGGCCTCCTGCGGACCGCGTGGGCCGGAGTCGTCGACATCCGGCGCACCACCCCGGCCGCGCGCACGGCCCCGACGGTCGCCCAGGTCAAGAGCGTGCTGCGCCGCCTGCACGCCGCCGGGCACGTCGGCGGGGCGGCACCGCTGTTCGTCTTCGACGCCGGCTACAGCGCCGCCGCCCTCACCGACGGACTGGCCGGCTGTCCCGCCCACGTCCTGGTCCGGCTCCCCGCGGGCAGCGTCTTCTACCAGGACGCGGTCACCTGGCCCGGCAAGAACGGCCGGCCCGCCCGCCGGGGGCCGGAGGTCCACTGCCTGGAACAGGCAGAACTGGCAGCCGCAGCAGAGGGACGCGGCCCGAAGGGCCGCAAGAAGCCGCTTCCCCCGACCCCGGAGCCGGACGAGGCCCTGATCCTGCCCGGCACCCCGCTCTACGGCACCGTCCGGGCCGAGGCCTGGCACGATGTCCATCCCCAGGTCCACGGCGACCGCGGCTGGTTCGCGGGAAGGGAGAAGCTGCCCGTCCTGCGCGGCACCCTCGTCCACGTCACCGCCGAGCGCCTGCCCGACGGCCGGGACCCGCACCGGCAGATGTGGCTCTGGCACGCCGGCCCCGGCCCGCTCTCGCCCGACGAGCTCTGGCGCGCCTACCTCGCGAGATTCGACATCGAGCACGCCATCCGCACCCTCAAGGGCACCCTCGGCCTCACCGCCGCGAAAGTCCGCACCCCCGGCCAGGCCGACTGCTGGGCAAGGGTCGTCATCGCCGCCCACGCCCAGCTCCTGCTCGCCCGCCCCCTCACCGCCGACCTGCGCCGCCCCTGGGAGAAGCACCCCGACCCGGCCCGGCCGCTGTCCCCGGGCCGGGTCCGCCGGGGGTCCGCAACATCCGCCCCGAGATCGGCACCCCCGCCCGTGTCCCGAAACCCTCCCGGCCCGGACCCGGCAGGCCCAAAGGAAGCAGCAAGGGACCCGCGACCCGCTACCTTCTCCCGGGCGAAGCCGACATGCCTCGCACCACGAACACGACCCCGACCAGGCAAAAGGTTAAAAGTTAAGCCTAG
>PLRW01000354.1 GCA_003164955.1 Actinomycetota bacterium
GAAGCTGCGGGCCTTCCCATACTGGCTGCCGAGTTGGCAGAACGTGGCCTGTGCCTGTTCGAGGAACTCGATCGCGGCGGGATAATCTCCCGTAATACTGTGCACTCCACCTAGTTCTGTCAATGCGCCAGCTTCCCCGAAGGGGTCGCCAAGGTCGTGGTACAGGTGCGTTGCCCGTTCCATGAACTCGATCGCGGCGGCGTAATCCCCCGTCCTGGCCCGCACGCCACCTAGCTCCATCAGTCCGACTGCTTCCCCGTGCCGGTCGCCAAGGTCCCGGTACAGGTGGACTGCCTGTCCAAGGAGGTCTGCTGCGGCGCTATGTTGCCCCGTTCTGGCCCGCACGCCACCCAAATCGGTGAGGCTGTAAGCCTCCCCGTGCCGGGAGCCGAGGCCGCGGTGCAGGGCGAGTGCCTGCTGGAACAGGTCGATAGCGGCGAGGTAATCCCCCATCCTGGCCCGTACTCGGCCCAGTCCCCAGAGGCAGTTGGCTTCCCCTGGGCGGCTGCCCAGTTCGCGGTATAGGCCCAGCGCCTGCTCTTGCAGGGCGGTTACGGTGGGATAGTTCCCAGTCATGTAATGCACACGACCCAGGTCATCGAGGGCGTTGGCCTCGCCGAGGCGGTCGCCGAGATCGCGGTACAGGCTCAGTGCCCGCTCCAGCAGCTTGGCTGCGGCAGGGTAATCCCCCGTCCGGGCCCTCAAGCCCCCGAGGTCATGAAGGCTGTTAGCCTCCGCGAGGGGGTCACCGCTGTGATGCGCGATGACGGCCGCGGCCTCGTGCAAGGTGGCCGCTAGCTGCCAGGGGCCTTCCTGAAACAGGAAAGCCGCCATGGCGGCCGTTAGCCGGATGGCGTAGGAGTCCTGGGAATGCCTGGCGGCGTATTCGATGCAGGCCAGAAGGTTGGCACGCTCAGCACGAATCCACGCCAGGGCGTTCGCCCGGGCGACCAGGATAGGCGCGGTGACCGGGAGGACAATGGGCGCTAGCGAGCTGGGGCGTGTGTGGCGGCTGAGGTGGCGGTCGGCGGTTTCGGCGGTGTGCTGGTAGTAGTTCAAGAGCCGGATGATGGCCTGCTCCCGGTCGCTGGCCGGATCATCGCGCGCGGCAAGGGTTCTGGCGTAGACGCCGATGAGGTCGTGCATGCGGTATCGGCCGGCGACCGGCTCGTCGATGAGGTGGCCGGTGTACAGGGCCTCCAGGTGGCGGCGGGCTGCCGGAACAGGGATTCCGTCGAGGGCGGCGGCACCGTAGGCGTCGATGTCAGCACCGGGGTACAGACCGAGGCGACGGAACAATCGCTTCCGGTCGGCCGGCAGCTCCTGGTACGACAGTTCGAAGGCGGCGGCCACGGCGCGGTCGTCGGCGGTGAGTTCGGCGAGCCGGTCCTGGGCCGCGGCGAAGTCGGCAGCGAACTGAGGAATGCTCCAGGCGGGGTGGTGAGCGAGGCGGCCGGCGAGCAAAGCGATGGCTAGCGGCAGGCGGCCGCACAGGCCTACCAGCTGGGTGACTGCATTGGCCTCGAATCCAGCGACGTCGCGGCGGATGAGACGGGTGAAGAGCTGCACGGCCTGATCGGGTGACAGCGTGTCCAGGGAAAGCGGTTGGGCGCCATCGAAAGCGATCAGTCGGCGGCGGCTGGTGACCAGTACCAGGCAGCCGACAGTCCCCGGTAGCAGCGGCTCGATCTGCGTATGATCGGCCACATCGTCAAAGACCAGCAGCACCTTCTTGCCCGCTAGGCGGTCCCGCCACCGTTGCGCCCGGGCGTCGAGGCCGGCGGGAAATTCTCCCGGTCCGAGGCCGGTGCTTGCGAGCAGGGTTGCCAGCACCGCACTCGGGTCAGCGGGGCGACGGCCGGGGGTGTGGGCGTGAAGCGGCACAAACAGCTGGCCGTCGGGGAACTGCTCGGCGAGCAGGTGCGCGGCGTGGGTCACCAACGCGGTCTTACCCACACCGGGCATGCCGTCGACGGTATGGATGGTGACGACTTGGGCCTGCCCCGGAGCCTTGATGAGCTGCGTTAGCTCGGCCTCGCGGCCGGTGAAGGCCGCCATATCCCGAGGCAGCGTGCGCATGGCTGTCGTCCGCGCGATATCGCCGCTGTAGTAGTTGCCGGCTATTTGGATGATTTGGCTGGAGTCGGCGGCTCGTGCTTCCTGCACAATGCGCGGGACCGATTCGTCAGTCACGGCGACTGTGCGCCTGGCGGCCGCCTATCGGGAAGTGGGATCGGCTGACCAAGGGTGGCGTTGCCGCCGACCTGAATCACCGTGCTCTGGCCGGAGGCCTTTGCGCTCTGCCAGACTCTGCCTTGACCCGGTCGGCCTGCCTGCACCTGCCGGAGTTCAGCGACGACACGGCTCAGCTCGTCAGCCACGGTAGGCTCGGCGTCTAGCAGCCGCAGCAGGCGCGATTCCCAGTCCCGGGTGATGGCCAGCGCAACCGTGTCATCGGCGTCCCGGATTTCGAGATGCCCGCGCTCGAGCTCCGCTTCGATACCGGCGGCCTGGTCTGGCCTAAACCGCCGCCACAATACCCCGATCTTTTTCTTTACCTGTTCCCACGCATCGGTCGCCAGCAGGTTCGCGATAGTAGCAGCGGCCGACGATGCCAGACTGGCAAGCTCCGCACCCATATCCCCTCCCTCCGCGCATACTAACCGGACCGATGCCCCGAGAGTGCGGCATTCCGCGCCTATAGTGCTCCAGGCGGCACCAGGCGGTGAACTGACGCAGGTCGAGGCTGCTGGTGTTGTTGTTATCGCCCTCCTGCTACTTCTGATCACCCGGCCGTGGCTGACGGGCGCTCCCCCGACGAAGAACACCCCACTGGGCGGAGTGAGCCTGACCCAGTATTGCTCGTCGCAAAATTTGACAATTAATGGAGGATATCGTGTCCAGCCTGTAGATTTGAAGGCGGCCTGCAATTGACAATATCGCAGAAACGATCTGCAGTACAAATTTACCTCCGAGGATCCGGATAGCGTTATCTGCTACAATTCTGCAGCGACATACAACGCTGGAATAACGGATATGTCCGGCTACTGCGCGAGCACCACGGGAGCGGCCGATGTAGAAGCAACAACTGATAAACGCTGAATATAAAGACAAATGGGCGTGCCAGAAAAAGATTGACATGAACGTCGTCTGCATTTCAACATGCAAAATACCCGGCCTGCATGCGAGGATAATAACGGGGAACTGGATTTGCTACGAGTGAGGTCTTTCCGCCCGATTGATTGAGGTTTTCTCGTGCGCCCAGTGTAGTTCTTGAGCTGGGCGTTCGCACGCTCGCCGGGGGCATGGAGTTGCGCGTACGCCTTATTTGCTTCCTTCTGGGGTTCGGGCTTGTTCTTCCCCCTTGTACGGGACTTTCGCGTGCGCGGCTTCCTGGTATCCCTTGTCGGCCAGCACGATTACGTAGCTCACGATGACCTGCTATGTGCATGAATACGCCATCGCCTACCCGAGACGGCAGCCGAGCAGATCGGCGGCTCGGGTGCGTTTGCATACGCGCATAAGGTGACGCGGCTTTGCCACTTGAGGCATAGGCCTCCCGCAGTGTTCGGCCTGGCCAGGGCCCGGCCGAGCGGAACTGTCCTGGCTGGCGGGACCGGTTACCGGGCGACGTAGGCGGCGACGATTTACGTGGCATGCCGGTCCAGCGAGGCCCTGGCCCGGTCGTATCTCAGGCTCCCTTGGCCCATCCGTTAGGGACCGCATAGCCACATCGGCAGCGAGAGCGTGCGTCTTACGGCCACGAATACACGAAGGAATGCGTAGCCACCCGGCACGAATGCCTTCGTGTCGGTCGTGAACGTCCTGATCAGTGTGCAGACTCATCGGTGAAGGCGAGTCCGTGGTTCCGGCCGGCGGAGGTGAGCGATGGGACGCCCGAGGGTACTCGTCGCATCGAACAATGCGACGCTTGGATCGCTGATCAGGTGGGTGCATGACCGTCTCGATGAGACTGACACCACCTACTACTACAGCCGCTGTCTGAGATCGGGAGCGGCGTGGCTGCGTGATTTCGGGGTCCTGGCTGGCCAGGCTTGGGTCATGCTGGGTTTCGTGGATGAGGTGCGGCTGCGGGCTGATGCCGGGCACGCCGCGTGGATTGAGCCGTTCAATGAGATGTTCGCGCAGGTGGCGGGTGAGTTCGCGACGGCGGCCGGGCGGAGGCGGGCGCGGGCGTACCCGACCAGACGCCGGACGCTCGGCGCCAGGTCCCGTTCCTCGTTGCGCACCGGCACGACGATGTCCACCTGCAAGCCTGTCATGGCAGCCAGGTTCGGGGATCACACTGCGCCACGGCTGAGCCAAGGCTGTACAAGCGCTGAAACGAACGCGCCTCCCACCAGACATCGTGGGCATGGGCCCGCGGCCGCGAAGCGCGCACCGGTCCCGCCCGGGCCGTTTCCCTGGAGAAGCCTGAGCGCCAGCAGGACGGCTCCTTGCGGCGGCGGCACGGCCGCCGGCCCTTAAGGAAACCCGGAATATCGTGAGAACAGTAATAGAAATCAGGCGCGTAACTTCCTTTCTGCATGCCATAGAAATGGCATAAGCAACAGAAAGGAATTCGTGATGAGTTGGCATCCGCCTGTTCCGAAGCCTAAGAAGCCCGCGCCGTGGCCGACTGCGCGCACGCAGAAGTGGCGTCGGCCGAAGCCGCCCGCGCCCAAGCCGCCGTACAAGCCGTACAAGTAGTAGCGGCGGAGCGGTAAGTCCGGACAGCCGGCGGCCACCGCCTGGTGGCCGCCGGCCCGAGGGGGCGACGATGGCGGAGCGGATATCGGCGGCGGGGACGGACGGCGAATCGGTCCGTGATACTGTGCGCCGGTTCTGGCCGTACACGCGCGGCGACCGGGGCCGGCTATTGCTGGGCGCGATTCTCGCGATATTCGTCACGATCAGCGAGATCGGCACGGTCATCGTCTTCGATATCATCACCAATAAGGTGCTGACGGAACACCGCCTCGCGGGCTTCTGGCCGCTGGCGGCGGCGTGGCTGGGCATTGCCGTCGCGACCGCGGGCGTGATGTTCGTCGGCGGCTACCAGAGTTCGCTGGCCCAGGAGCGGTTCCTGCTGCGGTTGCGGGATGGCGTGTTCGCCCACGCGCAGCGGCTCTCGCTTGATTTCTTTGACCGCAAGCGGCTGGGCGACCTGATGGTCCGCCTCATCGACGACCTCGAGGTGATCGAGGGCCTGGTTTGCTCCGGGCTGGTCGCAGCCGCCGCCGCCGCGGTCAGCCTGCTGTTGCTAGCGGCCGCTGCGGTCGTGATCAGCTCGAGCCTGGCCGTGCTCGCCTTCGCTGTCGCGCCGCTGTTCTGGCTGGTTTCCCGGGCCTTCTCCGGGCGGCTGGCCCGGGCGGCTGGGCAGGAGCGGGAGGCGAGCGGCTCGATCTCCAGCGCGGTGGAAGAGAGCCTGTCCAACCAGGCGCTGGTGCAGGCTTTCAACCGCCAGTCCTATCAGGCGCTGCGGCTGCACGAGGAAGGCGTTTCCTGGCTGCGCGCGAGGATGGGCGAAACCCGGCTGAACGCCATCTACGCGCCGGTGATGTACATCGTCGAGACGCTGTGCGTGCTGATCGTGTTCGGCGCGGGCGCCTGGGAGGTGGCCGGCGGACGCGTCACCCTGGGCGCGATCCTGTCGCTGGCGATCCTGCTCACCTTCATCTACCCCGAGGTCCAGAGCTTGACGGGGTACCGGTCCACGCTGGCCGAGGGCCGGGCGAGCGCCCGGAGGGTCACCGAGATCCTCCAGCGCAGGCCACTGGTCACCGACGGCACTAGGGCCATCCGCGGGCGGGTGCGCGGCCGCGGGCTGATCGACTTCGAGTCCGTCTCCTTCGCCTACCCAGATGCCGACCACCTCGCCATTGACAGGCTCACGTTCAGCGCCCGCCCCGGCCAGATGCTCGCCATCACCGGGCCGAGCGGTGCGGGCAAGTCCACGGTGGCCCGGCTGCTGCTGCGCTTCTACGACCCGGACTGCGGCCGGATCCTGCTCGACGGCATCGACATCCGCGAGCTGTCCCTGCAGACCCTCCGGTACAACATCACCCTGCTCCAGCAGGAGAGCCTGCTGTTCGCGGGCACGATACGGGACAACATCGGCTACGCGGCCCGCGGCGCCACCGACACGCAGATCCACGCCGCCGCCCGGGCGGCCGGCGCCCACGAGTTCATCACCGCCCTGCCTGATGGCTACCGCACTCAGCTAGGCGAGCGCGGTCGGCTGCTGTCCGGAGGACAGCGGCAGCGGATCGTGCTAGCCCGGGCCGTCCTGCGCGACGCACCCGTCCTGATCCTGGACGAGCCCACGACTGGGCTCGACCCCGCCAGCGCCCGCGCCCTCATGCCGCTTCTGGGCACGGCCATGGTCGGCCGGACGATCATCGTCATCACCCACGATCACGCGCTCGCCGCAGCGGCCGACAGCATCCTGCACATCACCGGCCCGGTTGCCCTGACCGGCTCGGCCGGGCGCGCAAGGGCGCAGCGAGCCGCCGCTGACGGGAACGCCGCCCGCGGCCGGCCTGGTGTGGCAGGGATGCCGACACGGCCGAACTAATCCCGCGTGAAGTCCTCTCCGGCTACCCCGAACGCACCAGCCCCCGCATCTCCCGGACGGCGAGCAGCTGGCCTGGATCGTTCGTCGGCCACCTCGAACAGCATCCGCCGGGCCATGTCCTTGATGATCTCGTCGTCGAGAAAAAATGCGGGCGGTTGCCTCGGTGACCCTCATGAGGGTTGCTAACTGGACGGACCTGCCCGGTGATCAGCTCACCGGCACGTTGCCGATCGGGGTGCATGCCGGCCGCAGCGCGCTTCTTGCGCGCCGGACAGAGGGCATGTGGCTACTCTCGGTGATCGCTGCCCGGATGATGGGCGTGCGGTATCCGCCTTCGGCATGTACTGACGTGCCGTGCAGGTGACTGGCGATGCCGCGCCCCCCTGAGCGGCAGTGAAGACTCGTCGGTCGATTAAGTGCGCGTCTCATATGGCGAGTTTTTTGAAACAGGTGAGGGCGGCGGCGAGGCTGAGGAAGGCGCCGAACAGGTGGGCTTTGCGTTTGCAGCGGATGGTCAGCCGGCGGTAGCCGGTCAGCCAGGCGATGGTCCGCTCGATCTTCCACCGGTGACGGCCCAAGCGCTCACCGGTCTCGATGCCGCGCCGGGCGATCCGCGGGGTGATGCCGCGGTGCCGCAGCCAGGCCCGGTCAGCACGTCAGTGAGGTACCGGTCGCCGACGTGGATCTGTGCCATCAGTAGCAGCCCCGCGCCGGTCAGGACGGCTCCGATCGCCAGCGGGATGCGCGGGCCGATGCGCTGTGCGATCGCTCCTGATGGCCGGGAGAGGATCAGCATCAGCGCGGTGATTGGCAGTGTGGCGGCACCCGCTTGAAGTGCCGTGTGGCCGAGCGTGATCTGCAGGAACGCAACGAACAGGAAGATCACGCCGCCGAGCCCCGCATAGGCCACCAGCGCGAGCACGGGTGGATGGCGCTGCTGGCACGCTCGGCGGCGTCGAAGGACGCCGAGGTGATGGTGCTGCGCCACGAGGTCGCGGTGCTGCGCCGCCAGAACCCTAGGCCCAAGCTGGACTGGGCCGACCGGGCGGTGCTCGCCGCCCTGACCCGGCTGCTCCCCAGGTCCTTGACGATGGGCCGGCTGGTGACGCCGGATACGCTGCTGGGCTGGCACCGGCGGCTGGTTCGCTGGCGGTGGACCCATCCCCGCCGCGAGGGTCGGCCGCCGGTCGATGCCAGGATCGCAGTGCTGATCGAGCAGATGGCGCGGGAGAACCCGGGCTGGGGATACAAACGGATCCAGGGCGAGATGCTCGGCCTCGGCTGCCGGGTCGGCGCCGTCAGTCAGCCGGTTCACGTCGTGAAGGGGCACCGGCCGCTCTACCGTGATCGAACCTGCCATGGGTTCGCTGGTCACGGCGGTTCCCATCTGCTTGGAACCCTGCCGGCGGCACCGTCGCGGTGACCATGAGAAACGGCCCCTCGCCGGTGAAATCAGCCGGGGGGCCGATCTCGCCGGAATCCGGCCCGGATCGGCTCGGCGAGCGGTGCCGGGCGCCTACCGGGCTACTGCGCCGTGTGCGCGAGCACCGCCGTGGCCACCTGCGCGTGTGCCCGGCTGGGGAGCTCCGCGCCGACCCCGTCGAGGACCAGCAGGGTTGCGCCGGGGATCTCCCCGGCCAGCGCCTTCGCATTGCCCACCGGGAAGAACGGGTCGGCTGCGCCGTGCACCACCAGTGCCGGTGCGGTGATCTCCGGGAGCCGTTCGCGCCAGCGTGGCGTGCAGTCCAGCTTCGAGAACACCGCGCTCAGCAGGCCGTTGCGCGCCGACGCCGGGTGCGGGCCGGAGCGATCGAGAACACCGGCCGCGTGGACGCGGGCCTCGGCGGCGTCGAACTGTGGCGAGCCGGAGAACACGCGGGCCGCGGCCACCGCACCGTCCAGGATCGACGTGCGGTCGGTCCAGTCGACCGGTGCAGCGCTGCCGAAGTAGGCCATGATCGCCGGGGAGTGCTCGGGCAGGTCGTCGTCGACGGGGCCCGGCGCGACCGGGCGGGTGCCGGCCAGCACGAGCGAGGCGACCCGCGACGGGTGGTCCAGCGCCAGGAGCTGTGCGATGAAACCGCCGGTCGCGATGCCCACGACGTGCGCGCGGGCGATGCCGAGCCCGTCGAGTACACCGACGGCGTCGGTGACGAGGTCGCGCAGCGTGTAGCCGGGCGAGTCGGGGTCGACGGTGGTCGATCGGCCGGTGTCCCGCAGGTCGTAGCGGATGACGAACCGGCCGGTGAGCCGCTCGACGAGCTCGTCGTCCCAGGTGGCGACGGTGGTGCCGATCAGCAGCAGTGGAATGTCGGCCGGCGAGCCGGCGGTGTCGACGCACAGCTCGACGTCGCCGACCGGAAGAAGAGTCTCCATACCTACGAGACCGCGCGCGATGGCAGAACTCATCGGGCCTGATCCACCAGACACGCTCTAGCCCGCACCGACCACGCCATCTCGCCGTTGAACCTGCCCATCCAGAACTGGCTGCGCGGCAGCGGCTCCTGCATGTCCCGGATCGCATACAGCTCGCGGTACTCGGAGGCGGGAAGGCCGTATCCGGATCCCTCGGCTCTGTCTTCAGCGGTCGAGACGTACATCGCTGTCAGGCACGTCTTCTTGCATCCAGGCGGCGATGACGGCGAGGTCATGTCCCCCGCGACCCCCTCCAGCTACGCCGAGAATGAATGGTGTCAGCACCCGGCTGGCCGTACTTTCCAGCTGACTCATCCAGCCGCTGTTGCACGCTCTGCAGACGCCGGGATCGCTAGGATCGTGTGAAGTCATCGCAGACCCGCAGGGGTGTGATGCCATGAGCAGCGCGAACGCTACGGCCTCATAGGCGCACAAGACTGAAGGCAGGCTCAGGCCCCGCCTCCCGAGAATCGAGGTTAGACGCAGCGGGCGACTTTACCCGGGTTCTCAGCCTGCGGGTTCGAGGCCTGGATTCTCGGCGGTACGCCCATACAGGCCCGGGACTTTATTGATCGCGGTCCTTCTCTCCGACAGGGGCGGCCTTACCAGGGCGCGTAGGGCCTGGCGGAGAGAAATCCGCCCGATTGGCATTGCTTCTTGAGCTCGGGGAGGCCGCCTCAGCCTCTTGTCCTCGGGCTGGAAGCGAGCGGCGAGGTAATGCTGCAGCTCGACGTGCCGGAACTGGTAAAAGGGGCCAGCCTGCCGAAGAACGCCACGTTGGTGCGCGTCGTTGAGAAACGGCATCAGCCGGAACGGCAGATGACCGTGCAATGCCAGCCAACCCCGAGCTATCAGCCACTGCGGCCACGCTAGACCGAGCCCCACGATCGCGAGGCCTGCCGTGGCGACGATTCCAGTTCCCAAGGCCATAGACAGGCCATCTTCGCGGGCGATCAACGGTCCGGTGTCAGGGAGGCGGTAGGACGCATCCCAACTGGCCACGGCGACGCCAGTCAAGACAGCGGCAGCGGCTCCCACCACCAGCGCGAGCAACAGAGTGGCTCGACGGTCCCGGGCCAGCACGGCGACTGGACTCACCGTCTTGGCTGTCTCTCCCGGGATCCGTTCCATCCCGAACGCGGCACCCCCCGTCACCGCGAAAGCAACCCCGAGCACGCTAAGAGGAAGGCCGAATGCCGAGCGGCTCACGAAAGCGCCGATGAGCGCCGCGACCGCCCCCGCGGCCAGCGCACCGCGCACGCCCTTGCGGACCC
>PLRW01000225.1 GCA_003164955.1 Actinomycetota bacterium
GTGCTGGCTGATGGTGCTGGCTGATTGGCGCGCGTTACTGGCTGATCGTCGCGGCGGTCTCGCGCAACTGCCGGTGCGCACCGCCGTAGGCGGCCGCGGCGGGAAGCAGTGCCTTCGGCACCTTGGTGACCGCGCTGTAGTTGACGTCCACCACGTTGGCCAGCGGGGACTGACTGGTCTGTGACAGCAACTGGTAGGCGTCCATCTTGTCCAGTCCGTACAGATCCATCAGCCACGTCACCATGCCGACCTGGCTCACCCGCCAGGCATCTTCCAGCGGCCGGCTGGATCCCACCACGATCAGGTGCTCGTCGGTTTCCAGGCGCGGCCAGGCCGGGCCGCCTCCCTTGATCAGCTCCACGACGAGGGTGACGTCCATCGCGCCTTCGACCGCGGTGCCGCAGGCCTCGCCCTCGCCCTGCCGGTAGTGCCCGTCACCCAGGGAGAACAGGCCGCCGTCCACGTTGACCGCCAGGTAGCACGTCGCGCCGGCGCGCATCTCCGGGGTATCCATGTTCCCGCCGAAGGTGTCCGGCACCAGCGAGGACCGCACTTCTCCGGCCGCCGGGGCCACTCCGACCGTGCCCAGCATCGGGTCCATCGGCAGTTCCACCCGCAGATCGCTGGCCTGGGCCTCGAACGCGACCGTCTGCCGTTCGGTGTCCACCTCGTATATCCAGGTCCGTTCCGGCAACGGGTCCTGCAGGGTCGCGGTCCGGTCGGTGCCGGTCAGCCCGCCGAAGAGCGGGATCGTGCAGGACGCGCCGAAGCTGCGGGCGGGGGTGAGATCCACGAAATGCAGCGCCAGGGTGTCACCGGGCTCGGCGCCCGCAACATGGAAGGGGCCGGTCTGCGGGTTGACGAACGGCATGGTCAGCGCCGAACTCGGCAGGTCCGTCGGCTGCCGGATATTGCCGCAGAACGCGTCCTCCGTCCATAGCCGCAGCACAGTTCCGGGCTGAATCTTCCGGACGGGCGCGACCCCGCCGAACGTGAACGCGTACTGGGCGCGTTCCGGGCGGAACTCGATTACCTCCATCGAGGACCTTTCTCTGATGCTCAGCGTCTGCCGGTCTGTGGTGCTCGGTGTCTCCGGGGTGTCCGCGTCGCAGCGCCCGGCTGGGGCCGTTACAAGATCCCGGCATACCCGATCGTCCTCGCCCATGCCCGGTGATTGTCAAGCAGGGTTAGCAACCAGGGTCAAGCAGCGGCGGGGCATCAGGGCCGGTGTGGGCGGGGGCTCGGGAGGCGCGGGCCGTTTCCTGGTAATGTGCACCCGATCCGGGCCGCGCGGCGGTCCCGGAGCGGGGCGGTAGCTCAGCCGGTTAGAGCAGCGGACTCATAATCCGCCGGTCCTGGGTTCGAGTCCCAGCCGCCCCACTTACCTCTGAACTGCGTAAACGTTCGGTATAGCCAGTAAGATCGCCGCTGCGCGGCGCAGCTCCCGCTTGCTGACAAAGTCGCCCAGCATCGTGGTGCTGTCCACCACCACGATCGAGGGCTCCTCATCCAGCGTCTTGCGGACGATCTCCGATGTCAGCGCCTCCAGGCCGTCCTGGCGCGAAGCCCCCAGGAAGTCACCCATGGGGATGTACTCGACCTTGGGCCCCAGGGAATCCGGATCGAAGAAGGCAAAATCCTTCCACGCTGGCTGCGGCTGTAGGTGGCCGCAGGCATCCGTATGCGGCTGGCTGCGGGACTTCCGTTCTTCCGCGGTCAGCACAACCGTCCGGGCGGCAGCCAGGCGCGGCGATAGGTGATCGTTGACAGCTCCCCCCGGACGCCGATGAATACGGCTGATGCCCTGCTGCCTATCCGCCGCGAGATCTCGAAGGGCCCTAACCCTGGGGATGTACAAGACGCCGAAAGGGGTTCAGCGAGGGCCAAGCTGATTGACTAACGCTAAAGGGACCGCGAGCGCTACTGAGTGACCCGCACCCAGTCGACCAGCATCTCGGCGGACCTGGTGGACGCGGGGACCGGGCCGCCGCCGGACCCGCCGACCGCGAGGTTCAGGATCAGGTACATCGGCTCGTGCGGCCAGCCCGCGAACTTCCCCACCGTGAGCAGCTGCTTTCCGTCTTCTGCGAAGGTGATCGCGGTGGCGGACCAGGTCATCGTCCAGACGTGCCAGCCGGTACCGGCGTGGGTGTCGCCCGTGCTCCGCTCGCGGGTGTCGTTCTCACTGAACACCGCCGAACTGCTGTCCCCCCAGATGCCGTTACCGTACTTCTCGACTACGTCAATCTCGCCGTCGGCCTCGCCGTGCTCGCCGAGTAGCCAGAACGCCGGCCACATCCCGGCGCCCGAGGCGAACTTGATCCGCGCGGCGAAGACTCCGTACGTGTGCGAGAAGTGGCCCCGGGTCACCAGGCGGGCGCTGGTCCAGGTCCCGTCTGGTTGCCGTACGGCCCGGATCACCAGGTGACCCGATCCGTCCAGGAACGCGTTCGCCCGGCTGGCGGTGTACGTTTCCTGCTCGTGGTTGCCCCACCCGCGGTTCCCGAGGTCGTAGCTCCAGTTGGCGGGCGGCGGCTGCCCCCGCGCCCCGGTGAACTCGTCGTCGAACAGGACGGTGGGCGACCGGGCGCAGCCGACCGTACTCAGGCAGGCGGCCGCCGCCACCGCGGCCCAGAATCTCCTCCGGGCCGCAGGCGCGACGGGCTTCGGGTTCCTCACCCGGTCCCCGTGTTCTGTTCGCTGTTTTGGGGAAGCAGGTCTCCTCCGGTCGCGTCGGCGGGGACGGCGGCGGTGGCGCCCAGCTGGTGTGCGTTCATCCACCGCACGATGCCAGGCATGGCCGCGATAGTGAACGGGGTCAGCACGGGGCTGCCGTCGTGGCCCGCGACGATCGACCCGCCGTGGATCACCGCGCCGTTGGCCCAGCCCTTGGTCTCGTTCCGCAGGATGCGAGCCGCCGTGATGCCGAGTAGCCAGTCTCCGTTGTCGGAGATCGTTCCGTTGACGGACCAGGGCATAACCAGCCGTAGGCCGAGGTGGGCGGCAATGGCCACGTCGCGTGCGTTGACGTCGCCGTAGGGCGGCCGCCATAGTGTGGGGCGGGGCGCGCCCGCGGCGACGATGGCGTTGATGCACTTGACCAGCTCCCACCGGACCTGCGCATCGGTCAGCGGCTTGGTGTGGGTGGAGGCCCCGGTCAGCGACCGGTGGTCCCAGGTGTGAACTTCGATCCGGAATCCGGCCTTGAGTTCGGCCTGGACGATGCGCGGGTTCGCGGCAACCCGGTTTCCGATCTCGAAGAACACGGCGGGGACATGCTCTGCCTTCAGCTCGCTGATCAGCTGGAGGGAGTGCGGTCCGGGCCCGTCGTCGAAGGTGAACGTGACCTTTCCGGCCAGGGCGCGGTTGGCCAGCACCGGCAGATCCTTGGGCGGCCGCGGGGGCGTGAGCGGCAGGCTGCCGGCCCACATCGCGCCGCCCACCGAGATCGCGAGGACGGAGACGTTCAGGCCGACCGCCGCGGTGTAGAGCACCCGCTTCACGCGGGTCAGCCGCACGGCCGCGCCGCGGGTGCCCCAGTGGTGGTCGCGCAGCTTGACCAGTGCGATGTACTTGGTCGGGTTGAGGAAGATCAGGTTGTAGACGGCCTCCAGTGGAGTGAGCAGGAGCCAGGTCAGCCACCGCTGACGCAACCGCAGGCCGGGCCGCTCGACCATGTAGAGAGCGGTCATCGAGTAGCGCACCACGAGATAGACGCTGAGGTACAGCAGCAGCGTGCGCGGGTGGAAGTCGGCGTGCGCCACCGCGTACAGCGAGTAGCAGAAGATGTAGGTGATGGTCAGTGGGGCGATGGCCAGCTGGGTCAGCCCGAACAGCGGAAAGAACATCTGGCGGAACCGCGTCATGTTGGTCAGGACGAACGGGATCATGCACCACCAGCTCTTGCTCCACCGGAGCCGCTGCTTATAGGTGAGCTTGACACTGGTGGGCATGGCCGACCACACGACCGCCTCGTTCACGCCGACCACCTCGCCCTCCAGTGCGGAGTACATGGCCAGGGCCCGGTCATCCCCGTAGGTACCCTGCAGGTACCGCTCCTTGTGCTGGAACAGGATGTGTGCCCGGTAGACCGCCAGTGCCCCGGAGGTGGTCTCCAGGGTACCGAGCAGCGAGCGGCTGGCCCGCATCATCACACAGGACGTGCCGATGTTCAGGTCGGCCAGCCGGGTGAGCAGGTTGCGGGTCCGGTTCCGCACCAGGACCATGCCGGTGGTGGCCATGACGGAGCCGCGGGAGAACGCCCGGAGCTGGTGCTCCAGCGCGTAGCGGTCCAGGATGCTGTCGCCGTCCACGGTCAGGATGAAATCCCAGTCGGCCGGGTCCATCCGGTCCAGCGCGTACACCTGGGCGGAGCGCTTACCGCCGTTTTCCTTCCGCAGCCAGGTGACCTTCGGGTGCTCGAAGGGCCGGCCGACCGGAATCGCCGAGCCGTCGTCGACGACGTGGATCATCTCTGGCGGCATCGACTGCCCGAGGATGGACTCGACCACGGCCCGCAGTTCGGCCGGGTCCTCATCGTAGGCGGGCACGATGGCCGCCACCCGGCCGGCCGCCGCCGGATGGCGGTTGAACCGGCGCCCGATCAGGAACGCGATCATGCAGAACAGCAGCGTCCCGTTGGCCAGCAGCCAGTAGCTGAGAACGACTGGGCTGCTCAGCAGGCCGTGCCAGCCGAGCAGCGTGGTCGCGGTGAGCGCGGTCAGGACGACCAGGATGATGAGCGAAATCGCCAGCCGGCCACCCGGGGTGCCGGACCGGGAACATGGGAGGACGCCCCGTCCGCGGTCCGGCGGACCGGCCTCGAAGCTGCCCCAGGGGACGTCGGGCACGAGGCGCCGGTCCCTGGTCCGCACCCGGTACGCCACGCAGCCGGCCACGACCCCGGCCATGGCGGTCGCGATGATCACGCCGAGCAGGGCCGACAGGTGCAGTGACAGGGCGAGCCGCGCCGTCCGCGAAACAGAGGCCGGCAGGCTGAATCCAGCCGTCGTCGCGGCCAGCAGCGCCACCCCGGCCAGTAAGGTTATGCCGCCCAGAAGGGCTATGCCGCCCGGCACCAGGTAGTGGGCGAATCGCCGCTGGCGGCGATGTGAACCGGTCTTTCTGCGGAAATTCGATGGTGCGGAGGGCGGCCCGACAACTTCGTGCGGGACTCCGTAGCTCCCGCGGGCCGGCGGGACCGGCGGGATATGAACATCGAGCACATCCAGAGGTCTGGTCGCCGCCCTTAATTCGGGCCAGGCATCGGATGAGCATTGCGGCTGATCTTGGATAGCCTTAGACTCATCACCGACCATGATGTAATTTCCTCCCAGTGCCGATGCGCGGACCGGCGTCGACGCCCCAGGGCACCGCGGACAACGCGCCTATGTTTACATATGGGAGACGCATCTGCCCGCGGTCCGGGTTACGCCGGAATCCCCCAATTACTCAGTGTGATGTCGCGCGGTGGTCCCCAGAGGCATGAATTCGCAGCTCAGGAAGCGATCACGGGTTTTAAATATTCAGCAGTTTTTTTGGGCCGCCGGCAGCCCGTGATATTTCAACCCGCGATAAATGGTGGCCGATTGAGTTATCTAGCACTCAAAACCCCGACTTGTGGCGGGAGCGGACAACTTGTGGCGGGAGCGGACAAGTCGCCCACTAGGAGCCGGCGGCGAGCAGGTGGGCGGAAATAGGAGCCCGGCTCGGGCAGGAAGCGCCGCCAGGCCGTGACCAGGTGCAGGTCCGCCCAACGGGACGGGCGGATGCCCCGGTCGCTCAGCTCGAAGATGCCGCGCCGCTTCAGCACCCACGTTAGGTGCCCTTGACCTGCGGCTATACATGATCAAGGGCGCCTGACGCGAGGTCGGCCTATGCGTTTCCCGTCATCCTTTACTTGGCCCATTCCTGGCTAGCGGTGGGGCCGTGACGGCCCTGGGCAGCCTGGGTGAGCCGGGAGCCCTGCGCGGTCAGCAGGTTCCGGTTGACCTTGATGGTGGCGTAGCGGTGGTCCCTGCTGTTCTGGCCAGGAGCAAAGTAGGTTCCCTGCCGGCCGAGACTGGCACCGAACGAGCTGACGGTCAGGTACTTCGCGTTGCGGCCCTGCCCGTACTGCAGCTCATATTGGCCGCGCGGCTCCGCCACCTTGATGAACCGGGCGGCGTTGCGGGCGTTGTGTCCCACGGTGACGTTCCCGCGGGCACCGACCTGGACGTACTGCCCGGCCTGGTCCTGCAGGGTGACGGTCGCGGGTGGCCGCGGGGTCAGTGCCGGCTGGGAGGCCGCTGACGCGGCTGCGATGGTTCCGGCGAACCCTGCCGCCGGGACGAGTACGATCGCTGCGACCTTGGCGGACGTTGCATACTTGCTGTTCATGATGAGTCCTCCTCATCAGGTTCGGGGCTGGAGTCTCCAGCTCCGGCGGCGGGCGCGGGCCCACGGGACCTCCGGCGTCCGTGCCTTCCGCAGGGGCTACAGCCGACGCCGTCTACTGCTTGAGCTGCAGGAGTAGTTCCGCATGTTGCCGACTGCGCTGCTCGGCGTTGCGCTGGCTGCGGCGGATCAACCGGTAGGGCACCAGGCAGACGCCGAATGTCGCGTACCGTGCCCAGGAGCTTGCCCTACCCGGCTGTGGCGCAGTCTTCAGCGGTGCCGGTGCCGGCTTGGGCAACGGCAGAGCAGCTACATGCCCCGCATGCCCTGCACTGCTGCCCATCTGCATGAGCGCCATTGAGCCGCCAATGCCGGCGAACGCCACAAGGACACTGGCAGCCACGATGGGCACTGGTAATCCCTTAACGTGCCTCCTTGGATGAAATTCAATCCATGGCTGCTCAATTTCTCCGATGACGGGGATGTCCTGTGTATCTAAGAATTCCCACGTCCTTGCTGTCCGTGTGAAACGCATCATGATCGATCTTCCTCTCAAGCTGCCGTTGCAGCCTCAGGCCCTCTCATTTTTGGTTAGCCCGCTCTCTCCCGTAGCTGGAAGTCATTAGCCGTGGTTTAGCCGGCTGCCCGGCGGCTGGCGCAGCGCATGTGGCCGGCTGCTGCCTCGGCCTCCGAAACTGTAATGATCTTGTCAGCGTCCACGTCATAGACTTGGACCTCCGGTCCCCGGGCCACTGGCCCGGCTACTGCGGGCCGGCCGGCGCGCCGCACTGGCCGGCGAACCTCGTGGGGTTGAACCGTGGCCGGTGCCTGGCCATCTCTTCCGCAAACGCGGCCACCAGCCCGGCGCGGTGGTTCTGTCCGGAAGCTCATGGTGTCCCCAGTAGCCGAACGGGTCCCCTCCTGTGTCCCAGCCACCTGCCACGTTTTATGTCCCAGCCACCCGCCATGTTTAGCAGGAAACCTAAGGCAAGCCGGTTAAGCTAGAGCAAAACGTCCCGATCTGGGCGCGCCAGATGGCCGGAATTTGTTAGGCGGATTCCCGGCGAGTAAAGGCTCATCTCGGTCAAAACCAAGACAAATGGTGGCAATGATCACCAGCGTGGTGGCGGTGCAGAGGTAAGCATTCAGCCATTGCCGGATGAGTAATCTTTACCGATGAAGCGGAGACACGTTAGCCACGGGCACGCAGGAAATCGATCGAGCGCCGGACGATGCCGCTCACGTCGCTCGCGCCGTTCCAGAGGTGCGTCGCGCCCGGCACGAGTTCCAGTTCAACGGTCGCCCCGGCCGCGCTGAGCGCCTTGGCGAGCCGGACGCTCTGCGCCGGCGGCACCATGTCGTCCGCGGCCCCGTGCATCAGCAGGATCGGCGGCGCGCTGGCGGTGGCGTGGGCCACCGGGCTGGCCTGACGCGCCAGATCGGGTAGCGAGGATGCCGGCCTGCCGAGGAACTGCGCCTCACGGGATTCGGGTCCGGGGTCAGGAACACCGCCGGCGTCCGCGACGTCGGACGGCAGGCCGGCCAGATCGGTGACCGGGAACCAGGCGACGACACCGTGCACCGTGCTGCCGGTGAGGGCGGCCAGGAGTGCGAGGTGACCGCCGGAGGAGTCGCCCCAGAGGAACACGCGGCCGGCGTCCAGCCCGTACGAGGGGGCGTGATCCCGGACCCAGTTCACCGCGGTGCGGACGTCTTCCAGCGGCGCCGGGAAGCGCGCCTCGCCGCTGAGCCGGTAGTCGATCGCCGCCACCGCGAAACCCTGTGCGGTCAGGGAGCCGTAGAAATCCGCTCCCAGCACGGGCAGTGGCTCGCGACGTGAGCCGCGCCGCCACCCGCCGCCGTGCACGTGCACGATGGCGGGCGCCGGCCCGCCGGTCCCGGGCAGGTACAGGTCGAGCTCTAGCGGCCGGTAACCGAGGACCTCGCTGTACACCAGGTCCGCCACCCGCCGGACGGGCGCTGTCATGCGGTCGGCAGCTGTCCGGACAGCTTGTGGAAGGCCCCGTTTTGCATGATCGCGAGCAGGTTCCCGGTGTCCTGCAGCACGCTGACGTCCTCGGCCGGCTCGCCGCGCACGACCAGCAGGTCGGCGAGGTAGCCGGGCGTCAGTAGCCCGACCGGCAGGTCCATCACCTGGCCGCCGTACTGCGTGGCCGCGCGCAGCGTCTCGGCCGGCGAGTAGCCGAAAAGCCGGACGAACAGCTCCAGGTCCCGGGCATTGCGCCCGATCGGGTTGTTCGGGAAGCCGTAGTCCCCGCCTGGCAGCACCCGAAGCCCGCGTTTGCGCAGCTCGGGGTAGAGCGCACTCATCGCCCGCAGCGCGCGGGTCGATCCCATCTTCTCCGCCGTCGCGGTGTCGATGCCGTACTCGGCACCCTCGTGCACGTTGGCCCACATGATGCCGACGGCGGGGGAGAGGAAAATCGAATCCCGGTGCTCTTCCAGCAGGTCGATCGCCTCGGCATCGGCGTAGGTGCAGTGGTAGACGGACCGGAACCCGCTGCGGACCGCCAGCTTGATCGACTCCGGTGCCTGGGCGTGGCAGTTCAGCCAGACCCCGGACTCGCGGGCCTGCTCGCCGGCCGCCTGCGCTTCCTCCCGGCTGTACTGGGTGATCATGGAGCCACCCTCGACGAAGACGTCGTCGTTGCTCATCAGCAGCTTGACGCTGTCGAAGCCGATCGCCGCCTGTTCGCGGATGAACTCGCGCACCGCGTCCGGGCCGGTCCTTTTCGGCTTCGGGCCGTCCGGGCCCATCTGAACCGGGTTGTTGTCGCGCTCGAACGACGCGGCCCGCAGCCGCGGACCCGGCGTCGCGCCCGCGGCGATCTGGTCGCGCAGCCACACCTCGGTCGGCACCGGCGTGAGCGAGCCGGCCGAGTAGGCACTGGTAAAGCCGTGGTCGAGCAGTATCTTCGCGTTGCGCTTGACGATCGCGAGGTGCTCGTCCGGCGTCGGCATGTGGCGGAAGAAGCTGACGTCGAGCGGCGGGTTGAACGACGGGTCGATGTGCCCGACCGCGGACGGGAACGTCAGGTGCGCGTGGGACTCGACCATGCCGGGCATGACCGTCGTGCCGGCGCAGTCGACCACCTGGTCGCCGTCCTCGATCGCACTGCCGCCGCCGGGCCGCACGGCCTCGATGCGGTCGCCCCGGACCACCACGTCGGCGGGCACGGCGGGCGCACCGGTGCCGTCGAAGACCCGCCCGCCGGTGAAGAGGATTCGGTTCTCGCTCATTGCTGCCTCCCTGGTAGTGGCCCGGCCATGTCCTGCACTACGCAGCCGGCGGCCGGTGCAGGAGTTCGATGAGGTTGCCTTCCGGATCGGCGGCGACCCAATCGGTGTACCGTGCGTCGTCGGCCGGTTCGGTGTAGATCGCGTACGTCGCGACGTACACGCATCCCTCCACGGAGAACGCCATGTCGGGGCGGGAGCGGTGTGGTGCCCACCCGTACCAGATAGAGAACGAGTGCTCGGTGTCCAGCTCGCTCCACAATGCGTGCAGCAGCGGGGCCAGGACGTGGACCGGCGCATCACTCCACGTGCAGTCCACGGCGTACCGGTAGCCCTCCGGGTTCTGCGCCGTCTGGGCCATGTTCTCCTCCGGAATGCTGGTCCGGCCCCGGGCGTGCCCGAGCTCACGGCCGGCCAGCGGGCCGTCCCCGAACGCCGCCAGCAAGGTAAGGGCCTCGGCATCGGAGTGAGCCATCACCGTCGTGTGCAGGAGCAGGACCGTCCCGTCCGGGCGGCGCGCACCCTCGTCCAGGGGGACGTCCGGCAGGCGGGTGGCCGCGACCACCGGCTCGACGCGCCGGTCGAGCCCGGGCAGGACCTGGTGCAGCCAGGTCAGCAGCTCCACCGTGTCGTCGAGGCGGAACGTCCAGGTGTCGTGCCACATCACCCGGGGTGCCCGGTACGTCTGCAGGCGGAACCGGGTGACCACCCCGGGGAAACCGGGGCCGGCTCCGCGTGCCGCCCACAGCAGGTCGGGGTTCTCCCCGGCATCCGCGTGCACCAGGCGGCCGTCGGCCGTCACGACGTCCAGCCCGGCCACGCTCTCGCAGGCCCACCCGCACGCTCGCCCGTTCCAGCCCTGCCCGCCCTGAAGCAGGTAGCCGCCGAGGCCGACTGATGCGCAGTGGCCGCCGGGGAATGCCCGGCCCCGCTCGGCGAGGAACGGTGCCAGCTCGAGGCCGCCCTTGACGGCCGGCCGCGCCGAGACGACCCCCGTCTCCGGCTCGTACGCGATGTCGCGCAGACGTGCGAGGTCGATCAGCAGGGCATCGTCGCGCAGGCTCCACGCCGCCCACGAGTGCCCGCCGGACCGCACGGTCACCGTCCACCCGCGGTCGGCGGCCAGCCTGATGCCCTCGATCACGTCGTTGTCGCATCGTGCGAGCAGCACCCCGGCGGGGAACCGGTCCGGCCGGCGCGCGTTGAAGATGGGGCCCACGCGGGCTTGCTCGTACCCGGGGTCGCCGCGCAGGAGCAGGCGGCCGGCGAGCCTGCCGCGAGGGGGCGCCGTCATCCCACGACCGCCGCGCCGCCGTCGACGGGAATGTTCGCGCCGCTCACGTGAGAGGACTCGTCCGACGCCAGGAAGAGGATCGCCTGAGCGACATCCTCCGGCTGGCCCCACCGGCCCAGCGGCGCGCGTTCGGCGATGCGCGCGGCCGGCCCGTCCGGGTCTTCGAGCAACGGTGCGGTGTGCGGCGTCTCCGTCATCGCCGGGCTGACGGCGTTGACCCGGATGCCGTGCGGACCGCCCTCGACGACCAGCTGGTACGTCAGCGCGAGGACGCCGCCCTTGGCGGCACCGTGCGCGTTCTGCGGCATGAAGAACGCGCCGCGCGAGGCCGAGATGGACGCCACGTTGACGATCGACCCGCCTCCGCCTGCGACGAGGTATGGCCAGGCGGCGCGCGTGACGAGGAAGACGAGGTCAAGCTCGTTGCGGATGGTGAACGACCAGTCGGCGAAGGAGAGCCGGTCGATGGCACCGAACCGGATGGCCGACGCGTTGTTGACCAGGATGTCGAGGCCGCCGGCGAGCGCGACGGCGGCCTCGATCCAGCGCCGGGCGCCCTCCTCCGACGCCAGGTCGACCGGTGCCACCGCGTCCATCCGCCCGCCGTTCGCGCGCACGAGCCCGACGGTCTCGGCAGAGGTCGCTGCGTGCAGGTCGCAGCCCACGACGTGGGCACCCTCACGCGCGCAGAGCAACGCCGTGGCCCGGCCGATCCCGCCGCCGGTGCCGGAGATGAGCGCCCGCTTGCCGTCCAGCCGACCCATGCGGGGCGCCTCCCATCAAGCCATCAAGCCATCAAGCCATCAAGCTGAGTTTCCGCCAGGTTTCTTCGATATACGGAAGTTACTCTCTCACAGTGAGAGTGTGTCTCACAACACTGCCGCCGACAGCGGGCCGGAGCATGCCTCGGGACCCACGGGCTGCGGACGCCGGAGGAGGAAGGCAGATGCCGACGAGCGGAACGGGCCGCCGAGTGCTCGGGCTGGGCTGCGGTCAGCCCCACGGCAGCGCGGAGATCCTGCTGAAGGCGGCCATGCGGGCGGCGGAGGGGGAGGGCGCCGAAGTGGAGGTCGTGCGGCTCGACGAGCTCCGCCTGCCCAGCGGCGCCGCGGAGGGCGCGGAACCGGACGACGCGTGGTGGCTGTGGGAACGGCTGGTCGAGTGCGACGGGCTCGTCGTGAGCACCCCGATCATCAGCCGGACCGTGGCCGCCCGCCTCAAGCTGTTCGGCGACCGGCTGCTCGGGCCGAACGCCGACGCCGCCATCATCGCCGGGCTGATGGAGCTGCGCAGCCAGGGACGGGAGGCTGCCGTTCCCTTCCGGGTGGACGAGCGGGTGCTGAAGCCACGGGTGGCCGGCTTCCTCGCGGTGGGCGGCTCGCTGACGCCGCAGTGGAAGACGCTGACCCTGCCGATGATGCACGCGACCACGTTCTCGATGCACATCGCGGTCGTCGACCAGGTGCAGTTCGAGGGCGCCGGCACGCCGCGCTCCGTGATACTGGACGCCGCCGCGATCGACCGGGCGGCGCTGCTCGGGCGCAACGTCGCCAGCCAGCTCGGGGTGGCGTTCGACGAGGCGCGCTACCTGGGCCCGCCGGGACTCTGCCCCATGTGCCACCTGGACGTCATCGTCCTGCACGGCGCGGACGTCGAGTGCGCGACGTGCGGCGCGCGCGGCCAGCTCGGGCCGGACCTGCAGGTGACCTGGACGAACCTGTCAACCTCCGTCATCTCCATGGACGAGAAGCGGTCCCATGCCGCCGAGATCCAGGAAACGGCCGGACGCCACCGCGAGCAGCGCGCCGAGATCGAGGAGCGTGCCCGGGCGTTCGAGGCGTACGACCCGATCGTCCGGCCGCCGCGGCCCGAGCGCGCCGCGGCCGGGGGCTGACCCTTCCGGGAGCCACCAGCACAGGGCCGGCTCGTTCCCGTGGCCCGGAGCGTCCCCGCCGATGATCTCGGTCCACACGCACCCGGGTCCGGACCCCGGATAAGCGGGCACATAAGCGGGCACATAAGCGGGCACCAGGTACCTCAGGCCACGGGGTGGATGTCGCGCTCGTCGCCGTCGACGCTGGGCCCGTCGACGCTGCGCCCGCCGACGCTGCGCCCGCCGACGCCGGGCCCGCCGGCGGCGGGCCCGGAGCCGCCCGCGTCACCGGCCGCCGCCCGGTCCCCGCCGTGATCTGGCCGCCGCTTCTGATACTCCCCGACGGTGCGGTCCCGGAGCCTGGCGATCGCCACCGCCGGGCCCTTGCCGGTCGAGGTGCTGGTCAGGCCGTCCGGGTTCTGGACGGCGGTCAGCACCAGCGCGATGCCGGCGACGATCGCCTGGTACTTGCCGACGTTGAGGTGGATGTTGAGGAAGGTCACGAACAGTCCCGCGGCGGAGAACATGATGCCCGCGACGACCGCCCCGGCGATGCGCCCGGCCCCGGCCACGAACACGATGGCCAGCAGGCTGATCGAGGTGAACGCGGCGAAGCTGTCGGCGGTCAGCTCACCCTGCATGTAGCCGGTCAGCGCGCCGCCGATGCCGGCGATGAACGCGGCCAGCCCGAACGCCATCAGCTTGCCCTGAGCGACGTTGATCCCGACCGAGCCCGCCGCCCGCTCGTTGGAGCGGATCGCCAGCAGCATCCGGCCCGCCGGACCTCGCCGGAGCCGGGCCACGAGCAGCCCGAGCAAGATCACGACGAGGAGCACGAGCACGCCGAAGATGAAGGTGGGATAGGCCTTGCCCTGAGTGATCCCCAGGTTCAGGCCGGGCAGCCGCGGCGCCGGAATCGTCAGGCCGGCCGTGCTGCCGGTAAAGGACAAGCTGGTGAACACGACGGCGTCCATCGCCGCCGCGAACCCGAGCGTCACCACCGCCAGGTTCACGCCGCGCAGCCGCAGGGCCGGCAGGCCGATGATCAATCCGACGGGCACCGCGCAGAGCCCGGCGAGAATCAGCGACCACGGGAAGCCGATGCCCAGGCCGCCGGAGATATGCCCGAGCATGAAGCCGCCGATGCCGGCCAGCGACATCTGGGCGAGCGACACCTGGCCGACGTAGCCCGTGAGCACGACGACCGACAAGGCGATACAGGTGACGGTCAGCGAGGAGATGAAGGCGAAACGCAGGACGCTGTTGAGCACGAACAGCACGATCAGGCCGGCCACGAAGCAGACGGCGGCCGTGCGCAGCGGCGACTTCGGGCGGCCGACCGAGGGATTGCGCTCGGCCGTCTCGCCGCCCCGGGCGAGCACAGAGCGCGAGCGGAACGCCATCACCGCGATGATGACCACGAACGGGAGCGCATCCGACAGGCCCTGCTGGGGGAGCCAGGTCCACACGGTGATGAGCTTGGCGATCTCGGACTGGGCGCAGCCGATGAGCAGGCCGGCCAGCGCGGTGACCCAGAACGAGGAGAACCGGCCGACCAGCGCGGCGGCCAGCGCGGGCACGACGAACAGGGTGTAAGAGGTCGGATCGAGGCTGGCGACCGGGGCGATCAGGATGCCGGCCGCGCCCGCCAGGACCGTCGCGATGACCCAGTTCTGGCCCGCGATCATGTTGGCGGAGATGCCGGTCAGCGCGGCTCCCCGGTCGTTCTCGGCGCCGGCCCGGGTAGCCAGGCCGAACCGGGAGAAACGGTAGACCAGCGCGAGCACGACCGAGATGACGACCACCACGCCGGTGAAGAACAGGCGGTCCTCGGGGAACGTGACGTGCGCGACCGACAACGCTGAACTGGGGAAGATCGGGTTGGTGGCGACGGGCTCGGTGCTGTAGTTGAGGACCGCGATGGCCTGCAGGCCGAGCATGACGCCGACCGATGCGCAGACGCGGGTGAGCGGCGAGGCGCTCCGCAGCGGCCGGTACACGATGACGTACAGCACGAGGCCGAGGACGGCCGCGTACACGAGCGAGATGGCGATGGCGAGCGCCGTGCCGATCCCGGCGCCGCCGTTGAGCGAGATCTGGTGCGGGATCAGGACCACGGGCAGCTCGAGCTCCCCGAAGCTGCGCAGGTTCACGAAGACGTAGGCGATGAACATCGCCACCGCACCGTGCGCGAAGTCGACCACGCCCGCGCTGCGGAACTTCAGGACGAGTCCCTGGCCGAGCATGGCGTAGGTGGCGCCGGAGCCCAGGCCGAGGATCAGGAAGAGGAGGTAGCTGGACATGGTGTCTCGTTAAGTCTCGTTTGACGGCGCGATTTTAACGGTGTGACGCGGCGGCGGGGTCCGCCCGCCCGGGCGGGCGGACCCCATTGTGGTCATCAGCCGTTGATGCCCGCGAAGTAGCCCTTCGAGGTCACCCAGTCAGTCGAACTCGGCTGGGTGATCACCCCGTTCTCGACCTGGTTCATGAGGTAGTAGTCGTTGCAGATCGCGGCGGCGCCCTTCAGGGCCTGCCCGTCACACGTGTAGGGGTGCGACAGGAAGTTCTGATGGGTGCCGGCCTTGAAGGCGGCCAGGATGCTCTGCGTCGTCGGCGTGCCCGAGATCTTGCTCAGCACCTGCTGGACGTTCATCACGGTGGCGAAGCCGGCCGTCGAGATCGAGTCGATCAGCGTGCCGGGCGCGGCCCACTTCTTCATCGCCGCCTCGAACAGCTGCGCCTGCGTGCTGCTCCCGCTCTGCAGCATGAACGGCGAGGCGATGTACATGCCGTTGGCTCCGCCGGCGGCGGCGGCGAGCACCGGCGGTGCGCCGCACGGGTCGATGCCCATGATCTTGCCGGTGTAGCCGACGCTCTTCAGCGCCTTCAGCACGTTGCCGCAGCCGTTCGGGACGTCGACGTAGGCGAGCTGGGCGCCGCTGCTCTCGATCAGGGCGGCCTGCGGGCTCGGGTCCGGCGAGGTCGGGGACAGCGGGATGTCCTTGATCGTGGTCACCCCGGCGGCCTTGAACACCGGCGTGATCTGCGGCAGGATCGACTCGCCCTGGGCGTTGCTGAAGTACACCAGTGCCACGCTCTTGAGGCCCAGCGTCTTGCCCGCGTACACGGCCGCCGCCGCGTTGTCGCCGACGCTGACCGACCAGAACTGGACGGAGTTCGGGGCGGTCTCCGGAACCGGGGTGAACGGGATGCCGCCCAGGTAGGCCAGGTTGGCGTGCGCGTAGATCGGGATCGAGGCGGGCCCGCCGACGTCGGCCGCGCCCAGGATCGCCATCGGGTGATCGGCCACCAGCTGGTTGGCGCAGCGCGCGGCGGTGGCCGGCGTGCCGTCGCCGGTGCACTCATCGATCTGGATCGGATGCCCGTTGATGCCGTCGAGGTAGTTGTTGACGTAGTCGACGGCGGCGATCGCGCCCTGGCGCGCCTCCGGGAAGGTGACCGCGCCGGTCTCGTCATTGATCATCCCGAAGACGTACGGGCTGCCGGTCGCCTTCTTGGGGGTGCCGAACGCCGACGTACCGGATGCGGCCGCCGTGCTGCCGGCCGTGGGCGTGCCCGAGCCGCCCGAGCCGCCCGAGCCGCCCGAGCTGCAACCCGCCGCGATCAGCACGATGGTGGCGATTCCTGCCGTGCCGAGCCATCTGGGATGTTTCATATGTGCTTCTTTCCTGATGGTGGAATCTTTCGGTCCGGATGAGCCAGAGGCGGCCTCGTCAGGCGGCCGTCTCCCCGAGGTAACTGGCGGCGAGCAGCTCACGCCGCTCGCGGAGTTCGGCGGCGGCGCCCTCAAGCCTGATCCGGCCATGCGTCAGGACGTAGGCGCGATCGGAGATCTCCAGCGCCAGCGCGACGTGCTGCTCGACGAACAGCACGCTGGCGCCCATTTCGTCGGCCGCCCGGCGCAGGATCGGGGTCAGCCGTTCGACGATGACCGGCGCCAGGCCCAGGCTCATCTCGTCCACGAGCAGCAGCCGCGGCCGGGTGACCAGCGCCCGGCCGACGGCCAGCATCTGCTGCTCACCGCCGGACAGCAGGCCGGCCTTGCGTCCCAGGCACTTGCGCAGCTCGGGAAGCATCTCCAGCAGTTCGTCCTCGTGGCTGCCGGCCCTTCGTGTCCTTCGGCCCCGCCCGCCCGCGAGCCGCAGGTGCTCGCGGACGGTGAGCCCGGGGAACAGGGCGCGGCCCTCGGGTACGAGCGCGAGATCCCGGCGTGCGAGGAGGTGGGCCGGCGTGCCGCCGATGTTCTCGCCGGACAGCTCGACCGTGCCCGAGATCGGGCGGTTCAGCCCGGCGATCGTCTCCAGGGTCGTGGTCTTCCCGGCGCCGTTCGGGCCGAGCAGCGCCACGACCTCACCCGGGCGCACCTCCAGGTTGAGTTCGCGGACGACCGGGACCCCCCGGTAGCCGGCGGATAGATCCTTCAGGACGAGGGCATGGCCGGGCGCGCCTGCCTTAGTTGCCGGTGCCCGCATGGTGCCCTCCTAGGTAGGCCTCGATCACGCGCGGGTTGTCGCGGATCTCCGCGGGGGACCCTGCGGCGATCTGTCGTCCGAAGTCGAGGACCATGAGGTGATCGCACGTGCCGAGGACAAGCCCCATGTCATGGTCGATGAGGAAGACCGTCACGCCGTGCTCTTCCGGCAGCGTCCGCAGCCGGCGCCCGAGCTCGAGGCTCTCGTCGGTGTCGAGCCCGGCCGCGGGCTCGTCGAGCAGGACCAGCCGGGGCTGGCGGGCGAGCGCCCGGCCGATGCCCACCAGCTTGCGCTTCCCGAGCGAGATCTCGGACGGGTAGCGGCCGGCCACGTCCTCCAGCCCGCAGACCGAGATGGCCCAGTCGACACCGGTACGGTCCGGCGGGCGGCTCGGCAGGAAGAGCTCTCTCAGCGCCGAGGCGACGGTCACGTGCTCGCTGGCCACGAGCAGGTTCTCGTCGACGGTGAGGTCGTCGAACAGCTCAACCGACTGGAACGTCCGGGCGAGACCGAGCCGCGCCCGCCGGTAGGGGCGCAGGCCGCTGATGTCGCGGCCGTCGAACACGATCCGCCCGGCGGCGGGCCTGGTATATCCGGTCAGGGCATCGACCATCGAAGTCTTGCCGGCGCCATTGGGGCCGATCAGCCCGTAGATGGTGCCCTCGGCGATCCGCAGGTCGACGTCGGAGACGGCCACGACCCCCCCGTAGGTCACGCACAGGCCGGCGACGTCGAGCAGCGGCTGTCGTGTGGTCGGTGCGGTCATGGCTCTCCCTGTGCGGCGCTCATCCGCGAGCGGCACTCATCCGCGCCCTGCATAACTTTCACACCATGAAAGTTATTTTCATTTCGAACACGTTAACGTGACACGGGAGGGGTTGTCCACCCTGGCGAGGTCACGAATTGGCGACGCGCCCGGCCGTGCGCCACGTCCTGCCTGGCTAGCCGGACCAGGACTTTTCGAGGCCCTTGACCAGGGCCACCATGCAGTCATGCAGCGGCGTGGGGACGCCGGTGCGCCGCCCCTCGGCGGCTATGCCGCCGTTGAGGACGTCGATCTCGGTCGCCCGGCGGGCGAGGACATCCTGCAGCATGCTCGGCTTGTGGTCGTACGCCTCCGCGATGGCTTCCTCCACTGCCTCCCGCGGCGGATGGAGCAGCACGATCCCGGCCCGCTCGCAGACCGCCATGGCCTCGGTGACCAGCCCGTCGACCTGCCGGCGCAACCTGGCGTCGGTACAGACGCGGCCCACCGGCAAGCCGGTCAGCGCGGCGAGCGGGCTCGTCGCGGAATTGAAAATAACTTTCGTCCATTGCGGGCCCCGGGCGTCTTCGAGCGCAAGGGTGGGCAGTCCGCCCTCGGAGAGCAGCCGGGCCAGGTGCGCGATCTCGTCCATCGGCGCCGGCCGGGGCTCGAACGGCCCGAACCACGAGTTCCCCGGTGCGTCGTACCGCACCACGCCGGGCGCCATGACCGCGCCGGCCGTGACGATGCTGCCGCGGATGACACGCGGTACGAGCCCGGCGATGACCTCTTCGTTCCCGAGCCCGTTCTGCACGCTGACGACGGCGGCGTTCGCCAGCGCCACCCGCGTGCCCTCGACGGCCGCCCGGGTATCTAGTGCCTTGGTGGCGACGAGGCCGAAGTCGCATACGGGCAGGTCGCGGCCGTCGGTTCTGGCGTGGACCGGGGCGGCGAAGTCGGCCAGTCCGATCACCCGCAGGCCCCGGGACTCTATCGCGTCCACGTGCTCGGCCCAGCGGTCGACGGCCCACACCTCGACGCCGGGCACGCGCGCGAGGTGCGCGGCGTACAGGCTCCCGATCGCGCCGCAGCCGATGACGGCGATGCGGACCGGGCCGGCACCGCGGCCGATCATGAGCCGGCCAGGGCGGTTCGTGCGAGGTCGGCGCAGACGGAAGGGTCGCCGCCGCCGACGCCGAGGCCGGCCACCACGCACCCGGCGTCGCGGACCGGCAGGCCACCGGGGATGCTCAGCACCCGCGGCGTCACCAGCGCCGCGACGGCATCGGGCGGGCCGAATCGGGAGCCCATATCGCCGCTGTCGCAGTCGAAGAGTGCCGCGGCGCCCGCTACGGCCTGCGCGACGGCCACCCCGCCGGCCGGGGCGCCGTCCATCAGGTCCTGCTGAATCGGGTCACCGCCGCGGTCCACGACGGCGACCGCCACCCGGACGCCGCGGCGCGACGCCGCGTCCATGACGGCGTCGCAGAGCGCCTTCGCCCACTCGAGCTGGGCCTGACGGCCCGCCGCGGGCGCGGGTGCCATGCCGAGGCTGTCGGCCGGGTTGACCACCAGTTCGCCGAAACGCTGTTCCCAGCGCTTCTGGTCGTCCCCGTGCTGCCCGGAATAGGGAATGCCGAGGGCGTAGGCGATCAGCAGGTCCTCGGGGTTGGCCGCCCTGCCGTCCGCGCTCACGACGCGGGGGTCGACGTCGGCCGGGAAGAACGGGCTCACCGTCGCGCCCGAGGCGGCGATGCCCGCCACGACCGCTCCGTCGACGCTGACCGGCATCCCGCCCGCTCCGGGGAACAATGCCTCCGGGGACGCCCGGGCGAACCCGGCGGCGACCGGCGGGGCGATCGTCGTCATCCGGTGCAGGTGCTCTGAGCTCGGGATCTGCTGTGTCGCGGAGATCCAGGCCTTCGACCGGGCCCGTGCCATTCCGCCCGGCCCCCCGGCGTCCATCCGTGACGCCGTGAGCAGCGTCCCGGTCGCCCCCACGACGGCGACCGCCCCGCGCAGGCCGAGCTGCTCGGCCTTGTCGACGGCGCGCTGCACCAGCGCGCGGGCCTCGGCGAGACCGAGGTCCCGCGGATGCGGGGCGGCCGTGCTCACGCCCCGACCATGTTGTAGCCGCCGTCCGCGACCATGTACCCGCCGGTCATGTGGAAGGCATCATCGGTTCCGAGGAAGAGAGCCGTGCCCGCGAGCTCGGCGGGCCCGGGGATCCGCCCCATCGGCGTGAGCGATCGCAGCTGGTCTCCCCGGCCGGACTGCCAGTCCTTACGGCCGAGGGTGGCCTCGGTCTCGATGAACCCCGGGGCGAAGACGTTGACCCGGACCGTCGGCGCGAAGGCGTGCGCGTACGACTTCGTCAGGCCCAGGATGCCGTACTTCGCCGCGGCGTACTGTGGCGCCCTCGCGCTGCCGCGGACGATGACCGTCGACCCGATGTTCACGATGCTGCCGTGGCCCGCCTCCAGCATCCGCGCGCCGAACTCATGGACGCAGAGCATCGTGCCCTTGATGTCCACGCCGAGGACGTGGTCGATCGACTCCTCGGTGATGTCGCGCCAGGACATCTGCTCGCGGGCAACGTCGCCGACGTTGTTCACCAGGACGTCGACACCGTCCAGCCGCTCGAAGGCGGCGTCGGCCATGGCCTTGATCTGATCCCAGTCGATGATGTCGGCCTGGAGCAGCACCGGAGTGCTGCCCTCCGCCGCTACCCGGTCGGCCGTCCGCTTGGCCCCTTCCACGGAGCTGCGGTAGTGGACGCCGACGGCGCGGGCCCCCTCCTGGGCGGCGCGTACCGCGATCTCGGCGCCGAAGCCGGTTCCGGCCCCGGTAACGACCACCGACCGGCCCTCGAAGCGGCGCGGTATGGGAACGGGTGCGAGAGGCACGGGGTGTCCTTCCGGAGTGGATGTGTGAATGTGGCGATCAGACGAGGACGCGGCCGCCGTCGACGTACAGGACCTGACCGGTGATAAAGCCGGCGCGGTCCGACGCCAGGAACGTAACCGCGTCGGCTACCTCCCCGGGCCGGCCGAGCCGCTCCGCCGGGACGAGCGATTCCAGGCTCTCCCGGTGGTTGTCCCGGTCCAGGTAGTCCTTGGTCAGGTCGGTCTCGATATAACCGGGCGCGACGGCGTTGACGGTAACACCGTGCGGGGCCCACTCGCGCGCCATGACCCGGAGCATCTGGTTCATCCCGCCCTTGGTCGCCGCGTACGGCGCGTGGTGCGGGTGAGCGAGCAGTCCGGAGACCGACGAGACGAAGACCATCCGGCCGTAGCGCTCCTGTACCATCAGCCGCCCGACGGCCTGGCCGAGCCAGAACGCCGACGACAGGTTGAGGCTGAGGGTCTCCTGCCAGTCGGCGTCCTCCAGGTCGAGGATTGGCTTGCGCACGTTACGCCCGACAGCGTGCAGGAAGACCTGCGGCATACCCACCAGCGCGACGGCCTCGCCGACGGCCGCGCGGCAGGCCTCCGCCGTCCGCAGGTCGGCGACCAGCGGCTTGATCTCATCGCCGGCCTCCTTCGCGGCTCGCACGACGGCGTCGAGGTTCTCCTGGTTCATGTCGGCGAGCGCGACCCGCGCACCCTGCGCGGCCAGGCTCAGCGCGCTGGCTCCGCCGAGACCACCGGCGCCAAAGACCAGGGTCGGCCGTCGGTCGAGCGCGAGCCAGTCCTGCATGGGTCTACCCTTCCCGCCAGAATTCTCGTACTATGAAAGTAACTTTCTAAATACCGTAGCCGACCGGCTGCACGGCTGTCCAGGATCCGCCCGTCCGGGGTCCGCCGGTGCCACCGTAGGCTGATGGCGGTCCCGTCTCGGAGGAGGAAAGGCCATCATGCCGCCCCGCCGCACCGCCAGCTCCTCATCCGCGGCACTCCGCTCCGCCCCGGCCGGGCCGGAGTCCCCGGAGCGCCCGGAGTATCGCGTGGAGGCCCTGGCCAAGGGCCTGCGGATCTTGTCGCTGTTCAACGAGCAGCGTCCGTCCTGGCGCGTCAGCGACCTCGCCGCCGTCTCGGGCCTGCCGATGCCAACCGTCTACCGGGTCGTGATGACGCTGGCGTCCGAGGGCTACCTGGACCACCTGCCCAATGGCGACTACCGTCCGGGCGCGCGCACGCTGACGCTCGGCACGGCCGCCCTGCGGAGCCTGGACTTCGTCGCCATCGCCACACCGAAGCTGCAGGAACTGGGTGAGCGCACGGGGGAGACGGTGAACCTGGCCGTGCTCACCGGCGACCGCGTCCTCTATCTTGTCCGCCTCCGCAACGCCGACCTGGTGACCGCGAACATCCAGGTGGGCTCCACGCTGCCCGCCGTGCATACCTCCATCGGCAAGCTCCTGCTCGCGTACCTCGGCGACGCCGACCTCCAGTCACGCGTCACGGACGCCTCGTTCTCCGCCAACTCCGGGCCCAACGCGAAAGTCTCGCTCGCCGAGCTGCGCGACGAGCTTCGCGCGATCCGCGACCAGGGCTGGTCCATGCAGGACGAAGAGCTGGCCTACGGGCTCCGGTCGGTCGCCGCCCCGATCACCGCGCCGGACGGCCGCGTGCTCGCGGGCGTCAACCTGGCCGTCCAGGCCCAGGACTGGTCCACGCAGCGGATCATTCGCGAGCTCAGGCCCGCCGTGCTGGCCACCTGTGCGGAGATCTCCGCGTTGCTGTCCGACACCAGCGCCGGCTCGCGGTGACGTCCGGCGCGCGCGTCCCGAAGCTCGAGCCTTCGTCGCTCGACGCCGAGCAGCGTTCGCTCTACGACGCGATCACCGGAGGGCGCCGGGCCCAGGGCCCGCAGCTGTTCCAGCTGACCGACGGGGAGGGACGCCTCGAGGGCCCTTTCAACGCCTTCCTGCTGCAGCCGCGGCTGGGGACGGCGCTGCAGGCGCTCGGTTCCTCGGTGCGCTACGACACCGGCCTCGATGACCGGTGCCGGGAGATCGCGATCCTCGTCGTCGCGGCGCACTGGCGGTCTGACTTCGAGAAGTACGCCCACGAGGCGGTCGGCCGCTCGGTCGGGCTGGGCGACGCCGAGCTGGCCGCCGTGCGTGACGGCCGGCCCGCCGCCCTGGCCGGGCGCGAGGCCGTCGTCGCGCGGACGGCCGAAGCGCTCGCGGCCCGGGGTGATCTCGATGACGCCGAGTACCGCGAGGCGGTCGAGCACCTCGGCACGGCTGGGCTGTTCGAGCTGCTCACCCTGGTCGGCTACTACGCCACGCTCGCACTCCAGCTCCGTGTGTTCCGTGTCCCGGCACCGGATGGCAACGCCCGGCCCGTGTGATACCGCCCGCGTGATAACGCTCACCTGACATAGGCCGCGTGGCGCGGCGCCGCCCGCGTGAGACTGCCCCGCGTGATACCGCCCCGCGGGCGTGGCCCTGGACCGGCCCCGCGGGCGTGGCCCTGGACCGGCCCCGCGGGCGTGGCCCTGGACCGGCCCCGCGGGCGTGGCCCTGGACCGGCGCCGCCCGCGTGATACTTGCCCGCGTGATACCCCCCCGCGGGCGTGGCCCTGGACCGGCCCCGCGGGCGTGGCCCACTTGACAGGGCGCCCGTCGCCGCCGGATGATTGGCGAAAACTACTTTCATACAATGAGAGCGAGTCGCCGTCAATGAAGCTGGTCACGTTCGATGCCGGTCGGGTGGGTCGTCTGGAGGGCGACGTCGTTGTCGAGCTCGACTGCGCCTCGACTCGCGAGTGGTTCGAGCGGAGCGGCCAGGTCGGCGAGACGGGGGAGCGCCTCCCGGTGGCGGACGTCCGGCTGCGGGCGCCGATCGTGCCGAAGAAGTTCTTCCACACGGCCGGAAACTTCGCTGATCATCACGAGGAACTTCAGGCTGTCGACTGGTCCCACCCGGTGCACAAGGGGATCGTGTTCTTCCAGAACGTCGACGCGATCATCGGCCCGGACGACGCCATCGTGTACCCCGAGGGCCTGACGAAGGAACTCGACTACGAGCTCGAGCTCGCGATCATCATCGGCCGCAGCGGCAAGTTCTTCGGGCCCGAGGAGGCCGAGGACTACGTCGCCGGGTACATGGTCTTCAACGACATCACGGCCCGCGACATCCAGCGCCGGGAGATGCAGTCCGGCGTGTTCTCGTTCTCCAAGGCGATCGACACCTTCTGCCCGATCGGCCCCTGGATCGTAACCAAGGACGAGGTGCCTGATGCCCAGGCACTGCCGATGGAGCTACGGGTCAACGGGCAGGTCCGGCAGCGCGGCAACACCGCCAAGATGCTCATCTCCATCCCTCACCTCGTCGCCTACCACTCGGCACAGGGCTACTCGGCCGGGGACATCCTCACCACCGGGACAATCTCGGGCGTGGCCGCGGTCCAGCCCAACCCGTTCGAGTTTTACCTGCAGCCCGGTGACAACATTGAGGCCGAGATCGACGGCGTCGGCGTTCTCCGCAACCACGTCGTGCCCTGGAGCGCCGCACACAGCACCCCGCCGTACTCGACCGACCTCTACTCCTCGACCAGCTGATCAAAGCCGTCTCAACGTCGAGATGGAGATCGTCGTGACCGGCACCGCGCTCAAGGGCCCCGCGCGGCACGACGACGTGCAGGTCGGCTGACGGCCGATGGGACCCGGGCTGCACCACATCGGCTACTGGGTCGACGACCTGGACTCCGCGGTGCAGCGGTGGGGCGAGGATCTCGGCGTCGGCCCGTTCCAGGTCATCGAGCACGTGCCGTTCGACTCGTTCGTGCTGACGGCCGGCGGTCAGCACGACGACCGCGTCGTGTTCGACCACTCGGCCGCTTTCGCCGCCTGGGGGCCGGTCGTGGTGGAACTGGACCAGGTCCACGGGATCGATGGCCGTCTCGCGGCCGCATACGGCATCGCCCCGGGCACGGTCGGCCACATCTCGTGGGTGGTGCCCGATGTGGCGCAGGAGAGTGCCCGGCTGGCGCGGCTGGGATGCCGGCTGATCAACACCGCCCGGTCGGGTCCGATCTCGGTCGCCTGGCACGACGGCGGCCCGCTGTTCCCGCATCCGATCGAGCTGCACCAGCACAACGACGTCATCGCCGGCCTGCACGACCGTCTGGTCGCGCTGGTCGCGCTCGACGACCGCTGACGCCCTGGAGGGAACATGCCGGCCGGCATCAGCGCCGCGGCCGAGGTCCAGCGCCGCCTGTGGGGCACCGACCCGCGGGCGTGGGCGGACCTGGCCGAGGCGCACAACCGCCCGCTGTTCGAGGCGGTACTCGACGCCGCAGGCGTTGGCCATGGCACTCGTGTGCTCGACGTGGGCTGCGGATCCGGCCTCACGCTGGTCCTGGCCGCCCAGCGCGGCGCGACGCCCAGCGGCCTGGACATCAGCCCGAGCCTGCTGGGCCTGGCCCGCGAGCGGCTCCCGGAAGCCGACCTGCGCGAAGGCGACATGGAGTCCCTGCCGTTCGGCGATAGCGCCGTTGACGCCGTAGTCGGCGTCAACGCGTTCCAGTTCGCCGGCGACCCGCGGCGGGCGCTACGCGAGGCGGCCCGCGTCGTCCGGCCGGGCGGCCACGTGGTGGCCAGCCTGTTCGCGGCGCCCGAACGCTCCCAGGGCACGGCTGTGCACGAGGCCATGAGCGCGCTCATCCCGCCCGAGCAGGCCGACGACCACGCTCCGTACGCCCTGTCGGCGCCCGGCAACCTGGAGGCGGCGATGGCGGACGCCGGCCTGCGCGCTGCGGAAAGTGGCGAGGTCGTGTGCTGCTGGCGCTACGCCTCGATGGACGACGCGGTCCTCGGCCTCCTTTGCTCCGCGGGCGGCGCCCGGGCCATCCAGGCGGCAGGTGAGCCCATGGTCCGCGACGTCCTGCGGCGTACCCTCGGGCAGTTCCAGGACCCGCAGAGCGGGGTCGTCACCATGCGGAACACGTTCCGGTGGGTAGCGGCCCGCCGGTGATCCACCACGTCGGCGCCATCGTCCCGGTATCCGCCCGGCGACAGCGGGGATGCCGTCGGGCGTGGCGAGACAGGTGATCAGACCGGTCAGGAATCGAGAAGCGCGGACCACCGAGCCGCAGCTAGCGTGGCCGTCATGGACGTCACGGGGCTTCCCGTTCGTCTTTAAGCCAGACAATCCCGACCAGACCCACGACTTCAGGAGTGACCATGACCGGCTCTTCCACCCAGGGAATCAAGACCGTGCTGCATCCCGTTTCCGACCTGGTGAAGGCCAAGGCGGTGTACGCCGCCCTGCTCGGCGTCCCGCCGCAGACCGACGAGTCCTACTACGTCGGCTTCGAGGCCGCGGGCCAGCACATCGGGCTGGTGCCGGGCGGTGGACCGCAGGGCATGACCTCGCCGGTGGCCTACTGGCACGTGCCGGACATCGAGGCGAAGCTGGCCGAGGTGACCGCCGCGGGTGCCATCGTGAAGGAGCCCGCGCACGACGTCGGTGGCGGCCGCCTGGTGGCCACCGTCACGGACCCCGATGGCAACGTGCTCGGGCTGCTTCAGGATCGGTGAGGGCCGGCCCCCGCTCCCGCGCCCAGCGTCACCGGACGTACTGCTCGAAGCTGGTTAGATCGAGCCAGGCGACCCCGGCGGAGGCCGCGAAGGCGGGTCCCGCCTAACAGGAAGGCGGGCCCCGCCGAACAGATGGAGACACGATGAGCATGGCCACGAGGACGGATGCGCAGTCGCCTGCGCGGCACGTTGGTGACAGCCACGATCTGATCCGCGTGCACGGCGCGCGCGTGAACAACCTCAAGGACGTCAGCATCGAGATCCCGAAGCGCCGGCTGACGGTGTTCACCGGTGTCTCCGGCTCGGGCAAGAGCTCGCTGGTGTTCGGCACGATCGCGGCGGAGTCGCAGCGGCTGATCAACGAGACGTACAGCGCCTTCGTGCAGGGCTTCATGCCAACGCTGGCGCGGCCCGAGGTCGACGTGCTCGAAGGGCTGACGACCGCGATCACCGTCGACCAGCAGCGGATGGGGTCCGACCCCCGCTCCACGGTCGGCACCGCCACCGACGCCAACGCGATGCTGCGCATCCTGTTCAGCCGGCTCGGGAAGCCGCACATTGGCTCACCCCAAGCGTTCTCCTTCAACGTCGCGTCGATCAGCGGAGCGGGGGCGGTCAAGTTCGAGCGCGGCGGGAAAACCGTGAAGGAGCGGCGCAGCTTCAGCATCACCGGCGGCATGTGCCCGCGCTGCGAAGGCCGGGGCACCATCACCGACATCGACCTGTCCCAGCTGTACGACGACAGCAAGTCGCTCAACGAGGGCGCGATCACCGTTCCCGGCTACACCGGGGGCGGCTGGAACTCCCGGCTATACACCGAGTCCGGTTTCTACGACCCGGACAAGCCGATCCGCAAGTTTACCAAGAAAGAGCTGGACGACTTCCTCCGCCACGAGCCGGTCAGGATGAAGATCGCGGGCATCAACATGACGTACGAGGGGCTGATCCCGCGGATCCAGAAGTCGATGCTGTCCAAGGACCCCGAGGCGATGCAGCCGCACGTCCGGGCGTTCGTGGACCGCGCGGTCACCTTCACGACCTGCCCGGACTGCGGCGGCACCCGGCTCAGCGAGGAGGCCCGGTCCTCGAAGATCAAGGGCATCAGCATCGCTGACGCGTGCACGATGCAGATCAGCGACCTGGCCGGGTGGGTCGACGGTCTCGACGAGCCGTCGGCGGCGCCCCTGCTCGCCGCGCTCGAGCGCACCCTGGACTCGTTCACGGAGATCGGCCTGGGCTACCTCTCGCTGGACCGGCCGACGGTCACGCTCTCGGGCGGCGAGGCCCAGCGCACCAAGATGATCCGCCAGCTCGGCTCGTCGCTCACCGACGTCACCTACGTCTTCGACGAGCCGACGGTCGGGCTGCACCCGCACGACATCCAGCGGATGAACGACCTGCTGCTGCAGCTACGGGACAAGGGCAACACCGTGCTCGTTGTGGAGCACAAGCCGGAAATGATCACGATCGCCGACCATGTGGTCGACCTCGGCCCCGGTGCCGGCACGGCGGGCGGCACGGTCTGTTTCGAAGGCACCGTGGAAGGCCTGCGGGATAGTGACACCACCACCGGGCGGCACCTGGACGACCGCGCCGCGCTGAAGCCCTCGGTACGGACGCCGTCCGGGCATCTGGAGGTGCGCGGCGCCAGCCTGCACAACCTGCAGGACGTGGACGTCGACATCCCGCTCGGTGTGCTGACCGTGGTCACCGGGGTGGCGGGCTCGGGCAAGAGCTCACTGATCCGCGGTTCGATGTCCGGACGCGACGGGGTGGTGACGGTCGACCAGACCCCGATCCGGGGCTCGCGGCGCAGCAACCCGGCCACCTACACGGGCCTGCTCGACCCCATCCGCAAGGCGTTCGCGAAGGCCAATGACGTGAAGGCCGCCCTGTTCAGTCCCAACTCCGAGGGCGCCTGCCCCAACTGCAACGGCGCCGGGGTCATCTACACCGACCTGGCGATGATGGCCGGTGTCGCCACCACCTGCGAGGTGTGCGGGGGAAAGCGGTTCGAGGCGTCGGTGCTGGACTATCACCTCGGCGGCCGCGACATCAGCGAGGTGCTCGCGATGCCGGTGGCCGAGGCCCTGGAGTTCTTCGACGAAGGCGAGGCGCGCACCCCGGCCGCGCAAGCCATCCTCGGCCGGCTCGCCGACGTCGGGCTAGGCTACCTCACCATCGGCCAGCCGCTCACCACGCTGTCCGGCGGTGAGCGGCAGCGGCTCAAGCTGGCCGTCCACATGGGGGAGAAGGGCGGTACCTACGTTCTCGACGAGCCGACCAGCGGCCTGCACCTGGCCGACGTCGAGCAGTTGCTCGGCCTGCTCGACCGGCTCGTCGACTCCGGCAAGTCGGTCATCATCATCGAGCACCACCAGGCGGTCATGGCGCACGCCGACTGGATCATCGACCTCGGCCCCGGCGCCGGCCACGACGGCGGCCGGATCGTCTTCGAGGGCGCACCCGCCGGCCTCGTCGCCGCCCGCTCCACCCTCACCGGCAAGCACCTCGCGGCCTACGTCGGTACCTGACCGAGGCCCACGCGGGCACCGCGAGACGAGTGTTGGCTGGCATCTGCCCAGGTCAGCTCGGATGAAGGAGGCTCCAGGCAGTCTGGACCCATCATCCGCCGGTCCTGGGTCCGAGTCCCGGAGGCGAGAAATCTGGGTTCGAGTCCCGGAGGCGAGAAATAACGGCTCGCGGCGGATCGGTGCGGAGGAGTACAGTCACGCCTGGCGGTTTCCGGCCGCCTCTGGGTCCGCGGGCAGAGCTGTAAGGTCACCGGCTTCGCATTTTGATCGATGGCATGTCTTTCCAGCCCGATGTCGCGGACCCGCGGGCGCCGAGGAAGGACTGCCTTGTCCGATCAGTCACGCGCGTTCCCCGACCGGCCCAGCCTCCGGTACCTGAAGCTTGAGGCGAAACGGCGCCTTTCTGCCGGGGAGTTCGCAACACTCCATGATGCTCAGCTCGCTATCGCCCGTGAGCACGGGCGGCCGAGCTGGGCCGCGCTGAAAGAATTCATCGACGATCGTCCCGGCCCGGCCGGCCCGGCGCTCACCCAGGTGAGGTGGGTCATATCGCGTTTCCAGGAGGCCGGCACCCCGGACTGGATCGTCCCGGACGGCGGCGAGCTACGTGAGCACTTCGGCGAGCATTATCTGACCCTGGTCCCGCCCGACACGATGATCAGGACGCTTACCCAGGTGGCTGAGCGGCTGCAGGACGAGCTCGTCGTCACGCGCGAGACACCCCTGGCCGTGCGCGCGCAGATCGGCGGCATGGCGGTAGAGGGGGCGGCCGAGGTCGCCGCGCCGCACCGGCTGACCCGGCTGCGCATGTACAGCCTGGGCCAGCGGGTCACCGGCCCGCGCGTCGCGGCGCCATCAACCCGCACCTCCGGTGAGGTGCCCGGCGCCGCAGCCGAGGTGGCCGAGGAATCATGCACTGAGCTCGGCCTGCCCGGCCTCGCGCTGGCGGGCGCGGCCAGCGGCGGCGTGTGGGTGGCCACCCGGGGCTGGCCGACCTGGACCGGGCCGAGGCTCTGGACCCCGCCCACCGTTTCCCGGCGTACTCGATCACCAAGGTCATCACGTCGACCGCCGTCCTGCGGCTTGTTGCCGCTGGCCAGGTCGGCCTAGACGACCCGGCTAACGAGCACCTGCGCACGGTCCGGCTCGCCGACGATGCCGTTACCATCCGGGAGTTGCTGACGCACACCGGCGGCGTGGACAGCCCCGGTGAGCTGTTCGCCGGCCGCGTCCCCGACCTGGTCGCGCTCACCGGCCCGGTCATCGCGTGCAGCAGCCCGCGCGGCACGTTCGCCTACAGCCACGGCGGATACGCGATGCTGGGGCAGTTGATCGCCGACGTCACCGGATCGCCTTACCCGGACGCGGCGGCCCGCCTGGTGATTGAGCCCCTTGGCATGGCCAGTTCATCGTTTCCCGAGCGCTGGCCGGATACCGCCGCGATCACCGGCTACCGGTTGGCCGGCGACGGTACGTTCGAGCCGGCACCGGCCGAGGTCTGCACCCTGCCGGCCGCCGGTGGCCTATGGACGACCGCGGCCGACCTGGTGCGCTTCGGCCGCGGCTGGGCGTCGCTGCTGCCTGACGAGCTCGCACGTGAAGCGCTCCGGCCGCACGTCGCGCAGGATACCGCCGGCGCCGCGCACGTCGGCCTGGGCTGGCTGATCAATCCGGCCAAGGATGTCTCCGGGCACACCGGCGGTGGCCCCGGTGCTGCCTCATCCCTGATCGTCACGCTCAGCAGCGGCCAGGTGGGCGTCGCCATGACGAACCGTCTCGTGCCGATCGAGCCCGTCACCGCCCGCCTGGTCCGGCCCATCGTTTAGCCGGGCCCGTACCGGCAGCAGCCGTCCCGGCTGGCAGGTTCCGGGGCGGCTCGCCGCGTACCTCGCGGTACCTGACCTGTGCAGGCGTACTGGCAGCAGATCACCTTCGATCAGAATTCCGCGGTTCGCTTGCTGGTACCTACGGTCCACCGCGAGAGCATGCCCTGATTGCGTCGTCGAGTACGGATGGGCGCGGCTCGTCCTGCTGCCACCCCTCCCGCCGGAGCCGTTCCAGCGCGGGGAGTGCTTCCGGCGCCCCCAGTTCCGCCGCCGCCTCGACGATAAGGTTGCCCGGCGCATCACCAAGACGGGGCAGCAGCGCTGGCAGGGTCCGGGGATCGCCCCGTCGGGCGAGGCCGAGCAGGGCCTCGCCCGCCGTATCCCCCTCCTCGTCGTCCAGCCGGCCTGCCAGGGCCTCGCGGATAGGCCCGGTGTCCTCATCGAGCTGGGTCCCCAGACCGAACGTTGCCCAGTCGCGAGTGTCCGGGTCAGGGTCGGTGGCGAGCCGTATCAGCGCTTCGACGGCTTGAGAGCTGGGCGGATCGCCGGCCACGCTGGGAAGAGCGAAAGCGGCCGCGAAGCGAACCTCCGCCGCGGGATGGGATGCGTGCCGGCAGACGGCCGGCCGGCCGCGTGGATCGGCGAGGTGGCCAAGGGCGGTGATGGCCGAAGCGAGGACCGCCGGGCGGTTGTCATCGCATGCCCCGACAACGACAGGCAGCGTGTCATCGAGCCAAGGCCGATTCGCCGGTGCCCCGATCTGGCCGAGGATGTCGAGGCCGAGCACCCGTTCGACGATGCCATCCAGGCCGGCCAGCGCGCAGACCGTGTCGAACGTCGGCCGGTCCGTTCGGCGCTGCAGATCGCGGACGATGTCCCACCGGTCGTCGGCCTCATAATCCGCGAAGGCAGCGGCCCGCCTCAGCAAGAGCTGAAGATCGCCCTCGTCCTCCACGCTCATGTGCCGGAGGATATAAGGCTGGTCCGTTTCTGGCGTGCCCGGCAGCGGCTGGCTGCCGTCGAACGAGATCTGGTGGGGCGGAGCTGGCATAGGAGCGGCGAGCCCGGTGGGTGTCGGAGACTGCACCCGAGTCCCTGATCCGGTTGTCGGATCGAGCCGGTGGAGGACCTCTTGGCTGACATCGACCAGAGCCTCACCGCCGCTGGGTGAGGCAGTTTGGCTGGCCCCGGCCGTGGTCTGGCGGGTGTCAAGGAGCGCAGCGCAGGCCGCGCCGTGGGGCCAGGATTCGCGACGCGCCGGGCCGTGGGTAGAGGTCCGCGCAGGGTGCCCGCGCCGGGCCATGCCCGCGCGGGGCGTCAGGGGGCGCGGGGTTTGGTCTGGCTGGGCAGGGGGCTGTCGAGGGTGGGCCAGCCGCTGGGGTGGGTGAACCGCAGGGTGGTGTTGGGGTTGCCGGTGATGGTCCAGCCGAGCAGGTGGACGTGGTAGTGGTGGTGGACGAAGCACAGCAGGGCGGTGTCGTTGAGGCTGGTGGTGCCGCCTTGGCTCCAGGGCCGCAGGTGGTGGGCG
>PLRW01000212.1 GCA_003164955.1 Actinomycetota bacterium
CAGCTGAGAGTCATGAAGGGCCCAGCATCAGCCATGGTGCAGGCGCCCTTGGCCGAGGTTCCCCCGCCGGGCGCCGGAAGCGGGCACAGCACACCCGCCGGTCCCGCCCGGGGCCGCAGCGATGATCAGCCACCTGGGCCTGTTCGCGCAGGCCGTCACCTGTACCGGGCGGCGGACGTGAGCCGCTGGGCGCGGCGCAGCGAGGCCGTCCCCGGCAGCCGCTGCCTGGTCGTCGGAGCGGGGTCACCGAAGACGACATCCGCGCCCTCATCATCAGCCTCGGCGACCTGCGTGACGTCATCCGCGCCGCCCCGTTTACTGGGTTCGGGCGGCGGTGCTGACAAAAGTTGCTGGCCATGACGTCCACGCCTCGGGAAACGGGTCGGCAAGCGCAGGGACTGGCTCTTCGAGCAGGTGAAACACCCCATGCGCGTAGCCACTTATCTCAGGTGACGAAACTTCGGCTTAGCCGTGAAACTTACTCCGCGGCGCCATCTCGTTCGCGGGGTCGGCCGGAGGCGGCGAAGCGGGCGCCGCCTGTGGGTCGGGCTCTGGCTCTGGCTCGCCGTTGGCCTCGTCCTCGGCGGTTTCCTGGGCATCAAGTGGCTGCTGGCCTGGTGCGGAATCCCCCATGATGGCTTTCCGTTCCTCGAGTTCCCCGGTGCTTGGGCCGACGATTATCAACTACGAGAAGATTCTGGTCGACTACAGAAGGTTAACACCCTATAACTGCGGTGGTCCGGGCGCCGATTCGGCCAGCTCCGCGAGCCCCGCCTTAACCTCGGCCGCCTGCCTGAAGTCCCCGAGCTCCGTCAACATGAAATGAGCCTCGGCCAGCAACTCGCGTGCCTCCTTCGGCCGTCCGGCACGCTTCTGGGCCAGACCGAGCCGACTGAGGGTCGCGGCTTGACCGTGCCGCTCACCGTTAGCGCGCCAAATGGCTAGTGACGCGCGAAGGCAGCTCAGGGCGTCGCCGAGGCGGCCCATGGTGAGGTAGACGTCGCCGAGGTCGCTGAGTGAATCGGCTTCAGAGTGCTGATCGCCAAGTTCGCGGAATATGACCAGCGCCTGCTCAAGGCGGTCGATGGCCTCGTCAAAACGTCCTAGCTCCCGGCAGGCGTCACCCAGGTTGCCGAGGGCGATGCCCTCGCCGTAGCGATCCCCGGCCTGCTGCTGGACGGCAAGTGACCGCCGGGCCGCCTGGAGCGCGTCCGGGAAGCGGCGCAAGCGGAGGCAAGCCTGTGCGACATTGTTCGCGGCCCGCGCCTGGCCCTGCTGATCGCCGATCTCGCGGTAGATGGCGAGCGCCTCCTCGAAACAGCCGATCGCCTGTTCCTTGCGCTGTAGCCCGAAGGCCATGCCGAGGTTGTTCAGCATCCACGCCTCGGCCAGCCGGTCACCAAGTATCCGCGCACTGTCCAGGCCGTCCTCGTGAGTGGCCACCCAGTCCGCCCAGCGGCTGCGCCGGTAGAAGAAGCTCATCGCCGCAGCGGGGAGTTTCCAGGCGATCTCGTGCAGGCTGCTCGCGGCGGCCTGGCTAGCCGCCACTACCAGGTCGGTGCGCTCGGTCTCGCACCAGTCGAGGGCCTGCTCGAGCGATGCAAAAGCCAGGGGATGCCGTACGACATGGCCGTCCCCGAGCGGGACCCGGGCGTGCTGTGGGGAGATCACCCGCCCGGCGGCTTCGACCGTATGCAGGTACCAGGTCAGGACCCGGAGCACCGCTTCATCGCGGTCCTGCTGTGATTCCTCGGCCTCGGCCTTTTCAGCCGCGTAAACCCGGAGCAGATCGTGAAAGCGGTACCTCTCCGCGGCCAGGGACTGGAGAAGATGCGCGTCTACGAGCATCTCGAGCGAATCGGCCACGTTGTCCTCAGGCTCTCCGAGGAGCGCCGAGACGGCGGGCAGGCTGATGGACGGCCCGTGCCACAGGCCGAGCAACCGGAACGCCCGCGCCGGATCCGGCCGTCCTGGGCGGGCCGCGGGAAGGCTTTCGAAGCTGACCTGGAAGCACGCCCGCACGGCCAGGTCACCGGCCTTGAACTCGTCGATCCTGCGACGCTCATCGGCAAGCCTTCCGGCGAGCGCCTGGATCGCCCAGCCGGTCCGTGCGGTCAGCCGGACTCCGGCAATCCTGATCGCCAGCGGATGGCCCGCGCAGGCAGCCAGCACCTGATCCGTGGCGTCAGGCTCGGCGTCCAGCCGGTCGGTCCCGACGATTTCGGCGAGCAAGGCGCGGGCCTCGTCGTCATTCAGCACATCGAGATCGACGAGTCGGCTGCCGACCAGATCGGGCAGCAGGTTGCGGCTGGTGATGAGCACCCCGCAGGAAACGCTGCCCGGCATAAGCGGACGCGCCTGGGCGGCGTCGCGCGCGTCGTCGAGCACGACGAGAATCCGCCGCCCGGCGAGCCTGGTCCGGTAGAGTGCGGCCCGCTCGTCCTCGCTGGCAGGGACCTGAGCCCCATCGACGGCGAGTTCGCGAAGGAACCTCGCGAGCACATCGGCCGGGGTGGCCGGCTGGTCGCTGGCACCCCGCAGGTTCACGTACAGCTGTCCGTCAGGAAACCGGGTCCGCAGCCGGTGTCCGACGTGTACGGCGAGAGTGGTCTTGCCCAGGCCGCCCGCCCCGGCGACCAGCGATACCACCACCGCCCCGTTCCCGGCGTCGCCGTCGGGGACGTCAGAGAACAGAGCGCACAGGTACTCGACCTGCTTGGCGCGGCCGGTGAAGTCGGGAATGTCAGCAGGCAACTGTGACGGCACTACCGGCGCTGGCGGTGATGCCATCGCGATCTGCGGTGCGGGGCCGGGCCCGGGCGAGACTACGGGCCCGGTGGGCTGGACCGCCCGGGACCCGGGGCGGGCGTCGGCCTCCAGAATCTCCTGGTGGAGCTGCCGCAGCCCCGGGCCGGGATCCACACCCAGCTCGTCACCGATCATTTTCCGGGCCCGTTCATAAGCCTCAAGTGCTTCGGCCTGACGGGCCGCCGCGCACAGCGCGCGTATCAGCAGCGCCCAGAGTTCCTCCCGGAGCGGGTGATCAGCGGTCAGGCGCAGCAACTCGCCGACCACACCAGCGGCGTCCCCGCACTCGATCTCGGCCTCGATTCGCAACCCGAGCGCGACGACACGCGACTCTTCCAGGCGGGCTGCCTCGGTGGCCACCAGCTCGGAAGACGGCACATCGGCCAGCGGCGATCCCCGGTACAGATCGAGGGCCTCGGTGAGCAACCCGACGGCACGGGCCGCCTCCCCGCCCGCCAGTGCCTTGCGACCCGCCGCGACCAGCCTGGCGAAACGCGCCGTATCCAGCTCATCGGGACCCACCACAACCTGATAACCAGGCGCCCGCGTCACTAGGACCCGGCCGTCCGGGTCGCCGATCAGCCCCCGCAGCCGATGTACGTAGGTGGCCACCAAGTTTGCGGGTTTCGCGGGCGGCTCGTCACCCCACAGCTCGTCGATCAGCCGATCCGTGGAGACGACCTGGCCGTGATTCAGCAGCAGCGCGGCAAACAGCGCCCGCCACTTCGGCGCGCCGATCCCGCTCCAGGCCTCGCCTGACCGGAATTCCAGCGGCCCCAGAATCCGGAACCGCGTGATACCGCCCCGCTCGCTGGTCTGGGCGCTCACATCACCCATAACTCCCGGGCCCGGCGCTCACGATATTAGGTCTGTGGCTGCCCCGCACGCTGCGTCACCGCCTCCCCTGCGGCTTAGCTGGAGATCTCTCGCTCCATCATGACTCAACCACGACGCCATCGACACGCCAGACCATCACTCAATGATTTAAAAAAATAACACTGAGTAGCAAGAGGCGCGCTCGTTGACCTCTGGCGAACCCGCCGCTGCAAACCACTCCGCGCAATAGGGGAGGAGGGAAAATTAATGACGAAGATGTCGATCCGCAAGGCCGGAACGATTCGGCACTTCGCCCGCCTGTGGCCGGTGCCCCAGAGCGGCACCGCGCAGACCGGGTTCCCGCTCGCCGTGCTGCCATTGCGGCTCATCGCGTTCCTCGGCCAGGCCGGGACCCGGCTCGCCCGGCTCATCTCCGGCCCGCACTTCTAACGGGAGGCATGCGATGTCCCTGCTTCTGGTCGGCGCTGTCCTCGGCGCCTCCATCACGCTCCTGGCCCTGGTACTAATCGCGGTTACGATCGGCATCCACCGGCAAGAACACGCCGCCTCCATCGGCCACCAGCCCGCCAGCCTCAGCGCCACCCTCGCGCGGCGCATCCTCGGCCTGCACACCCCCGATGCCCGCAGGCCCGACGTCCACCCCACCGAAGACACCTGCTTAGCGAAGGCGACCACCTCATGACGACGAACGGCCCCGCCATCGTCCGGCCGCCCACCAATCCCCGGCGGATGCGCCGCCAGGCCCGCAAGCTCCACCGCCACGGCATCCAGCCTCGGCCTCCAAGCTCTCACCACACCCTCTGAGCACGGGGTGAAAATTCGTTGACAACCTTTCGGTGGGATCGGCCTCTAGACAAGTGTGACCACCGAAAGCTGGCGGCAGTGAGTCGCCCCGAAGAGGAGTACCGGGAGTTCGCCGGTAGCCGGGCGGCTTCGCTGCATCGCACCGCATATCTGCTCTGCGGCGACTGGCATCTGGCCAATGACCTGGTACAGGAGACGTTCGTCCAGACCTTCCGCCGCTGGCGGCGGGTGCAGCGGGCCGACATCCAGAACGCCTGCGTCAGACGCATCCTGGTCAACGAGTTCAACGGGTACTGGCGACGCTATGGTCGACTGCCCGTGCCCGCCTGCACCGACCGCCCCGAGGTCGCCGTCCCCGACGTCTCTGACGAGGTCGTCAACCGCGCCGATCTGGCCGACATCGTCGCCGGCAAGTTCTGACCTGCCGCATCGACCAGCGATCGTGAGGCGCCAGGATCGAGGCACGCTTATGCACTGGCCGGCATGTCACTCATGGTTCAGCCAACCCGTCATGTTTCCGCAGCGATTCCGCGCAGCCTTGTTATACATCCGGAAGGAAGCCGGATCGCCGACTATGCGCTACCTTTTCGGCCGTTAGCCCTGCATGCGTGTGAGCTGTATAATGACCATTTCTGTGTTTCTGGGTCTGTCGCGGCGTGAACAGTTGGCTTCATCCAACTGGGAGCGCCAACGACCTTGATTGGGACTTCTGGTCCTAACCAGGCTCATCACAAACCCGCAATGTCGGGATATGAGTAACGCTGCGCGGGCAAGCAGTCACGGCCGGACGGATCAGTCGTCTGCGCTGCGGCGGCAGGCGGGGTGTGGCCCGGCGTGCGCTGGGCTCCCTGACGGTTACCCGGACCGGGCTTCCACCGGCAAGCGACGGCGAGCTTACGGACCAGTCATCAACCACTCATTCGCTCAAACCACCAATCACTACTGGACGGACAGGAGGCTCACCCATGGCGGAATTCCTCTCGGCGGATGAGGCGGTAGCCCGGATCCCTGACGGCGCCACGATCGGGATGACCGGCATCGTCATGTGTGGGGTCGCCGAGGAGGTGGCGGTCGCCATCGAAAGGGCCTTCCGGGACCGCGGGCACCCGCGGGACCTCACCCTCGTGCACGCCGCCGGCATTGGCAACTGGCAGAAGGGCGGGGTCGCCCACCTCGGGCACGAGGGCCTGGTCACCAAGTGGATCGGCGGCCACACCGGCGCGGCCCCGGCGATGGCCCACCTCATCGAGGAGAACCATTGCCAGGCCTATTGCATCCCCCAGGGAGTCGGGGCCCAGCTCTACCGGGAGATCGCCGCCCACCGCCCAGGCCTCATCACCCACGTCGGCATCGGCACTTTCGTCGACCCCCGCCTCGGGGGCGGCCGGATGAACCAGGCGACGACCGCCGATTATGTGAAGGTGATCGAGATCGAGGGACAGGAGTACCTCTTGTACCCCTCGTTCCCCATCGACGTGGCGGTGATCCGGGGTACCACCGCCGACGAGCGGGGCAACGTCACCCTGGACGAAGAGGCGGTCCTCCTGGGCCAGCTCTCCATGGCCCAGGCGGCCAAGAACAGCGGCGGCATCGTGATCGCCCAGGTGAAGTACGTGGCCCAGGCCGGCACCCTGCATCCCAAGCATGTACGGGTCCCCGCCCCGCTGGTCGATTACGTGGTGGTCGCCTCCTCTCCCGAATTCCATCCCCAGACGGCCGGCGGCTTCGACCCGGCGCTGTCGGGGGATTTGCGGGTCCCCCGGACGGCGGCCAAGCCGCCTCCCCTGGGTGCGCGCGCCGTGGTGGTCCGGCGTGCGGCCATGGAGCTCGCCCCCGGTGCGGTCGTCAACCTCGGCGTCGGCTATCCCGACGCCATGGGCGGGCTGGCCGCCGAGGAGGGGGTCGACGAGATGGTGACCCTCACCACCGAGCCCGGCGCGGTGGGGGGTGAACCGGGGGCGGACTTGTTCTTCGGCACGTCGCGCAACGCCGAGGCACTCATCGAGCAGCCGGCCATGTTCGACTGGTACGACGGCGGAGGGCTCGACATGGCCTTCCTGGGCCTGGCGCAGGCCGACCAGCACGGCAACGTCAACGTGAGCCGCTTCAGCGGCCATGACGTGGGGCCAGGCGGCTTCATCAACATCACCCAGGCGACGAAGACCGTCGTCTACTGCGGTTCGTTCACCGCCGGAGGCCTCGAGGTCGCAACCGGCGACGGTCGGCTCCGAGTCACCAAGGAGGGCAAATTCAAGAAGTTCGTCTCGGCGGTGGAGCAGATCACCTTCAGCGGCGCCGAGGCGACCCGGCGAGGCCAGCGGATCCTTTACGTGACCGAACGCGCCGTCTTCGAGCTGCACGAGGGGAGGATGACCTTGACCGAGCTCGCCCCCGGCATCGACCTGGAGCGCAACGTGCTCGCACAGATGGAGTTCACGCCCGTGGTGGCAGAGCCGCTCGCTCCCATGCCCGGCCACCTCTTCTACGAGAAGTGGGGAAAACTGCGGTCCATCATCACCGCCGCATCTCCGGCTGGCGCCTCCGCCGCCGGGGCGTGACAGGTGCGGTAGTACATGACGAACGGGGACGCCACACGGCATTGCGGACCCGCATGGCCAGGTCGAACCCGAGCAAATCCGGCGGTCAGCGCTACGCGATGCGTACTGCTCGGGGCTGGTCAGATGGGCCAGGTCTGTTTCCGGTACCCCATGTCCCAGAACATCCATTCGTAACGGCTGGTCACCCGGAAGTGCTGGTGTACGCGCTCGCGTTCACGCGGCGCCAGGACCGGGCCCAGCTCGTCGGTCACGGCCAGCACCGCGCGGACCGCTGCGCCGAACTCCTCTCCGCCGTAGGTATCTATCCACCGCTGATAGCGCGGGTCGGGTGAACCGCGGCGCAGCAGTTCCTTGCCGACCTCCCAGTAGATCCAGTAGCACGGCAGAACCGCGCCGATTCCGTCGGCGTACGATCCGCCATAGATGGCCGCCAGCAGGTAGCTGGTGTAGGCGAGGTTCGTGGGTGCAGGCTTGGCGGCGCTGGCGGCGGCGGGGTCGATACCGAGGTCGGCCAGCAGCGACTCGTGCAGCGCCTGCTCGACCGCGACCGCGTCGGCGGCGTGGCGGGCGAACATCTCGGTTCCGGCGGCATCGGGTGCCCGGCTGGCTACCGCCGCCAGCGCCTGTGCGTACTGCCGCAGGTACAGCGCGTCCTGTACGACATAGAACGCGAAGGTGCCGTGCGGCAGGCTGCCGTCGGTCAGCCCGGTGAGGAACGGGTGGACCAGGATGCCGCGGTAGATATCGCCGATGCCCTGCCACAACTCGCTGGTAAAGCGGCCATTCATGGCGTTGCTCCCTGTACTTGGCCATCGAGCGCGTCTGTCTTCTTATGATCCCCTTATCCGCTGTGCCGGCGGACAGGCACACGACCGGGTCAGCGGTCACCCGCCGGGGCCTGGCGGGACGGCCGCAGCGGGTGTTCTCCCAGGCTCGTCCCGCCGCGCCGACGTGGTTGTGGGCTGACCGGTAGACGGTCAGCTGAGCAGCTGGCAGGCGCGTGCTGCTGCGTGCAGCAGCATGGGGTCGGGTGATTCGGAATGCAGGCGCAGGCATGCCTCGGTCAGCTTGATGGCGTGCACGTCGCCGGTTCCGATGGCGTGGTCTGCCAGCATGCTGGCCGGCGGCGGCTCGGTGGCCGGCAATGGCTCAGGAACGGCGTCCACGGCGAACGCCGAGTACAGGGCGGCGCAGACGTGCCAGAGCGCGTCGTAGCTGGGCCGCGCCAGCCCGGCGGGCAGGAGCGGCAGCACGGATCGCGCGGCGACCGGAGCGGTCACAGCGTGCAGGAAGTCGATTGGCTGTGTCCGGCCGTAGATCAGGAAGATCCGCGCGAACGTGGTGGCCAGTTCGAGCAGGCCGGCAGGTATGTCGGACGGCGGGCGGAGCGCGCTGACCGCTGCCGGGAAGCCTGCCTCGCCGGCGAGGCTGGTCCGGAGGCGGGTGGTGATGAGCCCTGGAGGCACCGGCCCGGCGGCGATCGGCAGGCCGCCGATGGCGGCTTCCAGGTCCAGATGGCCGGCGGTCCGCGGGGAGCCTGGCACCTCGAGGTAACTGGCTGCCCAGTACGCGAGGCCGCGGGCGAGCTCTGAGACCCGCTCGCTGGTCTCCGCCGCCGCGAGGCTGCGGGCCGCGTGGGAGGTTCGGATGATGCCGTGGGTAGCGGCGGCGGCCGTGCCCGGCACCAGGCGCGGCCACCAGCGGGCCAGGACGTGCTGCCATGAATCCCCCGCCAGCTGGTCCCGCAGGTAGAGCTCCCAGTCCGTGACCCGCCGGGGCACGCCAAGCGCTTCGCGCCAGGTCCGGTCGGTGATTCGGGCCGTTGGGCGCGGCGGTTCCTCGAGCTGCCGAATGTACTTGTCGAGCCAGGGCCCGACGTCGCCGGGGCGGCCGAGCCTGATGATCGGCCTCCGCGGCCATGGGGCCGTGATTGGACAGGCCGCCGCGGAACTCCGGCCCGGTGGCGGCCAGCCTGCTCAGGCTTTCGTCGAGGACGTCTTCGTGCTGCTGCTTCCCGCTGCCGTCGTAGGCAGCGAGGACGGGGGCGAGGCCGCGCAGCAGGGGGAATTCCCCGATCGGATCCCGGCCCAGGGCAGCCGCGAGGCGGCGCATGGACAGGGCGTCGGCCCCGTCACGGTCGATGATCTCCAGCGCGGTGGCCAGCACCACCTCCCGGGTGACCTTGCCGTTCCGGCTCGCACCGGAGTCTTTGGCAGGGCGGCCCGCGGGTGGTGGGGTCATCGCTGAAGCGCCTTCTCTCCCGTGACAGGAACCCGTGTATCTGCAACGTAGTTCTACGTCGTTGACAGTACCCTGCCGGCGGCTTATACTGTAGGTCTACAGTGTATTTCCCGGAGGGCACCATGATCGTTATCATTGGGCTCATCATCCTGGTCGCCGCGTTGGTCACCGGCGTGGCCGGCGTTCTCGGCAACGGCGGCAGCGGGCATGCGCTTACTCACGGGTTCGCGGTGTTCGGCTATCACGTGACCGGCTCCACCGGCACGCTGTTCCTCTACGGCATCGTGGTCGGCGCGATCGCCCTGCTCGGGCTGGGCCTGCTGCTGGCCAGCGCCCGCCGCGCCTCCCGCCGCGGTCACGCCGCGCGGCGCGGGCTCAAAGAGTCCCGCCGCCAGACAGCCACCGTCAGCCAGGACCGCGACGACCTTCTCGACCAGCGCGAGACCGCCCGCGCCCACGCCGCCAGCCAGCTGGGAAACGGCTCCCCCCGCGGCAACCGCGATCCCGGCCCGGGCGACGGCCGCCGGGGCGGGCGGCACCTGTTCGGGCACCGGCCCGCCCCCCGGCAGGCCGCCTCTGCAGACCCAGAATGGCCGGATGGCCAGCCCGCCGCCGACGTCCCAGCCGGTGCGCCTGCTCCCGCACAGCAACTCACGAAAGGCAGCCAGTCATGAGTATCGCCAAGAAAATCGCGCACAAGGCCGAAGCGGTCAAAGGCGGCGCCAAGAAGATCACCGGCCGCGTCACCGGCAACCGGCGCCTGCGGGCCGAAGGCCGCGGTGACCAAGCCAAGGGCAACGCCAAGCAGGCCGGGGCGAAGCTCAAGGACGCGGTCAAGCACTGACCACCCTGCCGCCGTCGGCCCGATCCCAGGGCCGGGCGGCGTGGGGCAACGGGCGGTGGCCAGCTCCGCCGATGGTTGTTGGCTGTCGGCTTTGCTCGCGTGCGGCCTCTTCTGCCACGGCCTTTATTGCCTGATTGAGGCTCGCTACCGCGACCTGACACCGGGGCGGTGACGCGCCGCTGGGTCCGCGGGCTCTCGCTGCACTTTCCGACTCCGCGAGGCGGGACTGATGACCGCAGCCATGGTGAGAGCACGTAATGACGATGCTGGGTCTTCCCCGGCTGCCAGCACCCGCATGGCTGAGGACCTGGAAATCCCCAGGCCGCTGCGACTGATTCTCACCGTCGGCTGGAACCTGAGCGAGTCCGTCGGGCTGCCCGTGGCCGCCTACGTGGCCGCCGCCTGGCTCGACGGCCGCGACGCGGGCCTGGTGGCGGGGCTCGTGGCCATCTGGCTCACCGCGATCATCCGCAAGATCGCGACCGGATCTGTGCCCAGCTTGCTGACGATTTCTGCGGTGGTGCTCACGCTGCAGACCGCGGTGGTACTCGCTACCGGCGTACTCTGGCTCTTCCTGCTGCAGTTCCCGCTCGCGAACCTCTGCATGTGTGTCCTGTTCGCCCGGACGGCGAGCGGCCCGAATCCGCTCGTTGCCCGGCTGGCTGCCGAGGTGGTCGCGCTACGGCAGCCGGCCACCCATCACCCCGGCGTCCACCGCTTCTTCCAGGGGGCGACCTGGCTGTGGGCGGGTATCTTCCTGCTGCTCACGGTCGGCCTGGCGGTGATGATGGTCACCGAGCCGGTCAAAGTGTTCCTGATGCTCTCGACCGCCGCTACCGTCGCGCTCGTCGTCGCCGGAACCGGCGCGTCCACACTGTGGTTCCTCTCGGTGCTGCGCAGGCTCGGGCTGAGGCTCCGTTTCGCCCCCCGCCTGAGCCCGGCGGCCGCCAGCGGCAGCCCTTGAATTCAGGCTGCTGGACCTGTCGCCGGGAGTGGTGAACCTGTGGCACGGTCCCGCCCCTGAGCATCGCTAGCACTCAGGTGCCGGATGCTTCGTGAGCGACCCGCGATCAGACCTGTGGGTGCCGAAGAATCCGGCGCTGCACGAGCAGCGGGGAGACCGCCGGGTCGGCGCCGAGGAAGCACGAAGTGGTGGCGACGACGACCTTGCCGTCGGCGATGAGGTTGTTCAGCGATACGTGGTGGCCGCCGAAGCGCCAGCCCGTGGCTCCGTGCCGCCCGGCTCGCCGAACACCCGTAGGTAGTACAGTCCTGGGTCGCCGCCGCGTTCCCGGCCCAGTCGACGGTCCCAGCCCTTGGACCGCGTCTGTCCTGATCGTGTTCACCCGGCCTCCTCACCGCGGGATTCGCGCCCTGGTGACGCCGGCCGGGCCGGCCTGCCACGTCCAGTCTGCCCGCCCAGGCGCTAGCTGACGAGAGCCACCGCGCGGGTCGGGCCGCCGTGTGCGCCCTGGAGCTTGAGCGGGAACCCGGCGAAGGTGAACCGGGTATTCACTACCTGGTCCAGGTTCGCGAGGTTTTCGTAGTGCGTGATGTGCTCCCGGCGGCACATCATATGGACTGGATAACTGGTGCTAGCGGGGTTGTCCGGGGTGGGGCTGTCCACGCCGAAGGTCTTTACCTGCCGGCGGACGATCCATTTGCTGGCCGATTCGCCGAGGCCGGCGAACTCGGTGAGATAGCGCTTGTCCCCGGCGAAGCGATTCCAGGTGCCGGTATAGAACAGAACAATGTCACCCGGTTCCACGCTCACCGGCGAGGCGGCCTCGATGCGGTCCAGGTCCTCGGTGGTGATGTCGGTGCGCGGTGGGAAGCCTGTGACGTCCAAGCAGACCGCAGGGCCGAAGAACAGTTCCAGCGCCATCTTCTCGATGGTCTCGGCCGACGGGTCGGGATCGAGATGTGAGAAGGAGTCCACGTGAGTGGGCCCGTTGTCGTTGAGTATGAACCCGGTGGTCTGGAAGGAGAAGCCGCTGTCGAACCGCGGCGCCGTCTCCTCGTGCGTCGCGTGCTCGAACTGCACGGTCTTCAGGTGACCGGGGTATACCTTCATTCCTTCGTAGATGTCCTGGGACAGATCGATGATCCGCATAGTCCTCCTTCAGTACATGACGACGCCGGCGGTGACGTTGAGGTCCTCCCCGGTGATCGCGGCCGAGTCGCCGGACGCGAGGTACACGCAGGTCGCGGCCACCTCTTCCGGCCGCACCATGCGGCGCAGCGGCGATAGGCCAGTCACCTCGCCGCGCACCGTCTCCTCGGGGATCCCGCGGACGGCGGCCTGGTGGCGGAGCACCTGCTCGATCCGCGGCCCGGCGACGAAGCCGGGGCAGATCGCGTTGACTCGGATGTTGTGCGGGCCGAGTTCGGTGGCGAGCGTCCGGACCAGCCCGATGACGCCCATCTTTGCGGCGGCGTAGGGGGTCCGCCCGTGCAGCGGCCGCTTGCCGGTGATGGATGAGATCGCGATCAGGCTGCCGGCCCGGCGGCCCATCATGGCCGGGATGAACGCCCGGAAGGTGAGGAACACCCCGTCGAGGTCGATAGCGATGGTCGTTCGCCAGTCTGCCAGCGTGATCTCGTGCAGTGGCGCCGTCGGCCCGGCGATCCCGGCGTTGGCGACGACCGTGTGCACCGGGCCAATCTGCTCAGCCCGTGCGGCCAGCGCCATCACGGAGGCCTCGTCTCGGACATCGCAGCCGACCGGGATGGCGGTCCCGCCGGTCTTCCGGGCCTCCGCCACCGTGTCCGCCAGGCTCGCCGGGTCGCGGGCGCTGGCGGCAACGGTGAAGCCGCCGGCAGCCAGGGCCACGGTGATGGCGCGGCCAATTCCCCGGTTGGCGCCGGTGACCACGGCGACCGGTCCGGTGGCCTCGCTCACCCGGCCCTGCCACCGATAGGCCCCGCCGCCCGCAGCGCCGACAGGATCCGCTCGGGGGTCATCGGCAGTTCGGTGAGGCGGACGCCGAGCGGGTACAACGCGTCGTTGACCGCAACGTTGATGGCGGCGGGCGCCATCATCCGGCCGCCCTCCCCGCCGCCCTTGACACCGTGCGGCGTGTAGGGCGACGGCGTCTCCACGTGGCCGATCGTCAGTTCCGGGACCTCCGTCGCCGTGGGGATCAGGTAGTCCAGGAAGCTCGAGGACAGCAGCTGGCCGTCGTCGTCGTAGACGAACTCTTCGTACAGGGCCGTCCCGATGCCCTGGGCGGTTCCGCCCACGATGTGCCCGGCCAGCGAGCGCGGGTTCACCAGCGTCCCGCAGTCGTGTACCGCCGCATAGTGCAAGAACGTGACCGCGCCGGTCTCGATGTCCACCTCGACCACGGGTACGTGGCAGGCGTGGCCCATGAAGGGGTAAAAGACGCCGAGATCCTTCCGATCCGCGGACGGCATCGTCGTGTACGGGTGGTCGAACACCTTCGACTCGTCCAGCCCGCTTTCCATGTCCGCCGGGAAGCTGTGCTTGAACAGGTGCAGCGCGATCGCGATCTCCGCGAGCGACTTCTTCCGTTCCGGGTCGCCTTTGACGTGGAAGCCGCCATCGGACCATTCCACGTCGTCCGGGTCGATCTCGAGCAGGTGAGCCGCGGCCCGGCGGGCCTTGGCCTTGATCTTGCCGGCCGCCCCCTCGACCGCGCCCGCGAGCATCACCGTCGTGCGGGAGCCGCCGGGCCCGGTGGCCGGGAGCCCGTCGCGGCTGCCGTGGTAGACGATCGAGACGTCGTACGGGCTGCAGTCGAACTCCTCCGCGACGAACTGGGCGACCATCGTCTCGGGGCTGTTGCCCCAGAACGCGCAGGAGTACAGGATTGCGGTGATCCCGCCAGTGGCGTCCACCTTGAGCGACACCGACTCAGGCGTCGAGGTCACCGGCGCGCCCGGCTCGTCGAACCAGAACCAGAACTCCGTCGCGGAAAACACGCTGCGCTCCTGCGCCGAGATCAGCCCGATGCCGATATAACGGCCTTCCTCCTCGCGGAGCCGCTCCTGCTCGGTCCGCCAGTGGCTGTAGTCCGCCAGCTCCAGCGCCTTGTCGAGCACCCGGTCGTAGTCGCCCGAGTCGTAGACGTTGCCGGTCGGGATGAAGTGCGGGAACTCCCGGATGAAGTTCTTGCGGCGGACCGCCACCGGGTCCAGACCCAGTTCCCGCGCGGCCTTGTCGACCATCTGCTCGAGCATCCAGTTGTTCACCTCGGAGCCGAAGCCGCGGTAGGCACCCTGCTGGTTCTTGTTGGTCAGCGCGGCCTGCACCTGATACCGCACGCTGCCGATCGTGTACGGCCCCACGACCTGGGCCAGCGCGTTTCCGTGATGGCCTACGCCGAACTGGATGTAGGCGCCGTAGTCGTCTATGACGTCGATCTTGATGCTGCGCATGGTGCCGTCCCGCATCATGGCGAGCTCGACCTCGTAGATGCGGTCGGAGCCGTGGTGGTCGCAGTTCGAGATGTTGTCGACCCGGTCCTCCAGGTAGGCCACCTTCCGGCCGGTTTCCCGCGCGCACATCGCAGCGATCACGGCCGGCTTGTTGGCGAACAGCTTGGAGCCGAAGCTGCCGCCGGCCGGCACCGGTCTGATGTCCAGCTTGTTGGCGGCCACCTTGAGCGTGTTCGCGGCCATGAACAGGTAGCTGGTGAAGCTCAGCGTGTTGGTGTCGATGGTGAAGCTGCCAGTACCCAGGTCGTACTCGGCGATCGCCCCGACGGTCTCCAGCGGCTGGCCGCCCGAGCGGTGCCAGCGGAGCCGGTCCCGGACGATGACCTCGGCCTCGGCGAAGTCGCGGTCGACGTCGCCGAAATCGAAGGTGCGCTCGTAGGCGCAGTTGGACTCCAGGGCCTCGTGCACCAGCGGGGCATCGTCGGCCAGGGCCCGCACCGGGTCGGTCACCGGCGGCAGCGGCTCGTACTCCACCTCGATGAGCTCGAGCGCGTCCTCCGCCAGATAACGGCTGTCCGCCACGACGACCGCGACACCCTCACCGACGTACCGCACCTTGTCCGCGGCAAGGCAGCGCCACGTGTGCCGGGCCGGGTCGGGGCCGAAGTCGGGCATCGGGTTGCAGAGCTCGGCGGCCTCCGGGCCGGTGATCACCGCGTGCACGCCCGGTGCGGCCTTGGCCCGGGAGGCCTCGATCCGCACGATCCGGGCGTGCGCGTGCGGGCTGCGCAGCACGGCCGCGTGCAGGGTGCCGGGGGTAATCCGGTCGGCGATGTAGCCGCCCCGGCCCAGCAGGAACTTCGGGTCCTCGACGCGGCGGATCGACTGGCCGACCCAGCGCCGCTTGGCGGATTGGTCGCGGACGGGGGGTGCAGCGTCCGCGCGGTCAACGGTGGTCACGAGGCGACCTCCTTCGTGGCGCGCATACGCGCGGCGGCACCAATTACGGCCTCGGTGATGAACTGGTAGCCGGTACAGCGGCACAGGTTGCTTGCGATGGCCGAGCGCACCTCGGCCGGGGTCGGATCAGGGTTTTCCGCGAGGATCTCGCAGGCGCGCATCAGCATGCCCGGCGTGCAGTAGCCGCACTGCAGGCCCTGCTTCTCTGAGAACTCGTCCTGCAGGGGATGCATCTCGCCGCCACGGGCCAGGCCCTCGACCGTACTGATCTCGGCACCGTCGGCCTGCACGGCGAACGTGATGCAGGACCGGATGCTGGCCCCGTTCAGCAGGACCGTGCAGGTCCCGCAGACGCCGTGCTCGCAGCCGATGTGGGTGCCGGCGAGCCCGAGGTCCTCGCGGAGGAAGTCGACGAGCAGCCGCCGCGGCTCCACCTCGGCCACATGCGGGTGGCCGTTCACGGTCACGTTGATGGTGCAGGCGGTGGGGGTCAACGTGCTCACCTCTCGTTTCGTGCGCGCGACATGGCCAGCTCGATCCCGCGCCGCAAATAGGTCCGGGCCAGCGCGAGCCGGGTCTGCGGGCTGGCGTGCAGGTCGCCGGCCGGGGTCAGGCCCTGGACGGCTACTCCGGCGGCCTCGGCAGCGGTCGCCGCCATGTCGCCGACATCGCTGCCCGCCAGGACGTTTTCGGCCGCGGTGGCGCGGATCGCGGTCGGGGCGACGCCAGTAAGAGCCAGGGCCGCCCGCCGGATCCGGTCGCCGTCCAGGTCGATGAGTGCGGCCACGCCGACCACGGCGAAGTTGGCGTGGATCCGGGAGAATTCCACGAAGGCGTGGCCGCCGGCCCACATCGGCAGCCGGATCTCGGTGAGGATCTCGTCCGGCGCCAGCGCGGTGCTGAACGGTCCAGTGAGGAATTCCACGGCCGCGATCCGCCGCGTTCCGGCCGGGCCGGTCGCGACCAGCTCGGCATCGGACGCGAGGGCGACTGCGGGCAGTTCGGCCGCGGGATCGGCGTGCGCCAGGCTGCCGCCGACCGTACCGCTGTTACGGACGGGGGTGTGCGCGACGAGCCCGACCGCCTCGGCCAGCAGGGGCGCGGCCACGGCCACCTCAGGCGACCGCTCCACCTCCGACATTCTGGTCATGGCGCCGGCGACCTCGGCACCACCGTGGACACGTTCAGCACAGCGGTCGCGAGCCTGGGCCCTGCCAGCACCGACCTCACCCCGGCACCGCCACCCGACGACCCAGGAAGGAGACCGCCCGGAGCGTGGAAAACCGGCGCCCCCGACACGACAGTCGGACCCCGCCTATACCCGCAGAACGGACTCCATGATCAAAAACTGGGAACGGTGATCAAGAGGCTGACCCTGTCACCCCGGTGAAAGATCCAGGCTGCCGCCACGCCGGATAAGGGCATTCCACGCAAAGCGTTGCACGCGCGTTGCACACAGATGCAACCAGAATTGCACGCCGGGCGCCCATACTGGCTCGCAGGAACCTGGCCCGGCGATAAGAGCCGCAGTCAACGAGGTATGGAGGTATAGCAATGTTGTCGATCAGAATGAGGTTCGCGACAGTAGTAGGAAGTCTGCTGACGGCGACGGCCCTTGTCGCGATGGCTAGCCCGGCAATGGCATCTGGCCGTAGCTGCGGGGGTGGAGAAGCTTTCTCGAGTCAAACGTGCATCAATATAAACGGTACGGGTCTCAAAATCGTTTCCGACACGGGCACCTACGAAAATCTCGTAGAGGGTCTCACCAGACCTGACGTGCATATCGAACTAAGTGGTCCCCACGGACTGATCAAAAACTGCCCAGCGACCAGCGTCGATGATGGTCAGATCATCAGCTGCACATGGTCGCCGAACCACACTGAGACAGGGGGCGACTACTACGCTACCGCCTGGTTCTGTTACCCCAATTGTATTGTCCTGGCTCAGGCAGTCTTGGACGTGCACTCTTAGACTCGACCCACCGGTGAAATAGCGGTGTTCTGGTCATGTCGGCTTGAAAAGTGTCCTCTGGGCTGGGTGAATGGAATTTGTTAAAAGTTCTAGTACCCGACTCCGGAGGGCACTTTCTGCTGAGGTTTTCTCGGCAAGGCCGAACCCCAACACCACGGACTTTAGGTGTTTCAGATCATCTGGGGTGTAGTGCCTCTTGTGTTCTGACGGAATCCGCGCCGTTCTGGCGCGGCCTGGACGTTGCGCACGGTCGCGGCGATCCTGGCGAATCCTCGTTATACCGCCGGCAGGTGGTTGGGTCGGGCCGGGACGCCCTGCCGGGATTGCTCCTGGTGGGTTTCCCCGGGCCGCCCGCCGAACCCGGCGTGCGGCTTAGGCAGTGCGGTGCTGGCGCAGTTGACAGCTCCCGTGGTCCGGGCAGCGACAGACCTTCTATCGCTCAGGGTTGTCCCGGTTTCCCGTTTAGGCAAGCGGGGCGGGAACTTGGTCCGGCTCAGGCGTGCCGAGGTGGGTGGAGAGGGCGGGGGCCTGTGCCCGGTGGTCGCGGGCCTGGCCGGGGCTGGCCTGCGCGTGATGGACGCGGGCGAGGCCGTCGTGCGCGCGGGCCTGCTGGTACTTGTCGCCGATATCGCTGGCTATATCGCACGCCGTCGTGTGGCGGGTGCGGGCGCGGCTGGGCTGGCCGGCCAGGAGAAGTGCCTCGCCGAGGCTGTTGAGTGCGTCGGCTTGCCCGGACCGGTCGCCGATCTCCTGGTACAGGGCCAGGCCCTCTTGGAAGCGGTCGCAGGCCTCCCGGGGGCGGCCTTC
>PLRW01000015.1 GCA_003164955.1 Actinomycetota bacterium
GTCCGCTGGCCCATGGCATCGAGGCGGGCGCGCAGGTCGGGTGGGATGGCGCTGTTCACTTCCCGCTCCAGTTGATCAAGGTCGGTCTCTTCGAGGACGGCGACCGCGGCGGGTGCCCCGCCTGCGGTGTCCGGCCAGGGCGTAACCGGAGGCATCTCCGTTTGCGACTTTCCGTGATCACGCGCTAGCTTGGAGTAAGCATCCGTGGCCAGAAGATTCAGATACCGGTCACCAAGCTGGGCGGCAATGTCCGGCTCCAGGTCCGGCTGCGACGCCGCCCGTTCCAGCGCCAGCCACTCCAGATCCCCGGGCTGGTCGAGCCGCCACGCCCGGCCCTTATGCACGTCCAGGGAATCGACATCGACCATCGCCCACACCGCCCTCTGGCCTTCGCCGTAGCGGGTCATGTCGGGGACCAGGTTCGCGAACTCGCCGACCGCGTTGTTCACCTCGGACTGCCGGTTGAACTTGCCGCACCAGATCGCATCCAGCTGGGAGCGGACATCGGAGCCGCCGAGCCAGGCCGCGACACCGCGCTGACCGGAGATCACCAGCGACACGGCCTCGCTGCGGCCGGACCGGGCGATCCGGCGCACCAGGTCCCGGATCTCGGTGAAGCTCACCGCGTCCTGAACCTCATCGATGATGATGACGATCAGCGGCTCATCGCAGGTGGGCTGGTGGTTCGGGGTCGTGCGCGGCTTCGCGGCCCGCAGCTCGATGATCTGCAGGACCGTGGTGAGGATGCTGATCGCCCGGCCGGCCTGGTGGCGGCCGATCGCATTCAGGTGGCAGGCCGGGGCCCAGTTGTGCTCCTCGCGGGCCTTCGACAGGTTGATATCGATGGCCATGGCGTCTTCCGCCGCGGTCAGACGCTCGCGGAGGCACGACAGGAGGGTCGACTTGCCCGAGCCTTTCCGTGCGGCGACCAGGATGTTCTTCCCGCCGTCCTCGTCCCAGACCGTGAACGGGAGCACGTGCCCGGTTACCGGGTCCTGGCCGACCGGCAGCGGGAGCCGCGCCGTGGCCGGGAACGGCAGGGTGATCTCGTGGTCCCGTGCCAGGACGGGATGCGGGATCGGCTCACCCCACGGGTCCCCGGTGCGGATATTGACGACGATCTTCCCGGCGCGGTGATGGTCGCTGATCTCCACCCGGCTGCGGGGGAGCACCCGGTCCTGCTCGATCGTCTCGGCCAGCGCATGCTTGTTGATCCGGGACACCAGCTTCTGGCTGGTGCCGCGCACGTCCACGACCATCCGCTCACCGAGGCGCGTCTCTTCCCAGTCGTCCAGGTAGGAACCGGAGATACCCCACCGGTGGGCGGTCTCCTGCCATTCGGCTCTCCGCTGCTCCCGTTCGGCCGCCTCCCGGCGCCGCTCGCGGGCCGCCACAACCGCGTCATGACGGCGCAGCCACCGGTAACCCACCATGGCACCCGCCAGGCCGGTCCACGTCAGGGCGTGGTGCGGGCCTGCCATCGGCCCGGCCATGGTCGCGGCGGTCGTCCAGCCGCCCATCAGCAGGCCCGAGGCGGCGAGGTGCCGGGGCAGCCGGTCATCGGGGAGCGGATCCCGGTCCTTCCTGACCGCGCGCATGTACCGCCAGGAGGCGATCCCGTAGGCGAGCGCGGAGACCGTCAGGGTGCCGAGGCCGAGGTCCAGTCCGGGGACACCCTGGGCGTGCATGATCTCCGCCGCCGTCCAGGTGACGGGGACGGTGAGCAGGGACGCGCGCTCGGCGGGTGCGCGGAACATCCACCGGACCGGACCAGGCATCAGGAACTCCTCAGCGCTTCTTGACCAGTGCGGTGATCAGTGCGGTGATTGGGGAGATTGGGCTGCATTCACAGCGAGCACAGGCGCAGCGGCAGCCACGGCGGCAGGCACACATGAACACGGCGTTGCAGCACGAAGGGCGGCGTCTGATCGTCATCAGGGTTCCTTTCCTAGATCCAGCGCTGCCGGAGGTGGTCCGCGCAGATCTCGTCGTTACGGGCCCGCAGCCACGGGAACGGGCGACTGGTGACGAGCACGGTGCTGTCGCCGGTGTAGTACCAGACGCGGCCCCGGATGCCCCGGTGCCGGCCTTTGACGGCCTTGACCCGGCGGCCAGGCCAGTGCGGGCGCTGGCGCGTATTCCTGGGCATGTGCGTGTCCTTCCTCGGGTGCTTTCGGGACGCACCCGCCGGCCGGGACCGGTCGCGGGATTCGGGCGACCCGGGCCACAGCTCGGCACAGTCCGAGCGCGTGAGGTTGCGGTAAGCCTTCGCCGAGGCGTCCATTGCGGCGGCGCCGGCCACGTAGTCGCTGCCCTTGGTTGCCTTCTTGGCTTCTTTGACAGCATCCTGGTAGGCCCTGATCCGGTTATTCATCGCGCGCTCTCCTTCCTAAGCGGATTCGGGCCGGACCCACCGGCCGTCGTGGGTGTTCTGGTGGCCGTCTTCGAGCCACGCGAGATAGCCGGCGTAGACGGCGTGGAACTTGCGGAAGATATCCACGATCCCCGCGCTCAGCTCGCCGAACGCCTCCGCGACATCGGCGCTCGCCTGGACGATGAGCGGGTCCATGCCGATGCCGCCTTCAGCGAGGTGCTCGGTGTATTCGTGGAGGGCCTCGCCGACGCCGATGACCCCGGAGGACAGGTCGCGGTGGAACGCCTCGAAGTCGATGCTGTCGGGGTGGTCCTGGTCGAGGATCCAGGTGATGAGCGCGCCGAACGCGGGCTGCATCGCACCGGGCGGGACGGGTTCCGTGCCGCCGCCGGCCGGGGCCGGCCCGGGACTGGCACCGGACGCTACGGGTTCCTTACGGATCGGGGTGACCACGGTCCGCTCGCGGGGACCGGGAGCGGACCGTGGCGACGGCTGCCGGGGCGCCGTCTCACCACCGCCACCGCCACCGGGGACGCTGCCCATGTCAACCGGGGGGCGGCGCCGGTCCGCGAGCCGCCGGTTCACCGCTGCCCGGCCGGACCGGGCGCGGATGCGGGCGCGGCGGGCACCATGGCGGACACCGTGCCACATGCGCGGGAGCAGCCACTGCAGGCCATCGGCGAGGTAGTCACGGACCAGCCCGGCACCCTCACCGAGGGCATACCAGGTCACCCGCTTACGGGACCAGTCCGGGTGATCCTTCTGGACAGCCGGCCACATCAGGTAGACCGCCAGCGAGTAGGCGAGCACCAGGCCGGTGATGGTGAGGGTGATGGCTGTGCGGATCATGACCTCAGGTCCCTAGGAGTCGAATCGGTACAGGCCGAAGTTGCGCATGTAGCTGATGAGGGTCGCGCCGTAGCTGGGGTCGGTGGCGTAGACGCCGGTCAGGTCGTTCGCGAACCGGTCGGGACTGCCGCGGTCGCTCATCGCCTGCGCGTAGACTCCGCCGCCGGCGAGGAGCGCGTCATGCGCGGCGATGCTCGATGCGTCGCTGGGATAGGCGGCGAACGCGGCGCTGATCGTCACGTACCCGCCACCCGTGAACTCCTGAGTCGGCAGCGTGACGGACCCGGCCGGGCCGGAGCCCTTGATCCCGAACAGGTTGTGGTAGCTGGCGGCGAGCGAGCTGCCGCCCCACCCGGACTCATCGATGGCCTGCGCGATCGTCACCGCGGCCGGGACGCCGTAGGTGCGCTGCGCGGCGACCGCACCCGGGGCGACCTCGTTGATGAACGCCCGCTGGCTGGCGGTGCCCGCGGCTGCGGCAGGGACAGTGATGCTCGCTGTGGTGGCGTGGCCGGTGACCGCGCGGGCGACTGCCGGGACGATCTGCGGGTGCGCGCCGATCCCGCCCGCGGTCGCTGCGGCCACGCCGATTCCCGCAGCGATCAGCGTGCCGCGCTGGTTCAGGGCGGTCCCGCCGTGGAAGCTGCGGCGTGGCCGGCGGAGACGGCGGCGGTACGGGGACCGGTAGCGGCGGGCCATCAGNNGCATCTCCAGGCCGCACTTTTTGCAGGTGCTGTGCCAGAACACCCGCTTGACGGTCCGGCGAGTGAGAAGCCCTCCGTGGTGCCGCCAGATCTTCATCCGGTGGCCGCGCCGCCAGAGGCGGTCGTCCATGTCGTCTTAGACCTGGGTCAGATGCCCGGCGGGGGTGTCGGGGTAGGCGCGGCGGTCCGTCCACCGGCCGGCCGCCCGGCTGGGGCCCGGACTCGCCATCACACACCCCGCCGGGAAAGGCGCCGGGCCAGGAGTGCCAGAAGGGCCCAGGCGAGGTACGTGGCTGCTACGACTG
>PLRW01000368.1 GCA_003164955.1 Actinomycetota bacterium
GTCACCGGCGACTCCTGGGCGGTGGCCACCCGGCTCGCCGCGGGCGGGACGGTGGCCGCCGGCCGGCTGCTGGGCAGCACGCTGTCCCGGGCATGGTGGCCGGTGGCGCTGCCCGCGGCGATCGCGGTCCCGCGGCTGCGGCTGCCGCTGGCCGCCCTGGTCCTCGCCCCGCCCGTGCTCGGCTGGCGGGAACGGCGGCCGCCGATGGACCCGGTCCGCTACGTCTCCGCCCGGCTGCTGGACGACGTGGCGTACAGCATCGGCGTGTGGCAGGGCTGCGTGCGGCACCGCACGGCCGCACCGCTGCTGCCCCGGCTCACCTGGCGTGCCCCGGGGGGCGGCCGATCCGGGACGGGAGCGGGGGCAGGGACGGGAGCGGCCGGCGGGCCCCGCGCTCGCGATCCGCGGGGCCCACTCGCGGCTATTTACGGTTACGCAGCGCGAGCAGCGCGAAGATCCCGCCCTGTACCGGCCGGGCCTGAAAGCCCACCTGGTCACCGCTGATCGTGTCGTACAGGTCGCTGAACGGCACCCGGCTCGGCGTGGTGTTGGCGTAGGTGTACACCTGCTCGATGAGCTGCTGCTTGACCGGGTAGGCCGATAGCCACGCGGCCGTGAACATCTCCCAGTCGGACTTGGCGTAGCTGTGCGGCACCTGCAGCGGCAGCCCGAACAGGTTGCTGACCGTGGGGTACCACGCGGCCTGCTCGGCCAGCACCGAGGCCGGGACGAGACCGGTGCCCAGCAGCCGGTCGGCGAACCCGTTGTAGGTGGTGCCCAACGTCCCATCGCCGCCCCCGGACCCGCTGTAGGTGAGGTCGAGGTGCGGGGCGGACGGGTCCTGTGCGTGCGAGGCCCAGTAGGAGATGAACGTCCTGGCCTGCGCGGTGTAGCTGGCGGCGTCGGCCGCGTTGCCCGCGGCCTTCGCGATCTGGCCCATGGCGGCGACCGCGATGATGCCCTTGAGCGCCAGGTTGACGCTGTGCGCGATGGGCCCGGCGAAGTCGTCGGTCTGGTTCTGGAAGCCGGGGTCGGGCAGGTTCGCGACCAGGTAGTCCGCCCACTGTTTGAGGATCTTGTAGTGCGCGGTCGCGAAGGCCTTCGCCACCGACGGCGCCTGCTGGATGTAGGCGGCCGACATGATCAGCATGTTGCCGGACTCCTCGACCGGCATGTTCTCCCCGCCGCCGTCATTGTGGCCGGAGGCGACCGGGTAGGCGGAGCCGAGGTCATGCGGAGCGAAGGTTTCGGGCCAGTCGCCCGACTCCGCGTAGGCCAGCAGCGGCGCCAGCAGCAGGGCGAGGTAGCCGGGGTCGGCGTAGACCCAGGCCGGCGAGGCCGGGTACAGCACGTCGACGGTGGAGACGTTCCCGTCACTGGAGATCTCCTTGAGGAACGCCCACGGCTGGCCCTTCGGCCCGGCGACCAGTTCGGTCCCGCCGTAGGCCTGGCGTAGGGCGATCGCGCACAGCCCGGCGTAGGCCGTCCCGCCGGCGGCCTGGGCGTCCCCGGTGATACGGGCGTCCAGGCGATCGGCGCGGCCCTGCGCGGTGGTCAGGTCACCGAGGAAGAAGGCGAGCATGTCCTGCCAGGTGGAGAACTCGGTGCTCCACAGCGGCGGCAGGTCCTGGCCCAGGTAGCTGACCGCCGGCGTGCGCACCAGGCCGATGGACAGCGGCACGGTCGCCGCCGCCCCGCCCAGCTGGCCCAGGTCGGCGCAGAACGCGAACACGGGCCAGTTGTCCTGGATGGCCCGGTAGTCCGTGTCGTTGCTGTCGGCCAGCTTCCCGTTGCCGACGAACTGCGCGCGGACCACGACGTCCTGCCCGGACTGGTAGGTGAGCCCGGCGCCCGACGGCGTGGCCCAGACCGTGCTGCCCCACGCGGCCTGCTGGTTCTGCTCGGTCAGCGGCTGCTGATTGGCCAGCTCGACGGACCACACCTGGAGCGTCTGGCCACCGGAACTGACCTTCGAGGGCGCCCAGGTGATCTGCTGGCTGTCGTCGGCGCTGCACCACTCGCCGCTGATGTCCGCGTAGATCTGCACGTCGTGGGAGTGGCCGTCGATGCTGCGCGCGCTGATCACGACGTAGCTCAGCGGGATCGACTGCCGCTTCAGGTCGCCCGGCTCGACGGGGGAGAGGAACTCCACCACGAGCTCGACGCCGCCGCCTTCCAGGGTGAAACGCGACCGGGTCGGGGTGACCTCGAGGCTGGTCTGCTGCAGCGCCAGCTCAAACCCCTGGAGCGTGGAGGGCGTTCCCTGGTTCCCGTTCGGCACGGTCAGGATGATCGAGGGGTCGCCCATGAACATGTAGGAGACGCCGTCGATGCGCACGAGGCCGCCCATGGCGGTGGTGTGCCCCTGCCAGAACTCCTGCCACGTTCCGGGTAGCGCGGTGGACGGCAGCCAGGTGCTCACGTATGGGCCCCGGACAACCAGCGGCGCGGCCGGGGGGCGGATGGGCGTGGCCGCGAGGTTGCCGTCGGCGGCGGCGTAGCCCGCGGACGGGGTCGCGGTGGCATCCTCCCGGGCCGGGGCGCCCGTCGCGGCCCGGGAGACCGTCGCGGCCCGGGCGGCGGCCGGGGTCAGCAGCCCGGAGCCGGCGATGGCGCCCGCGAGGCCACTCGCGGCGGCGGCACCGCCGGAGTAGCGGAGGAAATCGCGCCGTCGTGGTCCCGCGCCGGGCCCGTCGGGGCCGCGCTGCGGACCGGCTGCGGCCGGGAATGTGGTCGGGAATGTGGCCGGGGAGCTGTCCGCCCCCGTCACCGGGGAGCTGTCCGCCTTTCCTGCTGGGGACCTCTCCGCCTTTCCTGCTGGGGACGTGTCCGCCCCCGACCCGCTGACATCGTAGTCATATCCGGGCATAGCGCCTCCTCATCACAACAGCACCGCCGCCCCCACTCATCGCGAACGGTCTCATGATGCTGCACTTATGAAGAGTTTCACTCGTTAGTGTGCGATTTTGTCAAGGCTACGCGAGGATTCGGTATCACATTTGTTGTCTTGGGCTAGGACCTGTTTCGTAAGTCGATCTTGCTGGGCCGATGCCGGGATGACCTCGGTGCGGAGGCCACGCAGGGGTCAAGGTTCGCGAGGCGCGGCCTCCGCGTGCTGGGTCAAGGGGGGCGGGATGTGGCCTGTGGCGGGGAGCAGCCCGCGGCAGCGTTCAGGGGGCGCGGGGTTGGTTCTGGGTGGGCAGGGGGCTGTCCAGGGTGAGGCATTTGCTGGGGTGGGTGAACCGCAAGGTGGCGTTGGGGTCGCCGGTGATGGTCCAGCCGAGCAGGTGGATGTGGTAGTGGTGGTGGACGAAGCACAGCAGGGCGGTGTCGTTGAGGCTGGTGGTGCCGCCTTGGCTCCAGGGCCGTAGGTGGTGGGCGGTGGTCCAGGCGG
>PLRW01000175.1 GCA_003164955.1 Actinomycetota bacterium
CCGGCCGCGCCCGGCACGGGCAGGCCGGGCGCTGCCGTGCTGGGCGCCCGGGCGCCCAACGCGCTGCCGACGGGGGTGGCGGGCTCGACCTGGGCTGCGGCGGGCACGCTGCCGACCGCGCCGAGCTCGGTCGCGCTGAGGGCGGCGCCTTGCGCGCGACGGCCGGACGGCCGCTGAGCGCGGAACCAGCTGGACGCTCTCCGGGTCGCTGCCATCGGCTGTTCCGTGCCACCCCGGGCGCGCCGGGCGCCTGTCCCCGGCGAGGCGAAGGACGAGCCCTCGGCTAGCAGTCGTGACCGCTCCTGCACATCGCGGGCGGTTTCCCGGCCGGTGAGCTTGCGGGGCAGCCAGACCAGGGCGGACAGTCCCTGTGGGGTTGCGGCCTGCAGCCGGACCCGCACGCCGCGCCGCGCGGCCAGGCGGGATACCGCGAATAGCCCCATGTGCTGGGACACCGACACGTCGATGAGCGGCGGGTTCTCGAGCCGCCAGTTCATGCGGGAAAGGCGGGAAGGCGAGATGCCGATCCCGTTGTCCCTGACCTCGAGCAGCACGCCGCCCGCGGACACCTCATGCCCCGAGACGCGCACCGGGGTGTCGGCGGGGGAGAACATGGTGGCATTCTCGATGATCTCCGCGAGCAGGTGGACCACGTCGGCGGCCGCGTGGCCGGAGACGACGATTCCCGGCTGCAGGTCGAGCAGCACCCGGCTGTATTGCTCGATCTCCGAGGTCGCGGCCCGTACCACGTCCGTGAGCGGCACTGGCTCGGTCCACTTGCGCACCGGCTCTTCACCGGCCAGCACCAGGAGGTTCTCGGAGTTGCGCCGCATCCGGGTGACCAGGTGGTCTATTGAGAACAGGTCGGACAGCCGGTCGGGATCGTCCTCGGCCAGCTCCAGGTCGTCGATCATTTGACCCAGCCGGTCGATGAGCGGCACGCTGCGCCGGGACAGGCTGATGAACATGGCGCTGATGTTGCCGCGCAGCGCCGCCTCGTTGCCTGCCAGCCGGACCGCTTCCTGGTGCACCTGGTCAAAGGCGCGGGCGACCTCGCCGATCTCGTCGGAGGAGTCGACGTCGATGGGCTCTACGCCGGCCGGGACGCCGTCCCCGCCGGCCTCGCTGATCCGGCGGACCATCGCCGGCAGCCGGTCTTCCGCTACCTCAAGTGCCCCATTCCGCAGTCTGCGCAGCGGGCCCACCATCGACCAGCCGACGATGAGCGTGGCGGCCAGCGCGATCCCGAGCAGCAGGGCGACCGCGAGGCTGTAGATGATCGCCAAGGCGATTGCGCCGTCGTGCAGTGACCCGCCGCGGGAGATCACTGAGCCCGCGAACTGCCGCTCCGCCGACCGCATGCCGCTGACCACGTACCCCAGTGAGGAGCTGGCGTCGGAGATCGTGGGGTCAGTGGCGATGGGCGAGTTGCTCGACGCGAGCGAGATCGCCTGCTGCTCCTGCGCCTGCGCCTGCACGACGCTCGGGCTCGACAGCACGCTGCCGAGCAGCTGGCGCTGCGCGGCCGTGGCCGCCGTCCCGAACTCGTTCAGGTCGCCTTGCTGCTGGGCCTGCGCATCGGTAAGCGCCGACTGCTGGGCCGGCCCGAACTGCCCCAGGCTGACCAGGTCGGTCCGCAGGGCTGAGGTGAGGAGCGCCTGCTGCTGCGACGCCTCCTCCTTCATGCTGGAGACCAGGCCGAGCACGCGGACCGCGCCCGCCAGCGCCGAGTCGCTGCTGCCCACCGCGATCTGGCTCTCCACGGCCAGCAGCGCGCTGATCGCCGCTGCATACTCCTGGATCACGATCAGCGCGGGAAGCTGCGTGCCGGTCGCCGAGGCGCGGATGGCCGGCAGGTTCCCGATCACAGTGAGAGCCGACTTTGTGTCCTGCTGGGCCAGTGCCGGGTAAGAGCCCCCGATCCCGCCGGCCAGGGCCTTCACCTGGCTTGCCCAGCCGTTGGTGGCCGCGTAGTCCTGGCTGAGCAGTCTGAGCTCCGGCCCCGGCGGGATCGCCGACGAGGCCGAGGCGCCCCGGCCGCCATTGCCGTTGCCCAGCATGATGAACCGGACCGTGTCCTGCCGCTCGTTCTGCAGTGCCTGCACCAGGCCCGTGATCTTGCCGCTCTGGCTGGCCAGCGTTACCACGCGCTGGTCGACGAGGGCACTTTGCAGGGACGAGGCGATGAAGATCCCCCCGGCCGCGACCGCGGTGAGGGTCGGGATGATCACCAGCAGGAGCAGCCGCGATCGCACCCGCCAGTTCTTCAGCGCGCGCTGCGCCGACCCAGCTCGTGGCGGCTGGCTGCCGGCGCGGTCCGGGAGGGACCTGGGATTGTCCGGAGCGGCGGTGCTCCCTGCGCCTGCGGGCGGGCTATCATCGCGCGGCGCCCGCCTGACCGCCGCGCGATGGCTGCCACGAGCTTTCCTGGTCCCCGACGGCCCATCGGCGCCGCTCAGCATGAGACCGGCAGGTGTTCAGCGACATGCGGACGCCGCAGCGGGACCGACATGGGGTGCTCCTTCCCGCCAGGACAATTCTGCGTACACGGCGTGACCGACTACCCGAATGCCAACACTAACGGCGGCGAGCGGCAAACGGGATTAAATCACAACCATTGGGATACCCGGGTCTTGCCGAGGTGATGCCGGGATTCGCCCACGTGCCACTGAACCGGTATATGGGCTGGCAGATGGGCTGACGGCCGCGCCGCCGCACAAAAGGTATACGAAATCACGCAAGCGATACCACCAGCCAAAAGCCGAAACATAAGATTTTACAATGCCGAAGCTGGTCAACCCGCAAGCGATGGAGTAGCCTCTGGCGCTAGTTGTGCCCGGGAACATCCGGATTCTTCCCTTTAAGGAGGCCCTATGCGGCTGGCCTGCGCCAGTGTCTGCAACTCGGCCTTGCGCATCACGCTGGCATTACTGCCGGTGGCGGTGCTGGCTTCCGGCTGTGATGTCACGGGCACCGGTGCGTCAGGCGCCAGCGAGCCGGTCACGGTGGCCGTCGTCCCCGGAATCGACAACGCCCCGCTCCGGGTCGCCGTCCAGGACGGCCTGTTCCGGCAGCGCGGCCTGGACGTCACCATCAGGGACTACCCGTCCCTCGGCGCCGAGCTCCATGCTCTCACCAGCGGCCAGGCGACGATCGCGGTCGGCGACTATACGGGCTTCCTCTACGAGCAGGCCCTCGGCCGAGCCTCGCTGCGGCTCATCGCCGACGGGTACGACGCGGCCCCGGACTCGATGGCGATCCTCACCCTGCCCGACTCGGGTATCACCACACCGCAACAGCTCCAGGGGCAGAGCGTGGCCACGCTGCCCGCCCAGGTGGTCCCGTACTCCGCGGCGGTCCCGTACGACATGCAGACCCTGGCGGCAGCGGAGGTCCTGCAGAACGACGGCGTGAGCCCGAGCAGCGTGACCTGGGCACAGACGCAGGCGAAGGACATGATCGGGGCGCTTCACAGCGGCCAGGTGCAGGCGATCCTGGCCACTGAGCCCTACATCCTGCAGGCCGAGGAACAGCTCGGGGCGGTCGAGGTGGTGAACGCGAGCAGCGGCGTGACGTCCGGGCTCCCGCTGTCGGGATACTTCAGCCTCAGCTCCTACGCGCGCGCGCATCCGCCGGCCGTGCGGGCATTTCAGGAGGCGCTGGATCAGGCCCAGGCCGACTGCGCCCAGCGGGGACCGGTGCAGGCCGTGCTACCGCGGCTCACCGGCATGAGCACGGGAGACGCGGCGCAGGTCACCCTGGGCACGTACCCGGTATCCCTGGACGTCGGCCAGGTCCAGCGGGTCGCCACGCTGATGTACGACTCCGGGATGATCAGCAACCCGGTCAGCGTGAGTGCCCTGGCCTCCGGGTAGGCCGGGAACCGCGCGCCTCTATTCATATCCGCTATTCATATCCGCCCCCTCATTTGCTGAGATATGCCTCGGCGCCAGGCCACCGATCCGGCGCCAGTCAATACAGGCTGCGCGCGAAATGGAGATGTAACCTCATGCCGGTTCCCGGGAATCCCTGACAGATGCGCCACCGAAGGTCGTCAGATGCTCGGCTACCCCCAGGCGGGCCCCGGAATATTCGGCCGGTAACGCCCGGCTATGTCGGCACATAGCGGACCACCTCATTATGCTTACCGAGTCGCGGCGCCTGCCGGACTGCGGGCCGCGGGCCAAGCAGACCTGCCGCACGTCCATCGAGCGCACCATGCCGTTTTTCCGAGGAGGCCATTTCGTGAATCAGGCAGATCGCAGCAGCGCACCGCAGCCGGGTATCCCCCGCCGCCGGGTCCTGGCCGGACTCGCGGGTGTCGGCGTGGCGGCTGGCGGCGGAAGCCTCCTGGCCGGGTGCAGCAGTACTTCGTCAGTGACGGCCGGCACCAGCCGCCGCAAGAGCTATGGCGGGAACCTGCAGGTGGGCCTCACCGGCGGGTCGTCATCGGACACCCTCGACCCGCACAAGGGCGTTACCGACATCGATATCTCCCGGATCCAGACCCTGTATGAGCCGCTGGTCACGCTCGACATCCAGGCCAAGAAGGTGGTGTACCTGCTGGCCGAGGAGATCAGCCCTCAGGGCGGGTCGCTCACTGACTGGGTGATCCGGCTGCGGCCCGGCGTCACCTTCCACGACGGCAGGCCGTTCACCGCCGACGACGTGCTCTTCAGCTTCCACAGGATCATCACCCTCGCCGCGCCCGGCAAGATCTTCATGGGGCCCATCGACATCGGCAGCACGAAAAAGCTGGATAGCCACACCGTCCTGGTCAAGCTGACCTCACCGGTCGCCGACTACGCCGCGCAACTCGCGGCGGCCCCGTTTGACCTGCTCATCGCGCCCGCGACGCTCAACCCGGCCCGGCCGAACGGTACGGGCGCGTTCCGGTACCAGAGCTTCACGCCCGGCCAGCGCAGCGTGTTCACCCGCCATCCGCACTACTGGCAGCACGGCCTGCCCTACGCCGGCACCCTGACGATCACCGACTTCCCCAGCACCGTGTCCCTGGCCGATGCGCTGACCACCGGGCAGATTCATGCCGCGGGAACCCTCGACCCGCCCCAGGTCGCCGCGCTATCCAACACCGGCAGCATCAACGTCGTCGTCTCGAGCGCCGGGAGCATCATCCCGTTCACGATGCGGGTTGACCAGCCGCCCTTCACGGACGTCAGGGTCCGCCAGGCGATGCGGCTCCTGGTCAACCGGCCGCAGATGATCGACTCGGCGCTGGACAGCTACGGCACGGCCGCAAGCGACGTGTTCTCCCCCTACGACCCCGACTTCGACCACTCCCTGGTCCGCCAGCAGGACATCCCGCAGGCAAAGTTCCTGCTTAAGCAGGCGGGCAAGGAGGACCTCACGGTCACGCTGGTCACCTCGCCCGTCCTGTCCGGCGTCGTCGCGATGGCCACCGTGCTCGCCGAGCAGGCCAAGGCCGCGGGTGTCACGATTACGATCAAGAACGTCCCGCCGGGAACCTTCTTCGGCCCGGACTACTTGCAGTCGACGTTCTCCCAGGATTACTACAGCTACTTCCCCTACCTGACCCAGGTAGCCCAATCGATGCTGCCGAGCAGCCCGTACAACGAGACCCATAACAACAACTCTCACTACACCAGCCTGTACAACCAGGCCATCGCCACGGCGGACGCCGGGCTGCGCCAGGAGATCCTGCACGAGATGCAGCAGTACGACTTCACCCAGGGCGGCTACATCATTCCCGCCTTCACCGACACCCTTGACGCCTACAGCTCCAAGATCACCGGCTATGCCCAGTCCCGGCTCGGCCAGCCCTTGATGGATTACGGCTTCATGAACTTCGCGTTCGCCGGATGACATCCTCAAGGGCGCAGAGCCAGTGCCGGTGCTTTCCGCGGCCGGCCCCCCCGACTCTGGCTCACGCGTGGCTGGTCAGGATTCCCCGGATCCGGTCGTTCACGAGATCCGGCCGGTGACCGAAGGCCGACCCGTGCCCCAGGCCCTCCAGGAGGTGGAACGTGCCGCTGGCGGCCAGCTCGGCCACCTGGCGGGCACGTTGCGGAGGGGTCTGCACGTCCTCGCTGAAGCCGATAACGTGCAGCGGCACCTGGCAGTGCGGCAGGCGCTCGGTTGAGTCATACTCCAGGCACGCCTCCCACTGCGCCGCCAGCATCTCCCCGTCGCGCTCGGCGAAGTCGTCGGCGACCAGGTCGCGGAGCCGGGCCCACAGCCGGTCATCGCCGAGCGCGCTGGCCGGGTACAGCAGGAAGGCGTAATGGGCCAGCGCGAACCCGGGGGTGAGCCGGCCCCCGGCGCGCCGGAAGTCGATCTCAGCCTGCTCCCATTCGCGGATGAACCCAGTCTTGCGCACGCACGTGCCCATCACGACAGCCACCCGGACCAGATCCGGGCGGGTGAACGCGACCTCCTGCGCGATCAGCGAACCCATCGACAGCCCCACGAGTGCCACGGGCGGGCTGCACCGTGCCTCGATCAGGTCGATGATGTCGGCGGCGTGATCAGCGATCGACCACGGCGGCGGGGACTGCGAGGTGGTCTGGCCGACCCCGCGGGCGTCGTAGGTGGTATTGCGGTACTCCGCGTCGAATGCCGGGGTCTGGTAACGCCGCCAGATGCTGCCGCGCTGGTCACCGGCGGCCAGCCAGACCAGGTCGGGGCCGACGCCGCTCTGCTCGAAGAAGATGGAGGCGTCCGGCCGCTGAAGGACGGTCATTGCGCGGCATCCGATTCCCGTCGGCAACCGCCCAGGTCGTCCACGTCATCCCGGTTAGTCATCGATCCACCTCATGGAGATAGGTGCACTCAAATGTAGCGGGACTTGCCTTGGGCAGCGTGGTCAGACGAGGGTCTCCCGCCCCCAGCGGGGATCGCCCGGCGGCTACGGGGATTCCGGCCGGCCTCCGTGCCGCGGGGCCGAGACGACGGCCGCCGCAGCGCCTCACCGTGGCGGCCGCCCAGTTCGCACCCGCCCACGGTGACGTCCCGGCGAACCTGGGCCTCATCGGCCGGCTGCTCCGTCAGGCCGTGGCCCGGGGCGCAGACCTGGTGGTCTTCCCTGAGCTGGCCACCACGGGCTATTACTGGCCCTCCGGCGAGGCGATCGCGCCGTACGCCGAGACGGTCCCCGGGCCCGCCACAAGGTGGCTCGCCCGGCAGTGCCGGGAGCTGGGCTGCCACGTCGTGTGCGGCCTGGCCGAGCGCGGCGGCACCCCGGCCGGGCCTCGGCGCCGGTGGCGGGCACGAGGCCCCGCGGGCCAAGCGGCCGCAGGCCCGGCAGCACGACGGCAGCTGTTCAACACGGCGGCCCTCGTCGGCCCCGGCGGCCTGGTCGGCCGCTACCGCAAGGCCCACCTCTGGTCGTGGGACACGCTCTGGGCGACAGCGGGCGCCCAGCCGCCGGCTGCCTGGTCAACACCGCTCGGGCGCGTCGGCGTACTCATCTGCGCCGACCTTGACTACCCGGAGGGAACGTCATGGCTGGCCACCGCGGGGGCCGATCTCGTCGCCGTGCCGACCTGCTGGTCGGAGGAGCCCACGCCCTCGCCGGTCTGGCGCACCCGGGCACGCGACAACAGCCTGGCCTTCGTGGTCGCGAACGTCTCGGGAACCGAGCAGGGCGTCACGTTCTCGGCCGGCTCATGCGTCATCGATGAGGACGGCCGCGTACTGGACTGGCCCCGCGGAAGCGAGCCGCTCGCCAGCGCCACCGTTGACCTCGCCGCGGGCCGCGCGCGCCGCCGCCGGCGGGCGGCCGGGCTGGAGTGGGCGGCCTCGGGCGCATGCGAGGCGCTGGATCGCAACGTGCAGCTCTCCCCGCCAGCCCGCTCGCCGGGAACCCGCCCGCGGCCGGCCCTTCCCGTCGCGATCGTGCAGGGAGCCGCGGGCACCGACGCCCAGCAGGACCTGGCGTCACTCGGCCGCAGGCTCGTCGGCCTGCGGCCGGGAAAGGCGCCGCCGGCGCTCGCCGTGTTCCCCACCCTGGTCACGCCCGACCTGGATGGTGACAGGGGACTGCTGCCACGGCTCGCGCTGGCCTGCCGGGACTACGGCCCGGCGGAGGTCGTGCTGTCCGTTCTGGATCTGCGGACTGGCCTCACCTCCGTCGTGCTTGCCGCCGCGGGCACCATCGTCACGTCGTACCAGGTGGACAGGGATGGCCAGCGCTCAGGAGAGGGCGCCCCGCTGCGCCCGGTCATGCGCGCTTGGGGCGCCCTGGGCCTGCTGACCGCGGCGGAGCTGCTCCGCCCGGAGCCGGCCCGGTGCCTTGCTATCAACGGCAGTGACCTCATCGCCGCGACCGGCCGTCTGGCCAGCCCCCCGGTCGAGGCGGCGTTCCCGCACGCCCCGGCAGTCCCGCCGCTGGACCTGTGGCGGGTCCGGGCCGGTGAGAACAACTGCTACCTCGCGGTGGCCAACGCGACGCTGCCGGGCGGCGGCGGGATGAGCGCCATCCATGGGCCGGACTATTACGACCACGCCGCTCCGCGGGTGGCACTGGCTGCATCCGGGCCGGGAAGAGCGTCGCTTGCCCTCACACTCGACCCGGCCGCGCCACCCGGGCGGCTGGTCGCTGACAAGCCGCTGCTCGCCCGGCGCCGCCCCGAGCTGTACGCCGGATCAGGCTGAGGGCCCGCCAGCTCGGCGGCCCGATGGCTCGCGTTGCCCGGGCTCAGACGTGCTCGTTGCGCTACAAATGACATAATCACGGGATAAATCCCCCGGATCCTCCCGCGCCGGACTGGAAGGAATCGACGACGTGCTAGCCCCCACCACCGAGGACCGCGGTGGAATGGTGCTCCGCTGGCTGATCTCGCCGTGGCCGTAGCGCCGGCTCCCGCCCGGCCGGCCGCTCCTCCCGGCGCGCACCCGATCGCGCGCATGGTCGGGCGGCGGCTGGCCGCCGGCGTGGTCACCCTGTTCCTGGTGTCGGTGGTCGTGTTCCTGGCCACCGAGGTACTGCCGGGCAACGCCGCGTACGCGATACTCGGACATGAGGGCACCCCGGCCCGGGTACGAGCGCTCGAGGTCGCCCTGCACCTGAATCGCGGGCTGCTGGATCAGTACTGGATCTGGATATCCGGGCTGTTCACCGGCAACCTCGGCCATTCCCTCGCCAACGGGCTGCCCGTGTGGGGCTATGTCGAGCCGAGGATCATCAACTCGGCGGTTCTGGTCTTCGTCACCGGCGTCATCGGCGCATTCGCCGGCGTGGCCCTCGGCGCCGTCACCGCGCTGCGCAAAGACGGCTGGCCCGACCATGTCATCTCGGTGGTCGTGCTGGCGATCACGTCGCTGCCTGAGTTCGTCGTGGCCATAGCGCTGATCATTGTGCTGTCTACCGCCGTCTGGCACGTCCTGCCGGCGGTCTCACTGCTGGCCCCGGGGACGTACGCCTGGAGCCAGCCGGAGCTGCTCGTCCTGCCGGTCGCCACGCTCGTGATCGTGATCACGCCATACATCCTGCGCATGATGCGCGCTGCCATGGTCGAGGCCCTGGAGTCGGACTATGTCGAGATGGCGCGGCTGAAGGGGACGCCGGAGTGGCGTGTCGTTCTCGTGCACGCGCTGCCGAACGCGATCGCGCCCACCATCCAGGTCATCGGCCTCACCTTCCTGTACCTCGCAGGCGGCGTCGTGATCGTCGAATACGTGTTCAACTTCCCGGGCATCGGCCAGGCGCTGGTGAACGCGGTCAACGGCCGGGATATCCCCGTGATCCAGTTCATCGTTTTGGCCCTGGCCGCGTTCTACCTAGTCGTGAACATAGTCACCGACGTGATCGCCCTGCTGGCCACCCCGCGGCGAAGAATCGTTAGTTAGCCATGGCCGTGAACGTTCCCGCCGCCCCTGAGGCGCGGCTGCGGCAGGCCCGGCGGATCCGCCGGCATCAGTGGGGGTCCGTACTCTGGTCGGCCGCCCGGACCCCGCGCGGCATGATCGGGCTCGGGCTGGCCGCGTTTGTTGTGCTGGTTGCGGTCATCGGCCCGTTCGTCGCCCCGAATGCGCCAGACGCCCTGGTTACCCTGGCCTTCGGCAAGCCGTCCGGGCAGTTCCTCCTGGGCGGCGACTTCCTGGGCCGTGACGTGCTGTCACGGGTGCTCGATGGCGGCTGGGTGCTGCTGATCATGGCCGCCTGCGCGACCGTCCTCGGGATCGCCGGCGGCGCGACGGCCGGTGTGTCAGCCGCCTACCTGCGCGGGGCCAGCGACGGGATCATTATGCGAGCAGCCGACGTGATCCTGTCATTCCCCCAGATCGTGTTCGCCCTGCTGCTGCTGAGCCTGCTGGGCCCGAGGCTGTGGCTGATCACGATCGCGGTCGGCGTCTCGCACGCCCCCCAGGTGGCTCGCGTGCTGCGGTCGGCCACCCTCGACATCTCTGAACGGGACTTCGTCAAGGCGGCGGAGCTCCAGGGCATGCGCCCGGCCAAGGTCATGTGGAAGGAGATCTTGCCCAACCTGGTCAGCCCGCTGATGGTGGAGGCGGGGCTCCGGCTGACCTACTCAATTGTGATCATTGCCGGGCTCGCGTTCCTCGGCTTCGGGCCGCCGCCGCCGGCGGCGAGCTGGGGAACGATGATCAACGAGAACCGGGATGGCCTGTCGCTGAGCCCGTGGGCGGTCATCGTGCCGGCCCTGCTGATCGCGCTGCTGACGATCGGGATGAACATGTTCACCGACGCGTTCGCACGGGTGGCGATCGGGGTTGACCGTCAGCCTGAGGAGGCGGCGCTGATCGAAAACCTCAGCCCAGGATCCCGGTGAGCGAAAAACCCGGGGGAAAAGGGCGCCCAGGAGCGCCGCCGCGCCCGGAGGCGAGCGGAAAGCATAGCGTGAGCCAGAGTGCAGCGCCGCAGGCCAAGACAACCACCGCCCAGCCGGAGGCACGGCTGAAGGTGGCCGGTCTGGAGGTCCGGCTGGGCCGGTCCGGTCCCGACGTGGTGGGCGATGTCTCCTTCGCCGTCCAGGCCGGCGAGGTGCTTGGCCTGGTTGGTGAGTCGGGCTCGGGCAAGACCACCGTGGCCCTCGCCCTGCTCGGCCACGCCCGCCGAGGGCTGCGCATCACTGCGGGCCAGGTCCTGCTGGACGGAACCGATCTGCTGGCGCTGAATCCCCGTGACCTGCGGGCGGCGCGCGGCGCCCGGGTCAGCTACGTGCCCCAGGACCCGTCCTCGGCGCTCAACCCCGCGCTCCGTGTAGGGACCCAGATCCGGGAGGTGCTGCAGGTTCACCCCGGGGCCGCCGGCAACGCCGGTGACCGCGTGGCCGAGGTCATGCAGGAGGTCCACCTCGACCCCACGCCGGAGATGCTGCGCCGGTATCCGCACCAGCTCTCCGGGGGTCAGCAGCAGCGGATCGCCCTGGCCATGGCGTTCGCCTGCCGGCCGTCACTGATCGTGCTGGACGAGCCGACCACCGGGCTCGACGTCTCCACCCAGCGGCACGTGCTGGACACCGTCCGCAGCCTCTGCCGCTCCCATGCGGTGGCGGCTGTCTACGTGAGCCACGACCTGGCCGTGGTCAGCGGCCTGGCATCCGGCGTCGCGGTCATGTACGCCGGACGGGTCGTGGAGACCGGGCCCGCAGCCCGGGTGCTCGGCGAGCCGGTACACCCCTACACCCGCGGCCTGATCAGGGCTGTGCCGTCGCCCGAGCGCATCGAGGCACTGGCCGGCATCGACGGCCAGCAACCCCGGCCCGCACGCCGCGGCCCCGGCTGCTCGTTCGCCGCGCGCTGCGGCCACGCTACCGGCGACTGCGCCACGCAGGCCCCGGAACTGGTAACCGTAGCCGACCGTGCTGTCCGCTGCCTGCGAGCCCAGGACATCCAGGCCAGCCACCCCGCCCGCACGCCGCTGGTCGCCGGCCCGCCCGCCGGGGCGGGCACGCCGGCCCTGTCGGTCCGGGAAGTCACGGCCAGCTACGGCAGCACGCCAGTCCTGTCCGGCATCAGCCTCGAGGTACCGCCGCGCTCCTGCGTCGCCATCGTCGGCGAGTCCGGCTCCGGCAAGACCACGCTCGCCCGCTGCATAGCCGGGCTGCACGGCAACTGGACCGGCGAGATCACCTTCCAGGGCACCCCCCTGGCCCGCGGCACCCGGCAGCGCGACAAGAACGCGCTGCGCCGGGTCCAGTACATCTTCCAGAACCCCTACACCTCGCTCAACCCCCGCAGGACCATCGGCCAGATCATCGACCAGCAGCTCGGGCAGCTCACCGGCCTCTCCCACGCCAAGCGCTCCGCGCGCGCCGCCAGCATCCTGGAGGACGTGTCACTGGACCCGGACGTCCTATCCTGCTACCCGGACCAGCTATCCGGCGGGGAACGGCAGCGGGTCGCGATCGCCCGGGCCCTGGCGGTCCAGCCGGACCTGCTGATCTGCGATGAGGTGACCTCATCGCTGGACGTCTCGGTCCAGGCGATTGTCGTGGAACTGCTACGCCGGATCCAGCAGGAACGGCACCTCGCCATGATCTTCATCACGCACAACCTCGCCCTGGTGCGCGCCATTGCCCAGTCCGCAGTGGTCCTGCACCACGGCACGCTGGCCGAATCAGGCCCGGTCGAGCAAATTCTTGAGCACCCGGCCCATCCCTGCACCCAACGTCTAATAGCGGACATGCCCAGGCTCAGGTCATCCAGGACCCACCGCCCGCCGGACCCGCATGACACTCCGGACCGCCCCGATCGACGCTCATGACCTGTTCGGCGCCTGGCCGGTGATGATGTACCCGGTGCCGAACGTCACCTGGCGGACGTGGACGTCCTCGATCAGCTGCTCCAGATGACTCCACGGCCGGCCGAACCCCTCGAAGCTCCGCACATACGGCCCGTGCATCACTCTGGCCTGCAGGTTCACTCCCACCATCCACCGCGCGGCCCACTTCCCGCCGCCAGCGGCCACCCGCGCCCCGGGACGGAGCTGGCTGATGACGTTCCGCAGCGCGTCGGGGGACTGCAGGATGTCGTGGACGGCGCAGAAGAGAGCCGCATCCGCGGTGACCGCGATCTCGGCATCCTCGGCAGGGGACTGCACGACCGTGACGTTGCGCCAGCCTTCGGCCGCGATGTGCTCCCGCGCCACCGCAGCCATCTCCGGTGACGCCTCAATGCCAACCACGCTTCCCTGCGGGCCGACCTTGTCCCGGAGCAAGCCGGCGCACAGCCCCGTCCCGGATCCCACGTCGAGGACCACCTGCCCCCGGCGAACCGGGAGCGCCTCGACGACCGTCTGGCGGTAGCGCCCGAACGCGCCGGTCTGCCGGTCGTAGGAACGGGCATGCTCACGGTAGGCCGGCTGACACGCGGGCCGCCGGGCCGGCGGATCTGCGGCCGCGAATTCAGGTGATTTGCTCATGACTTTCCGCCCCGGCCTCTCGGCGGAGCGGCACCTCCTCAACGTTTTCCTGCGCGTCCTTTGTGACAGGATTCAAGGCCCGGGGCTCGCGGTGCCATCCGCGCCCCTCACCTAATCGATCTACTGAGAAATCCGCCCGGCCCGGCCAGTATCCCAGCCATTACTGATCTTCTTTCCCCTGGTAGACGGGCAGACGGGCCTGCAAGATTTACTTATCCGGCTCAGCGGCATATTTTCCGGTCTGCAATTTCGACCGTAGCCGGCCCGGCAAATTCTGCCACCCGGACTATGCCCCGGCAGAATCTCCAGCTCGGCATCCTTAATGCATTACTTTCAATTCCCGGAATATATTGCTAGCTTAGAAATTGCGGATGCCGGCTCAGGGCAGGCACCGGATATGGCGGCGCCGGCGGCCCGGTTGACCGGGGTGCCGCGGAGGCCAGCCGCTGGCGGCCCCGCCGCGAGAGATCCCCGATGAGGTACGCGTCGACCTTCCCGGGCTCGCATGACTGGGGAGGATGATGGGATGCCCTGCACACTGTACGTGGCCTGGGACGAACGGCTGGCTGCCTATGACTTCGGCCCCGACCATCCGATGGCGCCGGTCCGGGTCGACCTGACGATCGAGCTGGCCCGCACGTTCGGCCTGTTCGCTGAGGCGGGGGTGTCCGTCGAGCGCGCGCCGCCCGCCACTGACGTGCAGCTGGAGCTGGTGCACATCGGGAGCTACATCGCGGCGGTGCGGCTGGCCGGCCGCCCGGACCCGGGCTCCCCGATTCCGGGTTTCGGCCTCGGTACCGGGGATGACCCGGTGTTTCCCGGTATGCACGACGCGTCGGCGCTGGTGGCGGGCGCGACCCTGGCAGCAGCCCGCGCGGTCTGGACCGGCGCGGCACAGCACGGCGCCAGCATCGCGGGTGGCCTGCACCACGCGATGCGAGCCAGAGCCAGCGGCTTCTGCGTATATAACGACCCGGCGATCGCGATCGCCTGGCTGCTGGAGGCGGGTGCGGAACGGGTCGCCTACGTCGACATCGACGTGCACCACGGTGACGGGGTGCAGGCGGCGTTTTATGACGACCCGCGGGTGCTGACGATCAGCCTGCACGAGCATCCGGCGACGCTGTGGCCCGGCACCGGGCTGCCGGGCGAGACGGGCGGGCCGGGGGCAGTGGGATCGGCGGTCAACGTGGCGCTGCCGGCCGGGACCACGGACGCCGGGTGGCTGCGTGCCTTCCACGCCATTGTGCCGCCGCTGCTACGGGCGTTCCGGCCGCAGATCATGGTCAGCCAGCACGGCTGTGATACGCACCGGCTCGACCCACTAGCCGACCTGCAGTTGTCTATCGATGCGCAGCGCGCCGCAGGCGCCGCGATCCACTCCCTGGCCCACGAGGTCGCGGACGGCCGCTGGCTCCTTACCGGTGGAGGCGGCTACAAAACGCTCCAGGTCGTGCCCATAACCTGGACACATCTGCTCGCCGAAGCCGCCGGATATCCGATCGACCCCCAGGCGCGCACCCCGGACGCCTGGCGCGAGTACGCATCCCGCCGCACCGGCCACCAGGCACCCGAGCTGATGACTGACGGCGCCCCGGCACAGTACACCCGCTTCGAGTCCGGCTACGACCCCTCCGACCGCATCGACCAGGCCATCATGGCCACCCGCACCGCCGTCTTCCCCGAAAACGGGCTGCTGCTACTGCCCTGACCACCCCGGCGGCACAGCCAGATCTGGCCGAATCGAGAACACCTCGGTCCACTGCCGGCCCCGGTACCGGATCAGGTTCCCAGTTTCGTGGTGGCCTCGCTTGACCCGGTGGCGGGGTGGCGGTGCACGGTGAGCCAGGCGATCGCCGCGGCGACGGCGACCAGTCCGAGGGCGATGAACGGGAAGGCGCTGTAAGGGGAGGGCTGGCCAGGTTCGCACAGCTCGATGAACGGGACGACCAGGACGGCCGATCCCAGGACCGGGACGGCCACGTGGCGGATGGGCGAGAACATCGACCGATGACGTCGCCACATAAAAACGGGCAGGGACAGATTGGTCAGGAGATAGACGACCAGGATCACGATCGTGCCCATGGTGGAGCTCTCGGCGTACAGACCGACCGGATTCATCGCGCCGGTATGCCCGGTGACCAGATGGATGATCCACCAGGCACCGATGAGGCCAAGACCGGCCACGGCCATGACGATCAGGGCGCTGACCGGCGTTTCACTGGGCTGGCGCAGGCGCCCGAGCCGTGCGGGCAGCAGACCTGACCGGCCCCCGTCATAGAGCATGCGCGCCTGGGAACTTGAACCGGCCACCAGCGCGGCCAGCACGGACAAGATCCCCGCGACCCAGGCCAGAACGGCCGCTCCCCCCAGGTCGTGGTCAGCCACGGCAAGGAACGGCACCGAAGACCGGCCGATGGACGACACGTTGTCACCGAACCCGGTGACCGTCGCGTAGGCGAACAGCACGAACAGCACAGCGGCGATCGCGATCGAGATGTAGAGGGCGCGGGGTACGGTCCGTTCCGGGTCCCGGCACTCTTCGGCGAGCGCTGGCCCGTTCTCCCAGCCGATGAACATGTACAGCGCCAGCGGGAAGCCCGTCGACAGGCCAGTCAGACCGCCCGTGAGATGCGCCCACGAGAACGGCGCCGCCGACAGGTGACGGCGCTGGGCCACGAGCGCGGCCACGCAGACCGTCAGCATCACCGCAACCTGGGCGACCAGCGCCACGCCGATCACGGAGGTGGACAGCTTGACACCCTTAGCAGTCACCCAGATGGCGGCGATCGTCAGCACCAGGCTCAATGGTCCCCAGGGCACGTTCAGCGAGGTGTAATGAGCGAGGGTCATCGCCAGCAACCCACCCGACATCGTGAACACCCCGGTCATGGCGACCGTGTAGCCGACCGTGACCAGCAGCGCCGTCACCACACCCGCCCGGGGCCCCAGACCGGTCTCCACATAGGTGATGAAGCTCCCCGCCGACGGCTCGGCCCGGGTGAACTCCGCGACCGTCGTCGCCAGGAAAACCACAGCGATCCCGGCGGCCACGATCGTCAGCGGGGCGGCGACCCCCGCCGTCACCACGATCACCCCGAACGCGAAATAGAAATCGATCCCCGGGCCGATATTCGCCACCGTGGAAACGGTCAGATCCCACGTGCCCAGCTGGCCGGACTTAAGCCGCCCCCCACCTGAATCAGGACCACCCGCGCCGGGGACCTTCACCACGACACGGCGGGCACGCCACCCCAGCCGGTACTGCCTGGGACAACGGTGACCAGCAACCGATTCATCTTGCAGAGTCTAGAAGCTGCACCAGCCTCGGCAACCTCCGGAGAGCCGACCTGCGGACCAGCACTTTTGGTGACCACCAGCTCACTCGGCCGCGCCGTCATCGGCCGGGCAGGCTGCCGTAATCGCTGCGGTGCCCGGCCACCAGGCGCACCGCCCGATCCCGGAGCTTGCTCAGGTACCGCTTTGGCATGAAGATCATCCTCCAGGAAAGGAAGTCTCCGCCGAACTCGGGGCGGTTCAAGACCATACGGACCGCTCGTTCGTACCCGCCGTTGGGAGCTTGTCGTGAAGGTGCTTGTGGTGGGTGCGGGCGTGATCGGAACCGTCTACGGGGCGCACTTGGCGGCTGCGGGGAACACCGTCTCGGTCCTGAGCCACGGGCTGAGGACCGGGGAAGTCGCCGCCGGGGGACTTTCCGCCCGGGAGGTCACCGGCGGCGGGCACGCCCGCGCGGATACCCCCGTCGTGCCGGATGCCAGCGGCGAGTATGACGTCGTCCTGGTGGCGGTCCGGCGTGATCAGCTGGCCTCAGCCTGCGCCGGGCTCACCGGCCTGGCCGGGAAACCAGCCATCGTCTTCTTCGGCAACAATCCGGCCGGTGGGTCGGCCATCCCGGCCGGAATGCCCGGCGATACCTATCTCGGGTTCCCTGGTGTCGGTGGTGTGATGACCGGCGGAACCGCAGAATACGTCCGCATCCGGCAGCAGCCGACGGCGTTGCCGCAGACATCTGACCTCCGGCTGGCCGCGCTCGAAAAGGCGCTCTCGGACCGCGGATTCGCGGTTCAGCGGGTCGCCGACATGGACGGATGGCTCGCCTACCACGCTGCGTTCGTCGCGTGCATCGCGGCCGCCCTCTTCCGGTGCGGAACCGATCCCATCCGTCTCGCCGGTGACCGCGCGACCCTGACGCTCATGTGCCAGGCCATCACCGGGGCATTCGCCGCCCTGCGCGCGGGCGGCACGGCCGGGCTGCCGCACAACCTCGCCATCCTGCACAGCCCGCTGCTCACAGTGGTCGCCGTCCGCTACTGGGCCCGGACCATGCGCTCCCCGGCCGGCGAACTCTGCTTCGCGGCGCACTCACGGCATGCCGAAGCTGAGATGCGGGCCCTGGGCCGCGACATGTCAGCCCGGATTACGACCTCACCCGCCCTGACAGAGCTGCTCAGTCCATGAAGCGCCGGCCACCATAGGCCAGGCCAAAGATGTCCAATCCACCGACGACCCGATCCGGCTATACCAGCAGATGGCGACCGCCTCCATCGTCAGCGGAGGACGGGTCGAGATCATCGCCGGCCGCGGCTCCTCCGCCGACTCCTTCCCCCTGTTCGGCTACGGCCTGGACGACTACGACCGCCTTTACGCCGACAAGCTCGGCCTGCTCCTGGCCATCAACGACGGCGACCGGGTCAGCTGGGAGTCACCGTTCCGGCCCCCGCTGAAGGACGCCCTGGTAGTCCCCAGGCCGGACGCGCCGATCCCCATCTGGCTCGGCACCGGCGGCAACCCCGACTCGACCGTACGTGCCGGGCAGGCCGGGCTCCCGGTCTCCTACGGCATCCTCAGCGGCACACCGCAGCGCTGGGGCCAGTTTGGCGCCCTGTACCGGGAGGCCGCCAGGCAGGCCGGCGCGGACGAGTCCAGCTTGGCGATCTCGGTCGCCGCCCACGGCTTCGTCGGGCGCGACGGGCGCGCGGCCAAGGCCCTGTTCTTCCACCACGAGCAGGCCGCCTACGCCGCCGCCGGCCGCTTCGCCGCCCCCTCCTGGCGGGACGCGGCCCCGAACTACTCCCCCGGCGGCATGGTCTTCGCCGGCGACCCCGAAGAGATCGCCAGCCGCATCATCGACCTGCATCACCACCTCGGCCACACCCGTCACTTCCTCCAGATGGACATCGGCGGCATGCCCCACGCCGAGGTACTCAAGTCCATCGAACTACTCAGAACCGAGGTAGCACCCAGAGTCCGCGCCGAGCTGAGCAGCACGACCTAAGCTGACCCAGATCACCCGCACGGCGCTGGCGGCGACAGGGCGCGGTCCCCGAAAGCCCGATAACAGATCTCGCCGAGCCGCTCGGTAGAGCGGATTGACGCCCTGCACTCCCCGGTCCGAATGCTTCTTGGTCTCCCCTTTCACGGAGACCTCGACGCCCGCGTTCGGCGGCGTTGTGCGGGTGAAGCGCGACCTGTGGCACAAGCTGCTTCCCTGGCGTTCAGAAGGCCGGTACCTGGTTGATCCCCGCGGGAAGCGTCGCGGCGGCTCCTTATCCCCGCCGGGTTATCCCGGTGACCTCCCATGCCCGGCCAAGGGCGCTGCCATACAAAGCCACAATGACGAGGACCAAAGCATGTTGCAGCGTGGCACTCCGGCTGTTCGCCAGGAGCGCTGCGGCGAGGCCGAGCTGCACTGAGTAGGCCCCAGCCGAAATCGACGCGAAGGCGATATTCAGCTTTCTGGTTCGAAAGCCGCGGGTGAAATTTCCAGCCCGCTTTGCCCTCGGTATCAGCCGCCTGGTGGCCAGCAGGCCGACGGTTGCCATTGCGAGGCTTGATAGCCCGAAGACGACTGAGCCCCCGGTCAAGGCCACGATCGAGACGATGAAGATGTCTACCAGGGCAACAAACGCGCTCCCGGCCAGCACAGTTCGGTTCTCCCGAGTTGTGGGGTTCGCGTCATCCGCGTTGACGACCGATACGGCGACGACCAGCAGCCCCAAGATGGCAGCGGATGCGCCCGCGCTTGCGATGAAGAAGTTCTCATAGTGCCCCACCACAACGCCACCCTATCGGGCGTTCGACCCATTCGTGCAGAATGGCGTGCAGCTCCGGCAGCGCCTCGCGGGTGTCCGGCCACGGTGACGGCTGGCTGGCCGCCCGAAGTCCCTTGACAACGCTGTTCGCGACCTTGGCAGCCAGTTCGGCCTCGGTCGCGCCAGGCACTGGGACGAGAGTCATACGAGCCGTCCTGGTGAGTTGAGCGGTCACGAAGCTACTCACGTAATGGTAGCCAGCACTCGCGCTGAGCTGATCGCAGAACGGTCCTGTCTGGTCACATAGCGAACCCATGCAGTGGCGGACCACGGCATTCATTCCCCGCTCCTCCGCAGTGCCGATCCCAGGGCGGGGAAAGGCACATCAGTCAGCAGCTGTCAATGCCGACGGCTACCAGCTCGCGGCGAAGCCGATCAAGGCAGCGCGCCCGTGTCGGCCCGATGCTGCCGACAGGCATGCCGAGCCTAGCGGACGTATCTGCGTAGCTGCGGCGGGGCGAATTCATCAGGTATGCGAGCAGCCGCCGGTCCGGTGTCGACAGCCGGCGAAAAGCCGCTCGAATTCGCGCGTCCTGGTCCCGTGCCACTGCCTCGTCTTCGGGCGAGCGATCGCAGTCCGCCGTGTCGAGGTCCTCAGCTCGCGTGCCCGGACGCTCTCGCCGACGGTTTTGAACCACGAGACGGCACTCTCTGTGGGCGGTCGTCGCCAGCCACGTACCAACCGCGCCGGGATCACGCAACGTGTCGAGATGCTCGATCAGACGCAGCCACGTTGTCTGCGCGACATCGCCCCGGACAGACGGGTCCAGCCGGTAGGAGCTTGTTATCGCATGCAGCATGCCGGTATACCGGCCGACGAGTTCCTCCCACGCCTGGCGGTCTCCGGTCGCCGCGCCCTGCACGAGCTCTGCGGTCGCAACCGCCGACCGCCTGGACTGCACTTCGCTTATCATTCCGAGTACCCCTGTAAGCCGAATGGCAGGAGCATGCAGCAGTGCTGCGGCCGCGGGCATCGGAAGAATTAAGTATTCTCGCGGGTTTATCCCTTAGGCGTCCGAGCTCCTCGTCGGACCGCTGGCCGCCTGGCCACGGTGCGGGCCAGCGCTATCGAGCGGTACGGCCGGCAATTAGAAATTTCATGCGCCACTGCCGTGGGGCTGCCGTGGGATGCGCAAGCTGGGTCCCCTTACCGCTGGAGCGTGCGGATCGCAGGTTGCCGGGATTTCTCCGTGACTGGGTGGTGCCGGGCCGAGTGGAATGAACAGTAATAAAACCACGAGTGACAGTGAGCATATCCATTCTCAGCCAGACCGCAGGTTGCGTAGCTCTCAGTTGACGCGCCAGGAGCATTGCGCGCTCCCGGTCCCCCCAGCCCCGTGAACCCCACGCCGGAGCGAGGTGCGCGGCGGCCGGGGCCGATGTCAGCCAGGCTGAGGGGCACAATTCCGCGCTTCGGCCACAATGAGTGGCCGCCTGCATGCGCCGAAACACGGTGGACGCACTGAGATGCGGTGCTCTACCCTGCTGGTATGGGTGAAACGGGGAATTTCCTGCCCTTTGTCGGGCGTGATAATGAGATAAGTTTCCTGACGGCTGCATTCGAGGATGCGCGCCACGGAAAAACGATTATCGCAATCGCCGGCGGCGAAAGCGGGGTTGGGAAAAGCCGGCTCGTCACCGAATTCGCGTCAATGGCGTCCGGGGATGACGCCATAGTGCTCTCGGGGGCGGCTATCGACCTGGCCGACGCGCCCCCGTTCTGGCCGGTCACCGACGCCATGCGCAAGCTGCTGCGCGATCCGGCCCGTGAGCGGGCTGGGAAGCTTCTGACCAGCGGGGGCGAGCAGCTTGACCGGATACTTATGCTTCCCGGGTCCGGAGCCAGGAATGAGCGCGAGGGCGCAAGCTTGCCTGCCATAGAGATTTTGTTCCAGGCCCTGGCAGGACTTGCCGAGCAGGCACCCTTGGTCCTGGTGATAGAGGACCTGCAGTGGGCGGATCGCTCGACCCGCGACTTGATCATGTATCTGCTGGCCAACGTGGTCGACGAGCCCATCCTGGTCTTGGCCACCTACCGAAGCGACGCCCTGCCTGCGGGGCATCCGCTGCGCTCGCTGCTGGCTGAATTCCGGCGCGACCGCCGGGTCCGTTTCCTCGACATGATGCCGCTGGATCACACGGCAGTCGCCGGCATGGTGGCAGAGGCGTTCGGGAGCACAGCGGATCGTGAGCTCATTGAGCTGATCTGGAGCCGGTCCGAGGGCAACGCATTCGCCGTCGAGGAAACGATCCGCGCCGTCAAGCGCGGCGACAACGCGCTGCCCCTGACGCTCCGCCAGCTCGTGCTCAGCCGACTGGAGGCGCTGCCCGCCGAGGTCGGCCAGATAGCGCGCGCGGTGGCGGTCAGCGGCGTGCCCATGAGCCATCGGCTGCTGGCCGCGGTCGTTGACCTGCCCGAGACGGAGCTGATCGACGGACTGCGCGCAGCGGTCGAAGCCTCGGTGCTGGCGGTCGATGATACCGGCCGGGGATACGCGCTCCGGCACAGCCTGATGACCGGTGTGATCGCTGGCGATCTGCTGCCCGGCGAGCGTATCCGGTTGCACCGGCGCATTGCCACGGCGCTGTCCTACTGCCGCGGGGGCAGCGAGGTCGTTGACGGGCATATCCCGGCCCGGCAGGCGCACCACTGGGACCAGGCGGGTAATTACCAGCGGGCTTTCGCAGCAGCGGTGGAGGCGGCCGTGGAGGCGGAGCAGGTATACGGGTTCGCGGAAGCCCTCCAGCGCTGGCGCCGGGCCCTGGACCTGCACGGCCGGCTCGAGTCAGCCGCGAGGCCAGACCGGGCCGGGCTCTTGATACGGGCCGCCGAGGCGGCGCATCTGCACGGCGAGCACGACGAGGCCGTGCAATACCTCACCGAGCTGCTGGCCCGATCGCCGGGCCAGGGAGCGCTGGAGAAGGCCCGGCTGCAGCAGCGCCTTGGGCGTTACCTGCTGGCGGGCGGCCGCAGCCGCAGGGCGGTCGAGGCGTACGAGCGGGCCGCCACTGTGCTGCCCAGTGACGCCACCGCCGCCGACTGGGCCGCTCAGATGGCCGGCTATGCGGATGCGCTGCTGCTGGCGGGCGAGTACGCCAGGTCGAAGGCGGAGGCTGAACGCGCGCTCGATCTTGCTCGCGGCGCTGCTACGAGCCAGGTGCGGGCACGGCTGCTCGCCACGCTCGGGTTCAGCCTCGCCTACCGGGAAAACCCGGCCAAAGGTCTTGAGGCAATGAAGGAGGGCCTGCGCCTCGCCGAGGAGGCCGGCGAGCCGGCTGACATCGGACAGGCATACGTTCGTCTCGCTGAGCTGCTATCCGCGCCGCTGAATGAACTCGCCGAGGGGGTCGGATGGTGCCGCCGGGGGGCGGAGCGGATGAACGAGCTCGGGCTGGGACGCACGTACGGCGTCACGCTGCTCACGCTGGCCGCCAATGCGCTGTTCCGGCTCGGCAAGTGGGAGGACGCCTGGCAAGCCGTCGATGAGGCGCGGTCGCTTCGGCCGACCGGCAGCCAGAGCATCGAGCTGCGACTGGCCCGCTGCCGCCTGCTCCTCGGACGTGGTGAGCTCGACGAGGCCGAGCACGACCTTGACGACATTGACCTGCTGTCGGCCGAGATGGCCGGTTCGCGCTACCGCGTCCCTCTCCTGACGCTGCGGGCAGGCCTGGAAATGTGGCGGGGACGGCCTGATCTTGCGAGGCAGACGGTCTGCGCCGGGCTGCAGGCCCCGGCCGCAGGGTCTGATGACGTCTGGGTCATCGCGCCACTGGTCTGGCACGGCATGCGGGCGGAAGCTGACCTGGCCGAACGGCATGGCACGCGGGCGGCGACGACCCCGGAGCTGCACCAGTTGCGCGACAGCGTGCGGCGCCTCGGGGAGCAGGCGGCGAACGCAGCGCCCCCCGTCCAGGATGTGGTCACAGGATTCCTCACGCTCTGCGCGGCCGAGGACAGCCGGCTGGCCGGCACGCCCGATCCCGACGCGTGGCGCGCCAGCGCCGCCATCTTGGAGCGTCACGGGCACCCTTACCCGGCCGCGTATTCCCGGTTCCGGCTGGCCGACGCCCTCCTATCACAACGAAGCCGTGCCGCGGGCGCGGCCGACGCTCTGGCCCTGGCCTATGCCGCCGCGCGCAGCATGGGCGCGCGTCCGCTCCTCGGCCAGATCAAGGACCTTGCGGCCCGGGCCCGGATCACGCTGCCGGACCACGAGGCGGCGCCGCCCACCGACGCGCCACCACCAGACCCGGCCGCTGGACTGCAGGCGATCAGCCTGGCCTCGGCTGCGCCGGAGTCAGGCCCGCTGCCCGCCCCCTTCGAGGAACTCACCGCGCGTGAACTCGACGTCCTGGCCCAGCTCGTGGCGGGGCTGACCAACCGGCAGATCGCGGGCCGTCTTTTTATCAGCGAGAAGACCGTGAGCGTCCACATCTCGCACATCCTGGCCAAGCTGGGCGTGCGCACCAGAGTCCAGGCGATAGCCGCGGTGCACAGGTCGCGCATGACGGTCGGCTAAGGCTATCTGTCCTCACCTCGCGAAGGCCGGCGGGAAGCCGCCGGCCTCATGCCCGCTCGACGATGTCCACGGGGGCCAGCAGTGCCTGCCCGGCAAGCGCCGTCATGATGTCCATCGACTCGGCCTTGAGCTTGAACTCCTCCTTGGATGGCTTGTGGTTGAGCCGCCACAGGTGCTCGCCGGTGTGCCATGCGGCATTGCGGAAGATCACCACCATCATGTCGTCGAAGTGATTGCTGAGGCGTTCGACGGCGGTTTCGTCCAGCCTTTGCAGCAGCGGGTCCTCGAAGAAGTGACGCAGATTGGCCATCTCGTCGCGGAAGACCTTGTTGACGGTTTCATAGTCGTCATGTTGCGGGCCGGTGCTCTCCGGCGCATCAGCCGGGTTCCACGTGGCGAGCAGCGCGAAGGCCAGGTCATAGTTGACGTGGGCATTGACCCCGGCGATGGCGAACTGCATGCGCGTGATGCGGGGATCGTGCTGCCGGTCAAACAGTACGCGCCACGAGCGCGGGCACGTTTCCTGCTTCTGCTGGTAGCGGTCGAGGGCGTCAAAGTACCGGCGGGCGAACTGCACGTCCAGCTCGGCCAGGAACCGGGGATCGCTGAAGCCGCCATCCTGCAGTCTGGCCAGGATGCCCTTGGTGATTTGCGTGTAGAGGTAGTTAAACGAGGCAACACCGTCCGCATCGGGCGGCGGTAGGTTATTCCGCGTTTCCGGCCGGACAGTCTGGAGCTGGTCGACTACGCCCTGAACTTTGGCACATGCGTCACCGTCGATCTGTACTGTTGTCATCCGATGTCCTCTCATCACGAACGGCACGGTCGTTCCTGCAGGCCCGTCGTCAGCACGGAACCGGTAGATTGAGCGCTTAACGGGCGCCGGCGGCCGGGAAGATCTTGACGGATGGCTCGCGGCCCGCCGAGGCACGTTCATGCTGTCTCGGCACGCTGCATGATGATCTTCCCTGACGCGATCGCCCGTCCTCGCCCTGTCACTTGATACAGAGCAGTGACCGCACCCCCTGATACGCACCCGTCCCGTAGGGCCCTGTTGGCTTGTCCGAGCGGCATGTCGTGAGGCGCGGCAAATCATGAAAAGTGCTGATCAACGAACTCCTGATTCATGCCAGCGAGCAGACCTGGTGATCTTGCCCGTCCCGTGCAGGAAGTCACACGCAAGAATGCCGGACGCCTGGGTGGCCAGGAACTGCCGCCAAGTCGGCGACGCCCGCCGCGGCGCGGGGCCGAGACCGGCGGCGGCCAGGATTCGGCGGATCGTCCCCTCCCCCACCCGGTACCCCAGGCCGGGCAACTAGCCCTGAATGCGCCGGTAGCCCCAGCGCGGGTTCTCCCGCGCGCCGTGATATTAGAATACTGGATTTGCAAACTTAACTTTAGAAAAATAATATTCTAAATGTGAGCGAAGTTAAGGAGCCAGCAGGCGGGCAGCCGGACATCCACGCGACTGCGGTCCGGCTGCGGGTGAGCATCGGCGCGTTCAAGCGGCGCGCCCATGAGGCCAGGACCGAGGGCGACCTCACCGGGCCGCAGCTGACCGTCCTGTCGCGGATTGACCGGCTCGGCCCGGTCACGACCGCCGAGCTGGCCCGCCGCGAGCAGATCACCCCGCAGGCGATGGGCGTCACGGTCGCGAGCCTGGAGCAGCGCGGACTGGTGGCGCGCAGCGCGGATGTCTCCGACGGGCGGCGCTCCATCCTGAGCCTCACCCCGTCGGGTCAGGAGGCGGTCCACTCGGGCCGCAGCGCCATGTCGGACAAGATCGCCGCCGCCCTGGCGGAATCGTTCACCCGCGACGAGATCGAGATCCTCGACGCCGCGGCACCCCTGATCGAGCGGCTCTCCGACCTGCTATGACCGCCGCTCCTACCAGCATGTGGAGCCTGTTATGCCCGCCTCTCCACCCGGGACAAGTCCGTCGGGCCCGGCAACGGGAACCGCAAGCGCGGCGCCCGGGCCGGGCCGCCCGTTCTCGTGGCGGTTCACCACGCCGTTGTTCATCGGCTCGGCACTCAATCCGATCAACAGCTCGCTGATCGCGACGGCCCTGCTGCCGATCGCGCACGGGCTGAGCGTGCCGCTCGGGCAGACCGCGGCGCTGATCACCGCGCTCTACCTGGCCAGCGCGATCGCGCAGCCGACCGCGGGCAAGGCCGCCGAGGTGTTCGGGCCACGGCGGGTGTTCCTCGCCGGGATCGTGCTCGTGGGCGTCGGCGGGCTCGTCGGCGGGTTCGCGCAGAACCTGATCACCTTGCTGGTCAGCCGGGTGCTGATCGGCCTGGGCACCTCGTGCGCCTACCCGACGGCGATGCTGCTGATCCGCCGCCGCGCCCGTGACGCGGGCATGGACAGGCCGCCGGGCGGCGTGCTCGGCGGCCTGCAGATCGCCGGCATCGCCACGGCCTCCCTCGGGCTGCCCATCGGCGGAGTCCTGGTCGGCGCGCTCGGCTGGCGGGCGGTCTTCTTCGTCAACGTCCCCGTCGCGCTGGCCGCCCTGGTGGCCACGCTGGCCTGGGTCTCGCCCGACGGGCCGCTCGACCGCTCGCGGCGCGCCCGCGACATCGCCTCCGGCCTCGACCTGACCGGAATCGCCGGGTTCGCCGCGGCCATGATCGCGCTGCTGCTGTTCCTGTTCGGCCTGCCCAGGCTGGAGTGGTCCCTGCTGGGCATCTCGGTCGCCCTCTGGGTCGCGCTCGTGGCCTGGGAGCTGCGCGCCCGCACGCCCTTCCTCGACCTCCGGCTGCTCGCCTCGAACAAGGCGCTGACCAGAACCTATCTCCGCTTCGGCCTCGTGCTGCTGTGCGTGTACGTGGTGCTGTACGGCATCACCCAGTGGGTCGAGGGCGTGCGCGGGCTCAGCGCGACCGAGGCCGGACTGCTGCTGCTCCCCATGACGCTGGTCGGCGGCCTGGTCATCTTGCCTGTCTCGCGGCGCAACCTGGTCCGCGGCCCCGTCATCGCCGCCGCCCTTACCTGCCTGGCTGGCTCGGCCGGCGTCCTGCTGCTCAGCGGCTCCGCCTGGATCGGCTGGGTCATCGTGATCACCGTCATCTTCGGCGTGGCCATGGGCCTGGCCGGCGCGGGCAACCAGACGGCGCTCTACAACCAGGCACCCGCCGAGCAGCTCGGCACCGCCTCCGGGCTGCTGCGCACCTTCGGCTACGTCGGCTCCATCGCCTCATCCGCCATCACCGGCGTCGTCTTCCACACCAGCGTCACCGACAACGGCGTCCACCTCATCGCCTGGATCATGGTCGGCGTCGGCGTCGTCCTGGTCCTGATCTCCGTCGCCGACCGAACCCTGCGGACCAAGCCCGCCGACAACTGACCGCGGAGGAGGCGCCGCAGTACCTCGGCTTCCTCGCTCGGTTCGCCGGCCTGGACAACCCCGTCTGCAATGACAAGACCCGGAATGTGCTCGGCTGGGAGCCGACCCACCCCGGTTGGATCGACGACGTCCGGACGGGTCACTACATCGGCTGAGAGCCGAGCCGTGCTCGCGGCAGCCGGGATCCGGATCATCAGGGCCTACCGCTCTGTGGCGCGGTCGGCGCCCCCGGCCGGGCCGACCCGATCCCCCGTTACCGGAAGCTCCCCGACGTCCTTCGCATTGGTCATCAGTATCCCCTTCTCAGGCGATTTTGCGGTGGTAGGCGGACGTGGCGAGGGCGTACGCGACGATGAGGATGCCGAGGCATCAGGCGAGGGCGGTCCAGATGCCGGTGCCGGCCGGCTGCTGTGTGAACAGGTCGCGGATCGTGTTGACGATGGACGTCACCGGCTGATGCTTGGCGAAGGCGCGCACCGGGCCGGGCATGGTGTGGGTGGGCACGAGCGGAAACCCATGCCGACGGCGACGAGCACGACAACCACGAGTGAGATCAGATTGGCAACCAGTGAGGTCAGCGCGTGGGCCCACAGTACGGACGACCGTGCGATCGGCATGGACTGGAATCGCTCGAAGATGCCGTTCATCATATCCAGGAAGAGCCGGAACGCGGTGCAGGAGATGCCCGAAACAATCGTGATGAGCAGAATGCCGGGCAGCAGGTAGTTTACATACGAACCCGACCCGCCCGAAAACCTCATCCGCGTCACGCGACCAGGCGATATTCGTTGATCAGAAGAAAGGCGAACTTGCTATCGCATCGCGCCGATGACGCAGCCGCCGATCCCGGCCAGCACGATGCCGGCCAGCACCTTCCGCGCCTGGCGCGTGCCCGGTTCGGGAACGTGGAAAACCCAGACGCCTACGCTGGCGTTCACCAGGAGGCTGAGCTGGGCGATGGTGAAGCCCGTGCCGGTGCCCACCCGTGCCACCAGGGCGAGCAGGGCGAGGTTGCCAATGCCGAACAGGACACCGGCACCTAGCTGCGTGCTCGTGGCGCGTACACCCAGCTTGACCGGCTCGCCAGCCGGGAGAGCCAAGGCGAGGGCAGCACCCAGGATTCCCAGAGCGAGCGGGAAATCGCTCACCTGGGCGGGAACCGCGGCCCACTGCGCCGGCACGAAGTAACTCCCCCACAGGACCCCCGCCCCGCCCGCCCACAGCAGGCCGGCCCGCGCCGTGGCGGCCCGCCGACCGGATTCAGCGGCCGCGCCTGGCCGCGGGGATGACGAACGGGGCTGCCCGGAGGGGCCGTCCCGGGAACCGGCGATCAGCAGTACCCCGGCCACAAGGACCAGGAAGGCGGCGCCCAGGACGGCGAACCGTGCTTTGGAGAAGCCGTCAAGCTCACCGAACAGCAAAGCGCCCCAGGCGAACGCGACAACGATGTTGAGCGGCGTCCATGTCCCGGCCGCTCGCGCGAGCCCGATCGTCTCCGACGCCTTGAACACGCAGTAGTTGCCCGCCGTCCACACCACGCCGCCAGCCAGCGGCAGCCAGAAGCCCCGCCAGCCGAACACCAGGCCGCCGCCGCCGGCCAGCAGAGCTATCCCGGCGAAGACGGCGTTGCCGACGGCCACGTAAAAGACCAGGGAGCGCCCTGGCGTCCCGGGCAGGAGCTGGGCCAGCGGAATCCAGGTACCCAAAGCGGCCACCACAACGAACGCGAGCAGTACGGTCATGGCCTTGCCTGCTTCCTGGCCATGCCATCAGTCCTGGCCGCCGAGTAGCGCGCAGCGCCTCCGCCGTGTGCTGTCCACTCCGCAGTTTATCCTCGTTGAACGAGCATATACAACCGAGTGAGAGGAAGGCGGAATCCCGGACATCCGCGCAGACCTCGATCATGCGCGGTGCAGGCCCAGCCGGGCAGCACCAGCCAGCCCGCGGGGGCCCGCTTCAGCTGCCGTAGAACGGCTCTCTGGGCATCGAACCTGTCAGCCGCAGGCGCCATAGGCAGCAGCGGGGCAGCCGCCTAGTCCTCGGGCGGCGTCAGCGGGAGCCAGCAGCCTGTTTCAGAGAACCGGGGCCGTCAGCCGTGCGTCGTTGCCGTCTGACGGTACGCCGAGTGGGGGCAACAGAGGTCAGTGGCAACAGCCTGCGCTGCACGCACGCATGAAATCGATGTAGCGGCGCGCTACAAGACCGATAGTGCTCATGTCGCGAGTATAGGTAATTCCTGACTTAATCGGTAGAGATAATATGTAATCGTCACGCGGGTGCCGTCGCGCGGCAGAACCATAACCACCTTCACGAGCGTACGGGCCTGCAAACGGGCCACAACAGTCAGAAAAGGCCGGTGGTTGGCGGCTCCTCACCCGCCAGGTAGTAGGGCAACTTTCTGCTCGCCTCAGGGGCAGGCGGCAGCGAGCCTGCCAGGCGATGGGCGTCATCGAGCGGTCATGCCGACCGTCGCGGGACAGGCGTCTCGCAGCAGAGCTGGCCCTGGACGGAGCCGAAGTCGATCAGCATCGGGCGCACCCCGAGCCGTCTGCCCGGGGACACGGCTTTGGCCGTCTCGCCGGCCGGCGTCATCGTCCATGCGCTCTTGCCCACGTTCCGCAGGACAAGGGCTCCCGCCCTGGTCGGATGCTCCTCGGCCACCGCGACGATCGTGTCATGGTCACGGTCGCGGCTGAGGTGGTGCGATGTGATGGTGGCGCCGTGCGACAGCGCGACGGTGCAGCCGGGCAACTGCAGCAGCGGCGGCCGGGGCGGAATCTGACCGCAGTTCCAGCACCGGAGGCCGGCATCGTCGGGGTCGTAAAAGACGGACGCCGTGCAGGCGCATTCCGATACGCAGTCCGCCAGCCGGACCAGGCCGCGCCGCCAGAGCCCCTCCGTGACCCGGCCTAGTCCCGGCGAGAGCCCGGCCGTGAAGGCCTGCTCGAACAGGTCACGGAAGAACCGGGGGTAGATCGGCCACCAGGTGACCATCCGGTCAGCGGGCCGTGGCCGGTTGGAGCGGTCGTGCGGGTCGAAGACGAAGACCGGCTGCTGGCCGAAGTGCCGCATGGCGAGACGGCTCTCCGACTGGTGGTCCTCAGCCGCCCAGGAGTAGCTTGCATCGGTCGCCATCCCTTCGAGCGGATGGCCATGCATGAACAGATAGAACAGAAAGACGGCGAGCGAGTGGAGGTCGGTGAGAGTGGAAGGAGGCGCCTCGCGGCGGACGACCTCCGGCGCCATGAAGCGGAGGGTTCCCCAGACGAACGCCTCACCGTTGTCCAGCCCGACGTTGTCGTTGTCGATGATGGCGACCTGCGGTCGATCCGGATCGACCAGCAGGTTCCCGAAGTTGATATCGCGATAGCACAGCCCGGACGCGTGCAGCGCCTCGAATGCGCTCACCAGCTGGCGGCCGATGGTGATGATCACGCGGAACGGTGGCTGCTGCGGCCGGGCCAGCAGTTGCGCGAACGAGCCGAAGCCTGGCTCGAGCCGCGGCATGACGTAACCGAACCCCGGTATCTCATCGCTCACCACGAGATCGATCGGCCAGACGAAGGCCGGATGCGGCCGTTCCCGCTCGGCCAGCCTGGCTATCGCCCGGCGCAGATCGGCGGGCTGATTGGGGCGGTACCACTTGACGACGCAGGGGGCACTGCCCATCGCTGCCTCGTGGACCACCCCCTGGCCGCCTTCACCGAGGCGCCTGCCAACCGACACGAGCGTACTGGCCCGGGCCATGCGGAGCTCACGGCCTTGCAGGGATAGCCGGCCTCCGCTCATCGCGCCCGCTCCGTCGCTGCCCGCTGGTCATCTCGATGGGGCAGTGGGCTGTCCGGCGCGAGCAAGAGCGCGATGCTGGTGTCGTCGCCGCTCCCCTCCGCCGACGCGCAGCGACCCGCCCAAACCGGAAGCTGGTCCGCCAGCGACTCCGGATCGCAGCTGCGCAGCAGCTCAGACAGGTCCCGGCTGAAGACCCCGGGCCAGGGGTCAGCCAGCTGGGCGTTGCCGTACCCGTCGGTGGCGAGCATCACGCCCAGCAGGGCGGTGCAGGAGAGGTCCACGATGGCGACCCTGAATTCGTCCACGGCGCGGGGGCCGCACAGGCTCGTCGTCTGCCGTCCGTCGAGCACAGGATCACCGGGCACGGGCAGCAGCGCGCCCCCGTCGGACCTGATGGCGACGATGTCGCCGTCACCGATCTGCGCGAGCACGAGCCACTGCCGCCACACGACCGCGAGCAGCAGCGTCGATCCGTAGGCGATCACAGCATCGTCCCCGGCGGCGGCGCGCGAACTCTCCTGCGCGGGCGTGAACGGCTCAGCGCCGAGATCCTGGGAAACGGCCGCCCGCCACCGTTCGGCGATGGCGGGCACCAGCACCGTCCGGGTCTCGCGCTCAATCTGGCCGACCGCCGTGAAGCGATCCAGACGGTCCGTCAGCTCCTGCGCAGCCTCATACGCAACCGTCACCGCCAGACGTGAACCGCGCGAGCTCCGGAAGTGACGTGGGTGGCCGTGCCCGTCGGCGACGGCCGCAGCGGCGCCATGGGGCGCGATGGGGGAAGCCGCCACCGCATCCTGGTTGGGCAGTCCTGTGGCGACGTGGGCCGCTCCACGCTCCGTGGCCGTCAGGACCCGCCAGGCCGCCGGCTGATCCCGCACGCCGGGGGGTGGAGTGTTCATGGGAGAGATGTCACAGGATCGAATCGTCGAGGAGGCCGGTCCCGGGATCAGGATCTGGCTGCAAGAGCCGCTCGGCGAGGGCGCTCCGGTCGGCTCCCACCTCGGACATGCGGGAGACCGCGATGGACGCGGTCACCAGCCTGTCCACGATGTCGTCGATGCTCTCCGCGACCAGGACCGGGGCGTCCGGGCTGCGGAACCGGTTGAGGGGCGCGGAATTGGCATCCCGCCCGACGGCCACGGCCAGGCGCAACGACGAACGCCCCGCCGCCGAGCCCAAAAGCGCGGCCAGCCCGGACTCAAAGCCTCCGGAAGGATCGGTGGGCTGGCCGTCGGTGATCAGCAGGATGGCCGGGCGCAGCGCGCGGCGCTCCAGCCGGCCCGGCCCCAGCACCTCGGCGATGGNNGCTCAGGGCGGCCACGGGCGCCGGATCGGGAACGTGCCAGCGCGGCCTGGTCGCGAAGGCAAGGACCCGGATGAGCAGCTGGGCCTGAAGCTGATCGCCCTCCCACGAGAGGAGATGAGGGAGCATCGAGCGCAGCGCGTAATTGAGCGCCTGCATCTTCTCCCCCTTCATCGAGCCGGAGCAGTCGGCCATCACGATGAAGTGCAGTGGCCGCCTGGCCACCCCGCCCCCCGGCATCAGGATCTGGGACGTCTCGGCACCGGCGGCGACTGCGCTCGTCATCCGGTCGGCACCTCCGTCAGGGTCGGCACCGCCGTCGTCGCCGGGCTGATTTTGGGGCCCTTGTAGTACAAGCTGGCGACCCAGAGGCTGCCGCCATCGACGGCGAGAGCTGAAGGAGTGCTATATCCCTCGCCTCTCAGGGTCCGCACCACGCGGCCGGTGCTGGCATCCAGCTCGGTTACCGACCCTGCCCCGACACCGTTATCGCCGTTGAGGACCCAGACGTCAGCACCGTCAAGGGCGAATGTGACCGGTGTCAGGTCGCCTGCGCCCAGGGTCCGCACCCATTGCCCGGTGCTGGCGTCCAGCTCCGTCACGGAGAAGCCCCTGATGTTGGCGACCCAGACGTCGCCGTCGCCGGCCGCGATCGCGTTCGAGCCGCTGAAGCCGTAGCTCCCGCCCGACAGGGTCCGCATCCAGCGGCCGGTGCCGGCGTCCAGCTCCGTCACCGAGCCGCCGTGACCGACTTTGGCGGCGGAGTTGCTGATCCAGACGTGGCCGCCGTAAACGGCGATCCCGGTCGGGCCAGCGAAGCCGTAGCTTCCGCCCGACAGGGTCTGCACCCAGCGGCCGGTGCCGGCGTCCAGCTCCGTCACAGAGTCGGCGTTGGAGTTGGCGACCCACACGTGGCCGCCGCCGACAGCGATCGCAGCCGGGTAATCGAAGCCGTAGCTCCCGCCCGTCAGGGTCCGGATCCAGCCGCCGGTGCGGGCATCTAGCTCGGTCACCTGGTTGGCGTTGGCGTTGGCCTCCCACACATCGGTGCCGTCGGAGGTGATCGCGGCATTGCTCATGATGCCGTACTCGCCGTATGACCGCGTCTGCACCCAGCGGCCGGTGCTGGCATCCACCTCGATAACCGTGCCGGAATTGGCGACCCAGACATGACCGCCGCCGACGGCGACCGCGGAGGGGGTTTTGAAGCCGTACCTGTCGCCCGCGTACACGGTGCCCTGGGGCCCAGACACTGCAGACTGGGTCGGGACCGCAGACGCGGCGAAATACCAGATCAGCCCAACGGCCACCACGGCCACGACGGCGATGCCCGCGGCCCACGACGTCAGGATCTTCCTCCGGCCGGCCACGCGGTGGCGGCCGGGAGTGGCCGCAGGACCCACCGCCTCAGCCTGGCCCGCCGCGTCAGCCTGTCCCGCTGGCGCTGCCAGCCCCGCCGCCGGGCCCGCTGGGCCAGCGGCCGTTATGGTCGGCTGCCCGTCACGAGCCGGCTCGGTTCCGGGCGCCCCGCCCTGCGGGGGCGCGGTCCTGCGCGGGACACCCGGCGCGGTCCTGCGCGGGACACCCGGCGAAGGTGGCACCGCCCGCGGCGGCGGCCAGTCCGCCGGGGCGGCCGCCGCAACCTCGCCGCTCTCCTCGAAGCCGACCGCTGCCGCAAGCTCACCGACCACCCACCGGCACGCCTCCGGCGTAAACGCCGTCCGGGCCGCGAAGGTCCGCTCCGCCAGCGCGCAGGCGGTCCCCGCGTCCATGCCCTGCACCCGGTGATCACGAAGCACATCGGCCAGACGCGCCTCCGCGGCGGCGACCAGCACGCCCGCCTCCCGCGGCGCATCCGGCAGCAGATCCTTCAGCAGCCCGGACATCATCTGCGGGCTCGACAGCGCCGCCACCCCGTAATCGGGATCCGACACCACCGCGCGCAACACGGCCCGTACCTCGCCCCGGCGATCCCACGATGTGGTGGCCACCCGGCTCCTCTCGATGCGCGGCCCACGGCGCGACCGTCCCGCCACCTTCCCCCGCACAGCCAGCAGGCTGAGACAGCGACCAGACTAGCCAAAAACTCATCCCTGAGACCCGGTAACGCACGGTATGCCATCTGCTGTCCGTTGTCCCCGGTGAGAACGGGTGGGACTGTCCTTACTACGGGTACAGCGGCAATGACTCCAGGACCGCAGTTCGGGAAATTCCTGCGGGCCCGGGTCCACTGACCGGAAAGTTCCCCACTCCCTCGCTGCGCAAGCTCGCTGAGCGCACCCGTATTACGGGCGGCGCGGTGAGCGTCAGGTGCTGGACGGGCTGATCAACGGCGTGCGTGGCGGGCGCAGCGCCGTGCTCGTGGTGCGCGGCGAAGCGGGGGTGGGGAAGACCGCGCTGCTGGACCACGCGGTGGGAGCGGCGCCGGATCTGCGGGTGTTCGCGAAGCTCGGCGTCAGCTCCCGCAGGCAGCTCCGCGAGGCACTGCCCGACGCTGCCCGGGTGCCCGTGTCGCCTAGCCGGACCCCGGCCGCGGCGCCCGGCGCCCGTGTGCGGTGAATGGCTGTGCCGCGGATGCCGGTGTTGCCTGGGGTGCCGAAAATCGAGTCCCACAGGATCCGCGCTCCGGGCGCCGCATCCTCAGGGCCTCGACTCGGCCGCTTGCTTGACGCCGATCGCGAGTCCGCTGCCGGGGTCAAAGAAGTGCAGGTTGCGGGTATCCACCCCGAGCTCGATTTGGGCGCCCGCGCGGACCGGACTGCGCGCGTTAACCCGCGCCGTCCACAGCGACTTGCCTTCGTACAGCGGGATCGCCGCCCCGTCCTCTTCCTGCCCCGGGGCAAGGTCCGCGACGTCCTTATGCTCGACGGGCGGCGCGTCGATGGCAAAGATCACATGGACCTCGCTCCCCAGTGCCTCGGTCACATGGGTCACGACGCGCATCTTCGGCCACGACTCCTCGGCCAGGCTTGCGTCCTCGAAATCGGACGGCCGGATTCCGAGGATCACGTCGCGGCCGACGTATGCCTCGATGCCCGAACTGGCGCCCACCACGCCCTCGGGGATGGGCAGCCGGTGTCCGGCGAACGTGACCGATAGGCCGTCGTCGCCGCTGATCACCCCGGCTTTGACGATATTCATCGAGGGCGAGCCGATGAAACCGCCGACGAACAGGTTGACCGGGTGATCAAACAAGTTCTGCGGTGTGTCGACCTGCTGCAGCATCCCGTCTCGGAGCACGCAGACACGGTGTCCAAGCGTCATCGCCTCTACCTGATCGTGCGTCACGTACACGGTGGTCACACTAAGCCGCTCATGTAGCTCCGCGAGCGATGCCCTCATGCTGACACGGAGCTTGGCGTCGAGGTTCGACAGCGGTTCGTCCATGAGGAACACCTGCGGCTCCCGCACGATCGCCCTGCCCATGGCCACGCGCTGGCGCTGGCCGCCGGACAGTGCCGTCGGCCTGCGCCCGAGGTACGGCTCCAGGCCAAGAATGTTGGCCGCGTCGCGGACGCGGCGCTGGATCTCCTGCTTTGGTGTCTTGCGCATCCGCAGGCCGAACGCCAGGTTCTGGGCCACGGTCATGTGCGGGTAGAGGGCATAGTTCTGGAAGACCATCGCCATGTCGCGATCCTTGGGCGGCACGCCATTGACCACCCGGTCGCCGACCCGGATGGTTCCGCCGCTGACCTCCTCCAGTCCTGCGATCATCCGCAGGGCGGTCGACTTGCCGCACCCGGAGGGGCCGACCAGGACCATGAACTCGCCGTCCCTGATCTCCAGGCTCAGGTCGTTCACCGCCTTCACGCCGCCCGCGTAGACCTTGTCGACGTGATCCAGCGTAATCTGGGCCATTGCCCCTCCCTGCCCCTTCCTTGCTCTGGTTCCGTACTCCGGCCAGCCCGCGGGTCGCGGCCTAGCGCGTGACGATGGCGAATCCGCCGGCGGGCACTGGCACGGTGATGGTCGGGTCCGTGCTGATCGTGACGCGCCATTGGCGTCCTTGATGGTCGTAGCTCGTAGCGACCGTGCGGCCGCTGCCGGGCAGGTTGAGCGTGCGGGCGCCCTGGGTGTCAGCCTCGCTGTTGAGCAGGGCCACGCTGTGCCCGTCGCCTGTGGTGACAAGGACTGCGATCAGCGGGGTGAGCAGGATCGCGTCGAGCTGCCCGGCGCCGCCCAGCGTGCTGGCGGTCAGCCGGACCGCCGTCGCGGGCAGGATTCCTGGCAGGGTGACCGGCAGCAGCGCGGCCGGTGCCGGCGAGACGCCCTGGGCGCCGCCGCCGCCGTACTGCACCGCGCCCAGGCGCTCGGTGCCCGCCGCGAAGTCGCTGGCTGCGCCTGGCCCGGGGACGCGGTTGACGACGGCCTGCACCAGGCGGGGCTGGTCGTCAGCCGGGATGGTCCAGGACAGGGTGCTGCCCGTGGCGAGCTGGACGTAAGCGCCACTGCTCCATTGCGATTCGCCGGTACTGACCGGGTTGGCTTGGACGACTTCGGCCGGCCCCGTCAGGCTGGCCGCCTCGGCCTCGATGGTTTGCTGGCCGTCCCGGAATTGCACGCTGGCGCTGGCGCGGGCGATCGCGGCGACATCGGGATTGGCATCGAGCGCCTCCATGGTGAGCAGCCCGAAGATGGTGGATTCGGCGCCGGAGTTGAGGTTCACCGTGCCGTTCGCGTTGATCCCGTCATCGGTGGCTCCGGTGGCCGGGTTGTAGGTGGCGGTGCCGGCTGGGTTCTGGCCGAAGAACCAGCCGGCCGCGATGCCCGCGAGCTGCTGCAATCCGGACGAGTGGGTGGCCGTCGCGACGGCCAGCAGGTCCAGTACGCGGGCGCCGGCACCGTAGGCGATCTGCGAGCTGTCGACCGGCGCGGGCCCCCACAGGTTGTCTGGCCCGGTCGCGGTCAGTAGGTGCGGGGTGAAGACGGCGGTGTCAGACACGGCGGCGCTCAGCAGCGCCGACTGGTTGAGCACGGTGGATGCGCCGGCCAGGGCGGTGGCCATCTGCGCGGCCCAGGGATGCCACTCCGAGCGCGACGTCGCCGAGGGCAGGATCGCGCCGTACGGCCAGGTGTCCGCGGTGCCGGAACCCATGCCGGCGATGCCGTCGGCCAGCTGGGCGAGTGCGGTGCGGGCGGCGGTGCCGCCGCCGGCCTGAACGTAAGCGGCGAGGCCGAGCACGGCCTCCGAGCTTGCATCGGCGGCGCCGGTGATCAGCCACGCGGGCACCCGCAGGCCATTCGAGAGCTGGTACTGCCCGTAGCTGGTCAGCACTTCCCGGTCGAGTGCCCCGATGGCCAGATCCAGGCGCTGCCCGAGGAAGGCGGCGAAGGCGGGGTCGGTGCCGCGGAAGTCGGCGTAGCCTTCGCCGAGCGCCCAGATGGTGCGGGCCAGCCAGTACGAGGCACCCGAGTCGGAGGGATTCGGCGAGTCCGCCGGGGTGGGGGTGGGGTTGAGGCTGCCGTCGGGCTGCATCCACAGCACGACGTTGCCGGCGTTCGGTCCGGACGCGGTCTGCAGGTAGGTCAACCCGCGCAGCAGCTGATAGGCCTCGTCGCGGCTGTGCTGATCGCCGAATTGCATCCAGTGCCGCAGGTAGACGACCGCGGCGCGGGAGATGTCGTCGGCGTCGTAGGCGCCCTGCCCGTAGGTGTTGCTGGCGGCGTCATAGCTGCCGCCGCCGGTGACCTGGTAGCTACCGGGAGCCAGGTAGTTGGCGTAGACCCAGAGCACTCCGACCGAGGGCTCGCTGCCGAGCAGGTAGGTGGTGTGCCCGGGCTGCGGCGGTGGCGTGACCGTGGTGGTGAGGAAGTCCAGGTGCGCCAGGTTGGTCAGTGGCGCCGACGCCGCCGGCTCCGGTCGCGCGGGTGCAGCGGCAGCGGCGCCCGGGGCGATGGTGATGCTCGCGGCGATCAGCAGGCCGGCAGCGGCCAGTCGGCGGCTCACGGTGCTTCCACGCTGTCCAGGCGGGCAACCCCGATGCTGGAGTCGGCCATTCCGTAGAAGACGAACCGCTGCCCGTCGATCTCTTCGATGGCCGTCGGGAACACCACGTTGGGTACGGTGCCGTCGCGTTCCTCGGTGACCAGCGGTTCGAGCAGCGGGCTGGTCGTGCGGGCCAGGACGGTGCCGGGATCGCCCGGGTCGAGCAGCATCGCGCCGGCGCAGTACCGCGCGTTGCGCTGCCGATTCCATCCCGCAGCCAGTGTTCCCGAGACGCCGTGATGGATGAGCAGCCATCCCTCCCCGACGCGTATCGGCGGCGGGCCGGCCCCGATCTGGACGGCCTCGTATTCGTACTCGGATAGCGCGACGAGCCGGTGCGACCGGACATGGGTGAGCGCCCGCACGTCGTCACGCACCTCGTCGACCGGCGTGTAGGAAATCCAGATCCCCGGCCGCGGGTCGTCCAGGCCGGCCGGCCGGTAGATGTCGCTACCGCCGATGATCGCCCCGAGGTCCCACATCGGGCGGTGCAGCATGGCGTACGCGAGGCGGCCGTCCGGGCCGGGGATCGCTTCGGGGAAGTACACGACGTCCTTGTTCGGGAACAGGTTCAGATCGGCATCCAGCTCGGGCTGGTACTCGAAGTGCACCGGGCCCAGGCGCCGCCAGGTGCGCAGGTCGCCGGACACGGCCAGGGCCGGCCTGGGCCCCAGCGGCCCGAAGGCCACGTAACTCATGACATGCACGCCGAGGCCGGCGATCCAGGTCGTGCGCGGGTCCTCGACCCCGGCATGGTCATGGGATCTCTCCCAGCCGGCATCGGGGGCGAGGACGACGCCGTCGCGCCGCACCCCGGCCGGGCGGCCGTCACGCACCAGGACCTCCGCGATGCCGACCCGGGACACGTTTCCCGCCGCGACCAGTCGCGGCAGCAGCCACAGCCTGCCGTCCGGGCTGCGCCCGCTGGCCGGGTTGAGCACGCCCTCGGCCTCGAAGGCGGCCTCCGGGTCGGCGGACATGATCACGCCCAGCCGGGTCAGCCGGTAGGGCACGTCCGTGATGACGGCGCGCGCCATGGTCAGCCTTTCACGCCGGAGCCGATATTGGTGGACACGAAGTACCGCTGGAACGCGATGATCAATGCGACCGCGGGCGCGGCCAGCACGCACGCTCCGGCCAGGATCGCGCCGTACGGATTCGCCGCGGTCGCCGCCACGTTGTCGATGTAGTTGGCCATGGCGACCGCGAGCGGCTGCAGGCTCTGCTCCTTGGTGATCAGGAACGGCCACAGGAACTCGTTCCACGGCCCGATAAAGGTCAGCAGCATGGCGGTGAGCAGCGCGGGGCGAACCAGCGGGATCGCGATGTGCCTCAGGATCCGCAGTTCGCTCGCGCCGTCCATCCGGGCGGCGTCGAACATCTCGGCCGGCAGTTGCAGGAAGTACTGCCGGAAGATGAGCACAGCAACGGAATTGATCGCAAACGGCGCGATCATCCCGAGGTAGGAGTTGGCGAGCCCGTAGTTGCGCGCGATGAGCACGTACAACGGAACGATCAGCAACTGGAATGGGACCGTCAGCACCAGCAGCGTCAAGGCGAACAGCAGGCCGCGGCCGCGGAAGCTCAGTCGCGCCAGCGCGTATCCGGCCAGCACACCGAACACGATGGTGGCCAGCAGGACGCCACCGGTGAAGATGCCGGAGTTGATGATCGCCTTGCCCAGGCCTATGGCCGCGTTGATCTGGCCGTAATTATGCAGCGTCATGTTGCCCGGGTTCGGCAGTGCGCCGCTCGGCGAGGTGTTCTCCGTCTTCTGCAACGAGCCGACGATCATGTAATAGAACGGGAAGATGAACACCAGCGCCCCGAAGAGCAGCACAATCAGACGCCACCACGAACGCGAGGCCCGCGGTTCGATCGCCATGGCACGGTCCGATCCCCCGGCGACCTCGGACGTGGCGCGGGCCATCTGGGTCATGCCTGTCTCCTTTGCACCAGCTGCTGGATACCGGCGATCAGGAGCACCCCGATGACCAGGATGATCCCGAGGGCCGAGGCGAAGTCCGGGTGGTTTTGCTCGATGCCGGTCTGGTAGATCAGCAGCACCGGCGAGGCGGACTTGCCGTTCGGGCCGCCGCCGCCGGTCAGCAGGTATGGCTCGGTGAACAGGTTCGCGCCGGTAATGACCGCCAGCAGGGTGACCAGCGTGGTCACCTGCCGGACGCCGGGGACGGTCACGGACAGGAGCCGGTGCCACCAGGACGCCCCGTCCATCACCGCGGCCTCGTACAGTTCCTTCGGAACTGCCTGCAACGCGGCCAGGTACAGCAGGATGTAGAAACCGAGCCCTTTCCACGTGACGTATATCGCGATCGACGGCATCGCCCATTTCTGGTTGACCAGCCAGGACGGAACCGGCGCCAGGGGCCCGAGCGCGCTGTTGACAATTCCGCCGGAGCTGAACATGAACAGCCATACGCCGATCATCGCCACGCTGGCCGTCACGTACGGCGCGAGGAAGCTGGTCCGGAAGAAGGCGCGGAACGGGATCGCCGCGTTGAGCGCGGTGGCCAGCAGCAGCGACAGCACCACCGTGAACGGCACGTTGATGACCAGGAAGATCAGCAGGTTGAGGAATGACTGGCGGACCGCGGGGTCGCTGAACACGGCTGCGTAGTTGGACAGGCCGACGAACGGCCGGGGCACGCTCACTCCGGGCGCGGTGAAGAAATAGCGGTGGAAGGACATGTACACCGCCAGGCCCAGCGGGTAGGCGAACAGCACCACGATGAACAGCAGGTACGGCGCGCCGAAGATCATCCCGATGGGCTGGCGGCCGAGCACGGCGCGCCCGAACCGTCTCACCATTGGCTCGGTCGCCATTGGCTCGGTCGCCCCGGACCTGTGCTTCCCGGGGGCCGCTGCGCTGGTCATGGCTCACCGTTCCCTGTCACAAGCTGATTGATCTGCGACGCGGCGGCGGCCAGCGCCTGGCCGGGCCTCTCCTGGCCGAAGATGACCGATTCCGACCAGTCATTACGGAAGGCCTGCCAGATCTCGACCGAGTTCGGGACGATGGGCACCTCGATCACGTGAGCCGCCTCCGCCGCGAACTCTTTGTACGCCGGGTTCGCCTTGAAATAGGACGCGTAAAGCTGCTGTATCCCCTGGCGCATCGGCATCTGCCCGGTCATGTCCAGCAACTTGCCGTCCTCCGCGAGGCTCGTGGAGTACTTGAGGAAGTTCCACGCGGTCCCGCGGTTCTTGCAGGAGGCGTACATGGCGACGTTCTTGGCGTCACTGAATGTCGCAATCGTGTCCAGGGAGTTGCCCTGCGAGGTCGGCAGGGGCACCACACCCCAGTCGACCACGCCCTGGTAATCGGCAATGGCCCACGGCCCGACGATGGCCATCGCCGCGGTGCCGTCGGCGAACGGGTCACCGTTGTAGCTTTCGTCGCCGGCCAGGTTCCGGGCATACAACTGCCGCCAGAATCCGGCGACCGCCTGGCCGGCGGCCGAGTCGAACGTTGCCTTGTTGTTCTCGACCAGCTCCTGCCCGCCGCTCTCGGCCGCATACAGCGGGTAGAAGTCGTACCAGGCCTCGAAGAACTCACTCGACGGCGACGGGTAGATGGCGTACTTCGCCGCACCCGAAGACACCAGCTTTTTGGCGGTGGCCAGGAACTGGCTGTAGGTCCTCAGTGGCGGGTTGGTGGTGCTGATACCGGCCTTGGCGAATTCCTTCTTGTTGTAGAAGATCATCACGGGGTTCGATTTCCACGGCAGCTGGTAGTACTTGCCGTCCGGCGACTTGTACACGCTGGCGCCGGGTCCGGTGCGCGCCTCGATGTAGGCGGCACCGCCGGGGAAGTCGTTGAGCGGCACCAGGCCGCCCTGCTTCTCGAAGTCCGGCACCGATGCCGGAGAGGTGTTGTAGATGAGGCACGGCTCGGTGCCCGCCGTGATCGCGGCCCCGATGACCTCCTCCGACGACTGGCCGGAAGGGATCTGCTCCCCGGTGACCTGCTGACCCGGGTGGAGTTTGTTCCAGGAAGCGACCATCTGCTCGCCCCAGGCGACCTCCTGGGCGTTGTTGGAATACCAGATGCTAATCGGGCCGTAGGCGCTGGTCGCGGTGCTGGCCGAAACCCCGCCTCCGCCGCCGCAAGCGGCTACGGCTAGGGCTACGGCTACGGTCAGCGTGAGGGCTGCGGCGAACCAAGTCCGTGACTTCGTCACTACCTCTCCCTACAGGCAGGGATGTCTCACTGGAGGCAACGGTGAATGGGGGTGCCGGAAGCGGATTCGCGCTCACCCGCCGTTCCAGCCCGGTGGCTTTCTTGGCCCGGTG
>PLRW01000142.1 GCA_003164955.1 Actinomycetota bacterium
GTGGTGAACGGGTTGGCTGTGGCGGACGGCGCGGCGGCCGGGGTTTGCCGGGGCTCCGGCGTCGCCCGCTCGATAGCTTCCCAGCCGGTGTCCCGCTGCCGCACGGCCCGTTCGGCTCTGCCTCCGCCGTGCACGCCGAACAGCCGCTTCGCGTATACCAGGTAGACCACGATGACCAGGTTGATGACCAGGGTGACGATCTTCAGCGCCGAGATGCCCTTGGTCAGCTCATAGATCTCGTACGGCACAAAGACCACGGTGGCGACAAACGTCAGGTACTCGGCCCACCGCTTCCCGAGCCACAGCCCGATCGCCTCGACGCCTTCCAGCGCGGCGTACGCCGCCACCCCGGCCCCGAGCAGGTAGAGGTTGGTCGTAGTCAGGGCGAACAGCCGCTCCAGGTCGTGCAGTAGCCCGTGGTTGGTGTCATTGACCGGCCCTCCGACTCCGCCCTGCAGCTCCTTGAGGATCCGGGTGAACTCGCTGTTCAGCGTGGCCTTGTCGTTCGCGAACAGGAGCAGCGCCGCAGCCAGCGCGGACAGCACCAGGAAGTGAATGATCCGATCCAGGGCGATCAGGCGCAGCGCGTAACGGTCCCGCAGCGGGCGGCCGCGCAACGGCAGGGTGATGTCTTCCCGCTCCGGCGGGTACTGGACCGCGGGCTGGCTGGGCGGGCTCAGCGGTATCCAGGAGTCACAGCGCATGCACCGGTACCAGCGCAGCCCGTCCATCTCCCGGGCGAACAGGCTGTCCTGCTCTCGTACGTCAGCCGCGTCGGTGCCGACCAGTTCATGCCCGTGCAGCCCGCAGCCGATGAGCTCGTACCGCAGCTTCGGGCGGTATCGCCGGGGCTGTTCCGCACCCGGTGGCGTCGGGGGAAGCTCCGCCTCGGGCGGTGCCTGGGGGCCCTTCAGCTCAGGTGGTGCCGGTGAGCCCCCTGCCCCGAGAGTTTTACGCCGGCCGCGAGCGGCGTTGTCACTGGCCATCACCGAACGGTACCCGCGCGATGGCTCCTTTAGCGGTCTGCGCCTTCGCGGCGGACGCTACCCGCGGTTGTTGACCAGCCAGGCAGCGATGTGCGCGCCTGCGTAGGTGTAAGTGCTGGACACTAGCCCCACGGCGCTGCCGCACTCGCCGGCAAGCGGGAACCCGGATCCCGGAAGGCCGGATGGGACGGCGGATGAAGACCTGTTTCTACCTGTGCTGTTTCCGGGACCGCGGGTGCCCTTGACCGGTCGTGCCGGGGGACAAAAGCCCCCGGCTTGCAAGGCCGAATTGCCCTAACGCATGGGGCGAAGGGCCTGGATGTTTACCGACAGGGCGCATGGCAGTGCGGCCACGCCGAGGTTGGGAGTTAGTACGATGAAAGCTGCTGTCGTTACGTCGTTCACCGAACCGCTGCAGATTCGCGACGTGCCGGTGCCGGTGCCTGGGCCAGGGCAGGTGCTGGTGCGGATCGAGGTCTGCGGCCTATGCCATACGGACATTCATGCCGCGCGTGGTGACTGGCCGATCAAGCCGACGCTGCCCTTAATCCCGGGTCACGAAGGCGTCGGAATCATTGAGGGGGTTGGCGCCGATGTAGCCCAGAGCCGGGTCGGGCAGCGGGTGGCGATCGCGTGGCTCGGATGGGCGTGCGGGTACTGCGAGTTCTGCGTCTCCGGCCATGAGACATTGTGCGAAAGCCAGGAGATGAGCGGCTACACGATCGACGGCGCCTACGCGGAGTACGCGGTCGCCTCCAGTGCTTTCGTGGTGCCCGTGCCCGCAGGAATTTCCTCGTTCGAGGCGGCGCCGTTGAGCTGCGCAGGAGTCACGACGTACAAGGCGGTCAAGGTTTCTGGTGCCAGGTCCTCCGATCTCGTCGCGGTGTTCGGCGTCGGGGGTCTGGGTCACTTGGCGGTGCAGTACGCGAAGATCGCGGGGGCCACGGTCGTCGCGGTCGATCTGGAAGAAGCCAAGCTTGACCTGGCCACCAAGCTTGGCGCCGACCATACGGTCAACGCCCGGACCAGCGACCCGGTCGCGGCGATTCAGGCGCTGGGCGGCGCGGACGCCGCCATCTCAGTGGCGGTGGCCCCCGTGGCGATGCGCCAGGCCTTCGACTCTCTCAAGCGCGGCGGCCGCCTGGTGCTTGTCGCACTGCCGAAGGATAACGCGCTCGAGCTCCCGATATTCGAGACGGTGCTCAAAGGCATTTCGGTCATCGGCTCGATCGTCGGCACGCGGCTTGACGTCGCGGAGGTATTCGAGCTGCACGCCGCGGGCCGCACCCGGGTCATCGCCGATGTCCGCCGGATCGAAGACGTCAACGCCTGCATCGACCAGGTGCTCTCCGGACAGGTCCCGGCCCGATTGGTATTCGAATTCTGAGTTCCGGGAGGCCTATCAAAAAGGTCACCTAAGCTCACCGTTTAACCTGTCTGCTTTACGGCGTTCTTCTTCGGCGTGGTCTTCTTGCGGGCCCGTTCACGATGCCGGGATCAGCGCCGGTACGCGAGGACCGTAGGCCATACGGGCCGGGGTCCCGGTCGCCGGGCAGGTGACCGGCCAGCAGCCGGATCCTTTCCGGATCGCCTTCCTTCCGGACTGGACCGGCATTGCGCTTGACAATGCCGCACTCTTGGGCGGGGCGGCATCCGGATGCCGCCCCGCCGCCGTGCCTCGCCCGGCTAGCGCCCGATTGCGGCTAACCGCCCGCGGCGCGCGCCGCGGGCGGTGCGCAGGCGGGCGTACGGGTAACGAAGTGCAGGTTGTCGCCGGCCGGAAGGGAGAAGCCCTCGGGCTCGCCCGCTGCGACGTCCAGGATGAACTGGTCCTGGTGCCAGGCCTCGTCCAGCCGCCGGTCGATGTAGAACAGGCAGCCGTCGATCTCGCCGAGCAGCACGTCAGCGTCCCCTACGATGAGCTCCCCGCCGGGGTAGCACATCGGGGTGCTGCCCGCGCAGCACCCGCCGGACTGGGCGAACATCACCGGCCTGCCCTCGGCGGCGCGCAGGCGAGCGATCGCCTCGCGTGCCGCCGGGGTGGCCGTTACACGGTCAGGTACCGTCTGGGACATCGTGATCTCAGAACAGGCCGAGCGGCTTGGTGCTGTAGCTGACGAGCAGGTTCTTCGTCTGGCTGTAGTGATCCAGCATCATCCGGTGGTTCTCCCGGCCGATGCCGGAGATCTTGTATCCGCCGAACGCCGCGCCGGCTGGGTACTGGTGGTAGCAGTTCGTCCAGACCCGGCCGGCCTTGATCGCGCGCCCCATCTGGTAAGCGCGGGTGCCATCGCGGGTCCACACGCCCGCGCCGAGGCCGTACAGGGTGTCGTTGGCGATCGCCAGGGCCTCAGCGTCGTTGCGGAACGTGGTGGCCGCCAGGACCGGGCCGAAGATCTCCTCCTGGAACACCCGCATCTTGTTGTCGCCCCGCAGGACGGTCGGCTGGAAGTAGTAGCCGTCCGCGAACTCGCCGCCGACCGCCGCGCGCTCGCCGCCGGTGAGCACCTCCGCGCCCTCGTCCCGGCCGATCTGGACGTACGAGGCGATCTTCTCCAGCTGGTCCGCCGATACCTGCGGGCCGAGCTGGGTCTCGGTGTCCAGCGGGTTGCCCTGCTTGATCGCGGCGATTCGGTCCAGGCAGCGGGCCATGAACTCGTCGTAAATATCTTCCTGGATCAGCGCACGCGACGGGCAGGTACACACCTCGCCCTTGTTGAACGCATACAGCACCAGGCCCTCGATGGCCTTGTCGAGGAACTCGTCATCGCGGGCCATCACGTCGCCGAAAAAGATGTTCGGTGACTTCCCGCCGAGCTCCACGGTGGAGGGGATCAGGTTCTGCGCGGCATATTGCATGATCAGCCGGCCGGTGACCGTCTCGCCGGTGAAGCTTATCTTGGCGATCCGCGGGTTGGTCGCCAGGGCCTTGCCGATTTGGCCGCCGGGCCCGTTGACCACATTGATCACGCCCGGCGGCAGCACGTCCTCGATCGTCTCCATCAGCTTCAGGATCGACCAGGGCGTCGGCGAGGCCGGCTTTATCACCGAACAGTTCCCGGCCGCCAGCGCGGGCGCGAGCTTCCACGCGGCCATCAGCAGCGGGAAGTTGAACG
>PLRW01000121.1 GCA_003164955.1 Actinomycetota bacterium
CGGGACAGGACCGGATACGGGGACCAGCGGGGCTATCCGGACCGCCGGGACCCGGGCGGCCACCCCCGCTACGGACCAGGGCCGGGGTACGGCGGACGGGAAAGCACAAACGGTACGGACCGTGACGGCCAGGACGACGACCAGTGGCGCGCCGGGCGCACCACGCCCGGCGCGCCCCCGCCGGCGCAGACCTACCGGAGCCCGGTCACCTGGAGCGGCCCGGACCAGCGGCCGGAGCAGAGCAGACGTGAGCCGGACGCGCCCACCGAGGCGTACCGGAACAGGAACCCCCGTGCCCGGCAAGAGCCCGGGGAGCGGCCCCGCGACCAGGGGCTGAGCCCCCGCACCGGAAACCGGCCGCAGCCGGCCAGCGGCCAGGACGCCTGGCGTCAGGCTCCGCCTCCGGCCGGGCCTCCACGGCGTCCGGCGGCCCCGCCGCCCGGGGGCGCCGACCAGGATCACGGCGAGCGAGCCTGGTGGGACGACGCCTTCCGGCCTTCCTCGGGCCAGCCTTCCTCGGGCCGGCCTTTCCTGGGGGGCGATTCCCGGCCCGGGCCAGGCGGGGACCAGGCGGGCCGCAGCCAGCCACCGAGGCCGCCCGCAGGGCCGTCCCGCCCCGTGCCCCCGCGGCGGCCCTCGGCCCAGGGTTACGGCGTCCCACCCGGTGAGCTGACCCAGCCGATCCCGATCTACCAGCCGCAGGGCACCTTCGTCGCCGATGCGTACCGGGTGGCCGGCTCCTACGACGCGGACGCGCTGGCGGAGACGGTCTACGAACTGCCGGTCGTCCCCCGGGAGCGGCCAGCCGCCGGGGGCGCCCTGGCCCAGTCGACCCGCTCGATGGCCATGGGCACACTCATCTCCCGGGTCACCGGGTTCCTGCGCACCTTCGTCTTCGTCTTCGCGCTCGGCACCACCACCCTCGCGAACGCCTACAACAACGCCAACACCCTGCCGAACGCGGTGTATGACGTGATGATCGGCGGCGTGCTCACCAGCGTGGTGGTGCCGCTGCTGGTGAAGGCGGCCAGCGAGCACCGGGACCGTGGCGAAGCCTACAACCAGCGGATCTTTACCCTCGCCGTGGCGGCCCTGGGCATCGTCACGGTGGTGGCGACGATCGCGGCCGGGCTGCTCGTGGAGCTCTACGCGGCCTCGGTGCACGGCACCGAGCACACGCTGATGGTCGTCTTCGCGTACTTCTTCATCCCGCAGATCTTCTTCTACGGGCTGAGCTCGCTGATCGGCGCGATCCTGAACACCAGGAACAGTTTCGCCGCGCCGATGTGGACGCCGATCATCAACAACGTCATCGTGATCGTGGTCGGCCTGCTCTTCGTGGTCACCATCGGGCTGCACAGGAACGCCGGCAACGTGTCCGGCGGCGGCGTTCTGCTGCTCGGGATCGGGACGACACTGGGCATCGTCGTCCAGACCGTCGCCCTGATCCCGGCGATGCGCAAGGTCGGCTTCCGATGGCACCCGCGGTTCGACTTCCGCCGCGAGGAACTGGCGGAGATCGGGCGGATGGCGATCTGGATGCTGGGCTATGTCGTGTCCACGCAGATCACCTTCGTCGTGACGACGAGGCTGGCCAACGCGGCGAGCGTGCATGTGCCCGACGCCGGCGTCTCCGCCTACAACTACTCGTACGCGCTGTTCCTGCTGCCGTACGCCATCATCGGCGTGTCGGTGACCACGGCGCTGCTGCCCAGGATGAGCAAGCACGCCGCTGAGGGCAAATTCGGGCTGGTGCGTGACGACTTCTCCGCCAGCATCCGGCTGTCATCGGTCATCCTCGTGCCCGCCGCCCTGCTGCTGGCCGTACTCGGGCCGGCCCTGTCGGAGTTCCTGTTCGCCCACGGCAGCACATCGGTCCCGGACGCACGGTACATCGGGGAGGCGTTCGCGGCCTTCTCCCTCGGGCTCGTGCCGTTCGTCATCTTCCAGCTCCTGCTGCGCGTGTTCTACGCCGTGCACGACAGCCGCACCCCGGCCATCATCGGCTTCCTGACGATGATCGCCACCGTGATCGGGAACCTCATCGTGGCCGCGACCCTGCCGGCCGGGCAGGTCGTCGTCGGCATGGCCATCGTCTACGGAATCACCAGCGTCTTCAGCGCCGTGATCGCATGGCGGCTGCTGAACCGCCGCGTCGGCAGCCTGGACGGCCGCGTGGTCACGCGCAGCCTGGTCCGCATGCACGTGGCCACGATCCCCGCGCTCGTCTTCGTCATCGCGGTCAGTGCCGCGGTAGGCGTGGTCGTCCACCCCGGCGCTGTTTACGGATTTATTACCGTCCTCGTCGGGGGCGGCGGCGCTCTGCTGCTCTACTTCGCCGTGGCCAAGGCACTCCGGCTGGACGAGCTGAGCCAGCTCATGCGCATGGTCGGCGGCCGGTTCGGCCGCCGCGCCTGAGGCCGCGAGTGCCGGCGCCGCCGGCTTTCCGGCGATCCGCCCGGTTCACCGGACGGCGCGGCACCGGCGGCCCAGGCGGCCGGCGGATGTCCGGCCCATGTCAAGCCGGTGACCCTACTGGGAACGAGACCGCAGAGGTGGGATCATAGGTGAGACATGGACGGCAATCGCGTATAACGGTTTACACGGGGCTGCTCTCTCGTAGCCCCGGTGAGAGGACAAAGCGTCTTACCATTGTGACTACCTACGGCAGCGCCGGCGGTAACTCCGCCTACGGAACCGGGGCCCGGAAGGAGGGTCGAGAGCCTGTCCCGCTCTTGACGGGTAATGCATGAGCACCTACACCTCTGAGCCGGGGACCCGGCTAGCAGGCCGCTACCGCCTCGAAGACCAGGTCGACGCGGGCGATGGCTGGGCGCTGTGGAAGGCCATCGACGAAATCCTGGCGCGTGCCGTCTCCGTCCTGATGTTCACGGAGACCTTTCCCCGCGTCCGGGAAGCGGTTACGGCCGCGCGGGCGGCGAGCCGGATGAACGACTCACGCCTGTCTCAGGTGTTCGACGTCGACGACTCGGGTGACCGCGCCTACATCGTCATGGAATGGGTCGCGGGCGAATCGCTCACCGACATGCTCAGTGATGGGCCGCTGGACCCCGCCTGGGCGGCCACGATCGTCGCCGAGGCCGCGCAGGCGATATCCGCCGCACACGCCGCTGGACTCGCGCATCTGCGGCTCGTTCCCGGGTCGCTGCGGTGGACCTCGGGCGGCGGTGTGAAGATCACCGGGCTCGGCATGGACGCGGCCATCGCCGGGGTCGGTGCCGAAGTCGACTCCGCCGAGGACCGGATCCTCACCGACACCCGGCAACTCGCCTGGCTCATGTACGCGGCGGTGACGGGTTACTGGCCCGGATCCGGGTCGACATCCTTGCCGCCCGCACCGATGGTGGACGGCGCCCCCTGCAGTCCCCGCCAGGTGTCCGCGGGCGTTCCCGCCACTATCGATTCGATCATCTGCCAGGCGCTGTTCCAGCGGCACAGCCGTAACGGATCAGCCATCACGACACCGATCGAGTTCGCCGATGCGCTCATCCGCGTCGCCCCGCGCGCTCTGCCCACCCCGTCGCCCTACGAAAACACGGCGCGGATCGGCCGGGGATCCGAAACCGCCCGTACCGCACGGTACGGCAACCAGAAGGCTCCGCGGCCAGAAGCACCCCGCCGCCAGCGTCAGAGGGCGGAGCGGCGACCCGCCAGCCGGGGCGGCGCTGCCCCCCGCCCGCGCAGCGCGACGGCCAAAGCCCTCATCAGCCTGGTAGTGGTGCTCGTGCTCGCCGCCGTCACCGCCGTGGCCTGGTCGGTCCTGCACACCAAGAAGGGGACGCCCACGCGGGCCGGGGGTGGGCGCAGCGCGTCGGCCAGCGCGCCGGCGTCGGCCACGACGACCCTGACGCCGGTCAGCGCGAACGCGGCCGATAACCCCTCGCAGGCGGGTGCCGCGATCGACAACAACCCCGGCACCGACTGGAGTTCCCAGTTCTACATCGGCAACCCGGTCTTCGGCGGCTACCGCAACGGCTCGGGTCTCATCCTGGACATGGGCCGGCAGATCCGGCTCAGCCAGCTGCAGGTCCAGTTTGGTACGACCTGCTGCGCCGCAGTGCGCATCGAGATCGGCAATTCGAGCGGCCCGTCATCGGAAAACGGGTTCACCAAGGTGGCGAGCGGCAGCCAGGCAAAGGCAACGATCACGACGTTCAACGTGACCAGCCCGGCGAGGGGGCAGTACGTGATGATCTGGTTCACCAGCCTGCCGCCGCTGGCCGGCGGCACGAACGAGTTCGAGGCCCAGGTCTACAACGTGGTCGTGCGCGGATCCAGCTGAGATCCACTGGCAGCCGTGAAGGACCGACGCTTTCCTGACCTTTCGGACGCTCAGCTTCTGGAGCGCCACCTGCAGGGCGACCCCGACGCCTTCGGCCAGTTGTTCCTCCGTCACCGCGACCGCTTGTGGGCGGTCGCGGTGCGTACCCTCTGCGATCCGGAAGAGGCCGCGGACGCCCTGCAGGAGGCCATGATCTCCGCCTTCCGCCGGGCCGGCGACTTCCGCGGCGACTCGGCCGTGACCACCTGGCTGCACCGGATCGTCGTGAACGCCTCCCTCGACCGGCTACGGCGCAAGGCGGCCCACGCGGCCAGTTCGGTGGGAGACGAGGATGCCCTCGATCTCCTCGCCACCCAGGGCCGGGTACCGGCGATCACCGACCCGGCCAGCGTTCGTGACACCGCCCTGGACGTGGAGGCGGCACTCCGCCTCATCCCGCCCGAGCAGCGCGCCGCGCTGGTCCTCGTCGACATGCTGGGCTATCCCGTGGCCGACGCCGCGGCGGTGCTGGACATCTCGGTCGGAACCGTGAAGAGCCGCTGCGCCCGTGGCCGCGCCCGGCTGCTTCCGCACCTGGAACACCTGCGCGCTGGCGGCGGAGAAAAAGATCCCCGCACAGCGGGATTTTCACGGAACCGTACTGCGACTGGCAGCGTCTCACCTGGGCAGGGAGGAGAGGGATGAGGCGTCATTCGGCTCATGTGGACGCGGACGTCCTGGCCGAGCTCAGCGCGGGGATGGTCAGCGGCAGGCGGGCCGCCCGGATACACGCGCACCTGGCCGGGTGCCAGCGGTGCGCCCGGGTCGGTACCGGACTGTCCGAGGTAGGTGTCCTGCTGGCGTTCGTTCCGTCGGCCACCATGCCCGCCGCGGTGACCAGGCGGCTCAGCGCGGCCATCGCGGAAGAGGCGGCAGCCCGCTCCGGTATGGCCGGCTCACCGGTGCGGCTGGCCGCCCAGGAACCGTTCCCGCGTGCCGAACAAACCGGGGGTGGGCGCCCGAGAAACTGGCTGACCAGTCCCGTGGCGGTGCGCGGCTTCGCCGCTGCCGCAGCCGTCTGCCTGGTCGCGGCGGGCGGGTACACGATCGTGCAGCTGACCTCGCCCGGCCGGTCGGGCTTCACGCCGCCCGGTGCGAGCGGGGGTATCAATAACGGCCTCCGGGGCGGCGGCTCAGGCCCGTACCGCGTGTCACCGTCCGCCCTTTCCTCCATTCATCCCCCTCGGGTCGCCTTCGGGGTGGTCACGACCGGCACCGACTACCAGTCCGCAACCCTGGGCACGCAGGTCGAAAACGAACTCGGCAGGAGCGGCCAGATCGGCGCCAACAGGTTGCCCGGAGGACTGCTCCAGCACCAGCCCACGGCGCAGCAGGAGGCGTGCGTGCAGGGCGTGGTGCCGGGCGTGGCGCCGACGTTCGTGGACGCGGCCCGCTACCAGGGGCATCCGGCCACGATCATCGCCCTGGCTCCGGGCGCGGGGCAGCTGGGGCAGGCGTGGGTGGTAGGCCCCGCCTGCTCGGGTGACAAGAACGACATCCTTGCGCACGTGCGGCTGCCCCCAGCGGGAGGCTAGCTGTGCTGGCCCGGGGGGCGCCCCCCGGAACCCCCCGCATGCGCTTCGCGCCCGCGCGGTGNNCTCACCCAGGCCTCCGGCCCGGGGTCGCTGGGCGGTAACGAGCGGCTCGCCGTAACCCGCGGCCGGTACTCACCGACAGCACCGGCCGCTCACCCGGGCCTCCGGCCTGGGGTCGCTGGGCCGGTAGCGAACGCCTCGCCGTAGCCCGTGGGCGGTGCTCGCCGACCCCTTACCGGGCACGTTCCGGCTCTCTTACCGGCGGTACTGCCTGCGGGAATCAAAGCCCCCTAGGATCGGTTGAATCCCACGCCAGTCAAGGAAGGGCAGCAAGAAATGACCGCCGTGCGCAACGTCATCATCATCGGATCCGGTCCCGCCGGATACACGGCTGCCATCTACGCGGCACGCGCGCGGCTCGAGCCGCTCATGTTCGAGGGCTCGGTCACTGCGGGCGGCGCGCTGATGCAGACCACCGATGTCGAGAACTTTCCCGGTTTCCCGGACGGTGTGCTCGGCCCAGAACTCATGGACTCACTGCGGAAACAGGCCGAACGTTTCGGCGCGGAGCTCGTCGCCGACGACGTGGTCTCGGTCGACCTGACCGCGACGCCCAAGGTCGTCCGGACGGCTGAGGAGACCTACCTCGCCGAGGCCGTCATCGTGGCCACCGGCTCCAAGTACCGCGAGCTGGGTATAGCCGGGGAGAAGACACTGGCCGGCCACGGCGTCTCCTGGTGCGCCACGTGTGACGGGTTCTTCTTCCGCGAGCAGGACATCGCGGTCGTGGGCGGCGGTGACTCGGCGATGGAGGAGGCCACGTTCCTGACCCGGTTCGCGCGGTCGGTCACGGTGATCCACCGGCGCGACAGCCTCCGCGCCTCCAAGATCATGCAGGATCGCGCGTACGACAATCCCAAGATCAAGTTCCTCTGGGACACCGAGATCCTCGAGGCGGTCGGCGACACCAAGCTGACCGGCCTGCGGGTCCGGAACGTCAGGACGGGTCAGGAGCAGGTCGTCGAGGTGAGCGGGGTCTTCGTCGCGATCGGCCACGACCCGCGCAGCGAGCTGTTCACGGGCCAGCTCGACCTCAACCCCGAGGGTTACCTGCTGGTCCAGCACCCCACCACGCGGACCAACATCGAGGGCGTTTTCGCCTGCGGTGATGTCGTCGACCACATCTACCGCCAGGCGGTAACGGCGGCCGGCACCGGCTGTGCCGCCGCCATCGACGCGGAGCGCTGGCTGGCTGGCCAGGAATCGTGAACACACACGCAATCCATCTAACGCAAGGGAAGTGAACGGCTTGGGCGCGACCAAGGTTGTGACCGACGCGACTTTCGAGGAAGAGGTCCTCAAGAGCGAAAAGCCGGTAGTCGTGGACTACTGGGCCGAATGGTGCGGGCCGTGCCGGATGGTGGCGCCGGTGCTGGAGGAGATCGCCAGCGAGCACGCCGACAAGATCGAGGTCGTCAAGCTCAACATTGACGAGAACCCGACCATTTCGCAGAAATACGGGATCATGGCTATCCCCACGATGAACGTGTTCTCCGGCGGCCAGGTCGTTAAGCAGATCGTCGGCGCGAAGCCGAAGTCCGCGATGCTCAAGGAACTCGCCGAGTTTCTCTGAACCGGCGGCCCGCAGCGCAGTGCGCCAGGCGCCCGGGCGGACATTGGATGTCCGCCCGGGCGCCTGCGCGTATGGCGTCACGCGGGCCGGAGGGCCCGTTCCGGGACCCGGGCGGGCGCCATCGAGCCCAGCAGACGTTCCAGCGCCACTTCCACATCCTCTCGCCAGGACAGGGCGGTCTTGAGTTCCAGCCGCAGCCGCGGGTAGCGATGATGCGGGCGCACCGTCTTGAAGCCGACCGCGAGCAGATAGTCGGCCGGGAGCATGCACGCATTCGGTTCCCAGTCATGCACCCCGAATGCCTCGATCGCCTTGACCCCGCGCCGGGTCAGGTCCTTGGCCATGCTCTGTACGAGCATGCGGCCCAGGCCCCCGCTGGAGAATTCGGTCAGCACGTGGGCCGTCATCAGCAGGACGGCATCCGCGCTGACCGGGCTGGTCGGGAAGGCCACCGACCGCGGTACGTACGGAGGCGGCGCGTACAGCGCGTACCCGGCCGGCGCCCCGTCCACGTAGGCGATCTTCCCGCAGCTGCCCCATTCGAGCAGCACGGAAGAAACCCAGGACTCCTTTTCCAGGGCCGGCTCCCCGGCGTCAGCGGCTCTCGCGCCGCCAATCGGATCCAATTCCCAGAACACGCAGCCACGGCATCTGGGCGGCAGATCATCGAGGTTATCCAGGGTGATATTGACGAGTCGGCGCGACACTTAGCCCCCAGAGTTTCGCATGGCCCCCGGTCCCTAGGGGCATGTGCGCGTTTACACGCGAGCTTCACGTAACGGCACTGTGCTCCCGGCCTTATGCTGGCATGATACCGATCGTTGGGAGACGAGGCCATGAGCGAGGGCGCACGGCACGCGAATTCCCGTCCGCAGGGATCACGGATTGATCCCTACTTCGACCAATATGCGGAGCGTGCCCGCGGAATGGTCGCATCGGAGATCCGGGCCCTCTTCGCCGTCACCGCCCGCCCGGAAATCGTCTCCCTGGCCGGCGGATCCCCGTACGTAACCGCCCTCCCGCTCGATGTCGTCGGGAACATGGTGGGCCAGCTGATCACCGAACGCGGCAGTGTGGCGCTCCAGTACTGCACCGCACAGGGTGACACCGGGCTGCGGGAAAAGATCTGCGAGGTCATGTCGCTCGAGGGCATCCGGGCCCACCCGGACGACGTCGTGGTGACGGTGGGCTCGCAGCAGGCTCTTGACCTGATCACCAGGATCTTCGTCGATCCGGGCGACGTGGTGCTGGCCGAGGCGCCCTCCTACGTGGGCGCGCTCGGCTCCTTCGCGGCCTATCAGGCCGAGGTCGTCCACGTGGCGATGGACGACAACGGCCTTATCCCCGAAGCCCTGGAGCAGGCTATCCAGCGGCTCACGGCGGCGGGCCGCCGGATCAAGTTCCTCTACACGGTGCCGAACTACCAGAACCCGGCCGGCGTCACGCTCGCCGCGGAACGCCGTCCCCGGATTCTCGAGATCTGCCAGGCCGCCGGGCTGCTCATCATCGAGGACAACCCATACGGGCTACTTGGCTTCGACGGAGACCCGATCCGCGCGCTGCGCGCGGACGATCCCAAGGGCGTGGTGTACCTCGGCACGTTCTCGAAGACCTTCGCGCCGGGTGTACGGGTCGGCTGGGCCGCCGCCCCACCCGCCATACGTGACAAGCTCGTGCTGGCCGCCGAGTCCGCCGTTCTCTGCCACTCGAGCTTTTCCCAGCTCGTGGTGCGCGAGTACCTGGCCACCCAGCCCTGGCGGGAGCAGGTCAAGGACTTCCGCGAGATCTACCGGCAGCGGCGGGACGCGCTGCTCGACGCCCTGTCCGCGCAGATGCCGGACGGCTGCCGGTGGACTACCCCGGCCGGCGGGTTCTACGTCTGGCTGCAGCTTCCTGAGGGCATCAACTCCAAGGCGATGCTGCCGCGGGCGGTGTCCTCGCGGGTGGCTTACGTGCCCGGCACGGGCTTCTACGCGGACGGGGACGGCACCGACCATCTCCGGCTTTCCTACTGCTTCCCCCCGCCCGACCGGATCAGGGAAGGCGTGCGACGGCTCGCTTCCGTGATCGAGGCGGAGATCGACCTGTGCACCACCTTCGGCGCGATGCCCCCGCACGGTCGGGCGGGGCCCGAAACTCCCGGTCCCGGCGATTTGTAACGGTGGCTTTTGCGGTGACAGAACTCGATCATGTCGTGGTGCTCGCAGGCGGCCTCTCGCCTGAGCGTGACGTTTCCCTGCGCTCAGGACGCCGGGTCCGCGACGCACTGGAAGAGGCGGGTGTCGACGCGCGGATCGCGGACGCGGACGCGGCACTGATCCCGGCTCTGCTGGCCGATCCGCCGACGGCGATCTTCCCTGCTATTCACGGTAGTTACGGGGAGGACGGCGCCATCAGGGAGATCCTTGCCCTGGTCGGGGTCCCGTATGTCGGGTCGGTAGCCAGCGCGTGCCATGGGGCGTTCGACAAGCCCACGGCCAAGGCACGGGTCGCCGCGGTCGGGATCGCGACGCCCGAGTCGGTCACACTGCCCCGGGAGATCTTCCACGATCTGGGAGCTACGGCCGTCATCGACCGCATCATCGCGCGCCTCGGCCTGCCGCTGTTCGTCAAGCCCGCCCGGGGTGGGTCGTCGCTCGGCGCCAGCCCCGTGCGTACCGCGGCCGAGCTTCCCACCGCGATCGTGAGCTGCTTCGCCTACGGCGATACGGCGCTGATCGAGCGGCTCATCGACGGCACCGAGATCGCCGTCAGCGTCGTCGATCTTGGTGACGGACCACAGGCTCTGCCCGCGGTGGAAATCGTGCCGGCCGCTGGACAGTACGACTACACGGCCCGGTACACGGCGGGCCAGACCGCGTTTTACATACCGGCCCGGCTGCCCGATGACGCGCTGGACGCGGCCGCGAAGGCGGCGGCGAGCGCGCACTCCGCGCTTGGCCTGCGCGACATCTCCCGGACCGACCTGATCGTCAGCGAGTCCGGCGAGATCTATTTCCTGGAAGTCAACGTGTCCCCGGGAATGACGGAGACCAGCACACTGCCGATGGCGCTGGACGCCGCCGGGCATGCGTTCGGCACGGCGTGCCTGACGTTGCTGCGCCTCGCCGCCGCGCGCGGTAATTAAGCCGCATGGCCCGCTTCCGATAACCGCCCGGGGAGTAGCGCCCGCGTCCGGTCTGCATAGGGTGGATGACCATGGCTGAACGCAAAAGCTTCGGGAGCGATAATCACGCGGTTACGCACGAGGCGGTCCTGCGGGCCGTCGTCGATGCGAACCATGGCGACGCGGTGGCGTATGGAGACGACGAGTGGACCAGGCGCGCGACCTCGGAACTGCGCCGCGCCTTCCGCGCGGACGGCGATGTGTTCCTGGTCTTCAACGGGAGCGCCGCCAACATCCTCGGGCTGAGCCTGCTGCTGCGCCGGCATGAGGCAGTCATCTGCGCGGAGTCGGCGCACATCAACACCGACGAATGCGGCGCGGCGGAGCAGATTCTCGGCACGAAGCTCCTGACGGTCCCGGCGCTGGACGGCAAACTCACTCCCGAGATGATCGCAGCGCAGCTCAGCGCGCGCGGCGACGACCACCGGGCGCAACCGGGTGCGGTGGTGATCACCCAGACCACCGAGCTGGGCACCTGTTACACGCTGGAGGAGCTGCGCAAGATCGGGGAATTCTGCCGGGCCAGTGATCTGGGCCTGTACATCGACGGCGCCCGGCTGGCCAACGCCGCCGCCTTCCTGGATTGCTCGCTGGCCGATCTGGCCGAATGCGCCGATGTGCTGAGCTTCGGCGGCACCAAGAACGGCGGGATGGGGGCCGAGGCCGTCATCGTGATGCGCCATGAGCTCGCGGCCGACGTCCCGTACCTACGGAAGCAGCAACTCCAGCTGGCGTCGAAAATGCGGTACCTAGCTGCGCAATTCCTGGCCCTGACCGAGGACGAGCTGTGGCGGCGCAACGCGTCTCACGCGAACGCAATGGCCCGGCGGCTCGCCGACGGTGTACGGGACATACCCGGGGTCGACGTTCGTTACCCGGTCCAGTCCGACGCGGTCTTCGCCGGAGTGGATCCTCGGTTCCTGAAGGACCTCCAGCGGGAGTGGTTCTTCTACGTCTGGGACGAGCAGGCGTCGGTGGTCCGCTGGATGACCGCTTTCGACACGACCGAAGCCGACGTCGATCAGTTCGTCGCCAGCATCCGGAGCGCCGCGGGACATCCGTCCGGCGAGTAAGGGCGGCCCTCGTGTTTCACGTGGAACCATGGCGCGAATCGCGCGGCACCCTGGCTTGATCAGAGCGCGACCCCGGGGCGGCACAGCGCGGCACGGCGCGGGGACGCGGGTAACTGCTCATCCCGGAAGGTTTCACGTGGAACCATGGCCCGATTCCGGTGCCGGCCAGGAGGAGTGCCGGGTCCGGCGTGCTCAGCCCGAGAGCGCCGCTCAGCCCGAGAGCGCCGGTGGAACCGGCGCCTCCGGCTCCGGATCGGGCGACATCGCCTTGACGATACGGTCCAGGTCGTCGAGCGAAGCGAACTCGACCGTGATCTTTCCCTTGCGCCGCCCGAGCTCCACCTTGACGCGCGTTTCCAGGGCGTCGGAGAGACGGTCGGCGAGATCCCGCAGGCCCGGCGCGACCGGCTTCGCCCCCTGCTGACGGCGCGGCCGGTTCTGGTCTTCGTCTCCCATGGAGACGATCTCCTCGACCGCGCGAACGGACAGCCCCTCCGCGACGATCCGGTGCGCCAGACGCTCCTGGGCCTCCGGGCTGCCCAGCGACAGCAGGGCGCGGGCGTGCCCGGCACTCAGAACCCCGGCGGCGACACGCTTCTGCACCGCAGGTGGCAGGTTAAGCAGCCGGAGTGTGTTGGAAATATGCGGGCGCGAGCGGCCGATCTTCTGGGCAAGCTGTTCGTGCGTGGCCCCGAAATCATCGAGGAGCTGCTGATAAGCGGCGGCCTCTTCCAAGGGGTCAAGCTGCTGCCGGTGCAGGTTCTCGATCAGTGCGTCGCGCAGGAGGTCGGTGTCGGCGGTTTCGCGGATGATCGCGGGGATCAGCTTGAGGTCGGCGCGCTGGCTGGCCCGCCACCGGCGCTCGCCCATAATCAGCTCGTAGCGGCCGGGCATCACCTGGCGCACCACGACCGGCTGCAGGAGGCCTACCTCGCGGATGGACGACGCCAGCTCATCCAGCGCCTCCTCGTCGAAGGTACGCCGTGGCTGACGCGGGTTGGGAGTAATCGAGCCGGTGGCCAGTTCTTCGAAGTAGGCGCCGGCAATCGGCTGAGCACCCGTAGTACCGTCGTCAGCGGCCAATCGATCCGCTGCGAGCGTGCTACGCGGCCCCGCGCCCGCCTCGGCTTCGCCGGTACCCGCCCCGGTACTTACCGCTGCCGGGATAAGCGCACCGAGCCCCTTGCCGAGCCCGCGCCTCTGCTGAGTCACCGCATCTCCTCGATCCACACCGTCTGACCCCACTCGCTATCCTGCCAGGTGCCACGAGACCTGGCAGCATCGAAGGGAACACACGAGCCGACCCCGCGGGCCAGGGCGCGTACCGGGTGACCTGGTGCCGGGCGCCGCGCCGGATGACCCGCGGGCCGGGGCAGCACCGCGGCGGACGGCCGTCACGGGCGAAAAGCCCGCCACCGCGGCTCGCAGCCGCCGGTGATGAGACGCGGATCGTGAACTTTCCGCCGGGCGCGTGCCGCGCCCGCCGCTCATTCTGCGGCCTGCCCCGCGTCAGAATCTAGCGGCGAGAATCCCGGCCGGCGTCGATCCTGGCCTGCCGGACGATACCCGCGGCCAGAAGATGGGCGCGGATGCCGTCGCGGACCCGCTCGTCCCGTGTCCGCCTGATCCACTCGCCGGGTGTAGTCCCGGCCAGCGTCGTCAGAGCCGGCACGTCGGCCAGCAGCCCGGCGATGAGCGTGGCCTGATCGGTCAGGATGCGAGGTTCGCCTGCCCGGTCGACCAGATGGCCGTGCCGCGAGACGTAAACGCCGCACCCGCGCACCGGCAGGCCCAGCGGAGCCGACCGGAGACGGACGGGGTAGCGAGATGACAGCCGGATGCGCTGGTAATTCGGCTCGGTGTCGTCCAGGGCGCGGGCGGCCTCCGGGTCGAGCCACAGCACCCACATATCAGATACCGCAGACGGATCGGCTACCGGCGTCGCCGGCACGTATCCGGGCTTACTCACGTGCGCGGATACCCCGGCGACCAGGCCATGAACCCGCACTTGCGTGATCGGTACGACCAGCCGCAGCCCGGCGTTCGCCATCTTGCGCTGGATCTGCGCCGGCGACGCGTTCGAGCCGACCGAAAGGATGGGCGTCCGCCCCGCCAGCGGTGGTACTCCCTGGTCACGGAGGAAACGGTCGAGTGGCTTGTACGCCCGCACCGGGCCGTCCGAATCAGGGCCGTCCGAACCGGTGTCATCCGAACCGGGGCACCCGTCCGGGGCGGCGTACCCGGCCGGCTGGACGGGCCATTGGCCGAGAGCGGCCGCGCGCATGGGCTGGATGCCGAAAATCTCAGTGCCGGTGACCAGCACGGCTGGGCGCTGCGGCGGGTGGCCCGGATAGGTCAGCGGCGCCGTGAGCGGATCCACTTCGCTGTGCCGGTCCATCGTGCGCGTGGGCGCATCATGCCGTTGGTTAGCCCGCTGTCTTCTGGCTCCGTATGGCCAGTTCCCGGGCGGCCTCCACGTATGCGATCGAGCCACTTGATCCGGGGTCATAGGTGATGACGGACTGCCCGTAGCTCGGTGCCTCAGAAACGCGAACGCTGCGCGGGATGATCGACTGCAGGACGACCTCGCCAAAGTGCGATCGCACGTCGTCCGCGACCTGGGAAGCGAGCCGGGTGCGGCCGTCGTACATGGTCAGCAGGATGGTCGTGATCTGCAGGACCGGGTTCAGGTGGCCCTTGACCAGCTCGACGGTCCGGATCAACTGCTCGAGCCCTTCCAGGGCGTAGTACTCGCACTGGATCGGGATCAGCACCTCCCGCGCCGCGACCAGGGCGTTCAGGGTCAGCAGGCCGAGCGACGGCGGGCAGTCGATCAGGATGTAGTCGAGGTCGGAGGAATCGTAGGCCGCGACCGCACGGGAGAGCCTGGACTCGCGCGCGACCAGCGGCACCAGTTCAATCTCGGCTCCGGCCAGGTCGATGGTCGCGGGGGCACAGTAGAGCCCGGGCAGCCCCTCGACGGGCTTGACGATATCGGCCAGCGGCCGGTCCTCCACCAGCATGTTGTAGACCGACAGCGCGCCCACGTGGTGGTCGACGTCCAGCGCGGTGGATGCGTTTCCCTGCGGGTCAAGGTCAACGACGAGGACGCGTGATCCGTGCTGGGCCAGGCTGGCGGCGAGGTTGACCGCGGTCGTCGTCTTGCCGACCCCGCCTTTCTGGTTGGCGATCGTCATGATCCGGCAGTCGGCGGGGCGTGGCCATAGGCGGTCGGCACCGGCGCCGCGCACCCCGACTGCGGCCGCGGCCGCCCGGCCGATCGGGGTGTCCCGAGGATTCTGCGGCACCTCCGGTATCACCACCGAGCCGACGTCGCTGTTCCCCTGGGCCGCCGTTCCCGCTTGCATCGCGTCCTCCACTACATTCCTGCCCGCGTCCTTCGCCGGCGCATGCGCCCCAGGCACAGCGGCCGCGACAGTCGCCGTTTCACGTGAAACTGCCACCGACAATGCTTGCCTTACCCGGGACGAGCCTGCTCCAGTCGGGAAATGTGCGCCGTTCGCCACGCCGCCTCCTGTGGGAGCGCTAGGTGTTACGGCCGGGGCCGGCCGTCGTTCCGTCACGTCAGATACGAGGGTCACCTCGGTCTCCGTTCGTGTCTCACCGGGCCATCCCAAGCCGCCCGCATCCGCGGTAGCGCCGTTAGCAGCGCCCAGTGCCTGGGCAAGCTCTGGCCCCTCCGGCTCGGCGTGCCCGCGGTGAAGTCCCGGCGGTGCGGGATGCTGCGTCACGACGGGTGGCCGGTCAGGCCATCCGAGGCCCTCCGCAGGCACCATCACGCTGCTCCTCTCCACACCGGCATTACCCGCCGGTCACCACCGTGCTCCTGGGGAAGGGACCGGCTGAAGCGGTTTCACCGCTACGACGGAACACTCTCCGCCGTCAGCCGGGTCTGCCCGCCGTCAGCGCCTGCGCGCCTTGGCGGCCGTAAAAATGCGGACGACCGTCGCCGGTGGTTCGACGATACCCTGGCCCACCTTCAGAACCTCGGCGCTCCGCACACCAAGGGTCCGAAGGATTGTCCCGGCCTGGTCGAGTTCCGCCTGCGCCTGATCCCCCTTGAGCGCGAGGATCGTCCCCCCCGGGCGAACGAGGCCCGCCGACAGTTCCGCGAGCCGCCCAAGCGGGGCCACCGCTCGCGAGATGGCTATGTCCGCGCGAATGACCCCGGCCATGTCCTCGGCCCGGCCACGGCGGACCGTGACATTGCCGAGGCCAAGCTCCGCGATGCATTCCCCGAGGAACACCGTGCGCCGGAGCATCGGCTCCAGCAGAGTCATCCGTACCTGGGGCCGCAGCATCGCGATGACCAGGCCCGGCAGGCCCGCCCCGGAGCCGATGTCCACCACCTCGGCATCACCCGGTACCAATTCCGCGAGCAAGCCGCAGTTGAGCAGATGCCGCTCCCATAGCCGCGGGACCTCCCGGGGGCCGATCAGCCCCCGCTCAACCCCGTGGGTAGCCAGCAGGGACGTGAAGCGACACGCCGATTCGATGGCGGGACCGAACAACATGACCGCCGCGTCGGGAGGGACCGGGACAGCAGGGTGGTTCATTCAGCGGGGTAGACGACAACCCGCCGGTTTGGTTCCTCACCCTCGGATTCGCTGCGCAGGCCGGCGTCGGCCACCGCGCCGTGCACGATCTTCCGCTCGAACGGTGTCATCACCGCCAGCTCCTTGGGGGTACCGGAGTGCTTGACCTCATTGGCCGCGTCCCGTCCCACCTCGGTCAGCTCAGCCCGGCGGCGAGCGCGGTATCCGCCGACGTCCAGCATCAGCTTGGCCCGTTCGCCGGTCTGCCGGTGCACGGCCAGCCGGGTCAGCTCCTGCAGCGCCTCAAGCACCTCACCACGTCTGCCGACCAGTTCGTCCAGCGTCGCGCCGACCACCGAGACGACCGCGCGGTTTCCCTCGACATCCATGTCGATGTCGCCGTCCAGGTCGGCGATGTCCAGCAGGCCCTCGACGTAGTCGGCGGCAATCTCGCCTTCCTGCTCCAGGTCCGCGAGGTCGATCAGCGCGTCGTCCTCGCTGCGCTCACCCGGCTCAGTCGGCTCCTCGGTCTCGTCAGCGTCAGACCCGTTCAGGCCCTCTGAGTCCTCTGACCCGAGAGAAACACTGTCCTCTTCGGGCCCGACAGCCTCTGGACCGACAGTGGTCTCTGCCGAACCCGTGCTCACCATTGCGCTCCGGTTCTCACCTGGTACGTCACTGCGCATGTCCTCCGCCTGGCTCACGACCGGACCCTCGCCGGGGAGGGCCGGTTCCTCTCAACCAACGTCATCGCTTGCCGGAACGCTTACTGCGCGACTGGCGGACCGGCTGCTGCCTGACGAGCCTAGCGGCCGGGACCTCCGGCTCAGGCTCAGGCTCAGATTTGCCCCGCACCAGCCGGCTGAGGCCACGGCGCTCCGTGCCGTTCGGCGTCCCATCGGTGCCCTTGGCCGCCGGTGGTCGCGAAGGCACCGGCGCCGAACCCGCCGGGCGCGGCTGGCTTCCGCGCGAACGCGGGCCGTCGGCGCCCTTCCGGGCTGCCTTGGCGCTCCCGGCCGGGACGGCGGCTTCTGCGGCGCTCTGCCCGGTGCCTGCGCCGGTGCTCTTAGCCGACGCGCGAGCCCCGGCGGCTGCCGTACCCGTGCCGCCCGGAGCGGTGCCCTTCGATGCGGCGGCACTCTTCGCGGCGGCACTCCGGCCCGGGGCAGCCTTCGCCGCCGTACCTTTCCCGGGGACCGCCGTACCTTTCCCGGGGGTGGTCCTGGCCGCGTTTGCCCGTGCTGGGGCCCTCGACGCCGCGCCCTTGGACACCGTGGTGCCGCCCGGGCCTGCCGTCCCCTTCGCCGGGGCCGTCGCGCTCGCGGCGTCCGCGCCGGCGGTCACCGGGGTGAAGTTCCGGAACAGGATGTACTGCTGGCCCAGCGTCCACACGTTGGTCGTGACCCAGTACAGAACCAGGCCGAACTGCCAGTACAGACCGCTCAGGGCGAACAGCGGCGCGATGTACATCATGTACTTCTGCGAGTTCGCCATCGGGTTGTTCGGGTCGGTGCCGACCTGGCCGATGCCGCGCTTCACGCTCTGCCGCACCGTGAGGAACGTCGTCGTCGAGCTGATCAGGACCGTGATGCCGATGACGATCTTGGCGCTGACGGGGCCGGGCGCGAGGTGGTACGGCGGCAGTGGGCTCATGACGATCCGGTCAGCGATCGTGGCGTAGAAGATATGCGCCTTCGCCGCGCTCTGCACGACGGACTTGGTGAGCCCGAAGGCCGTCTTGTCCTCCGCGATCGTCCGCAGCACGTTGAACAGCGCGAAGAAGACAGGGAGCTGGACCACCAGGGGCAGGCACCCGGCGAGCGGGTTGGCGCCGTTCTCCTGGTAGAGCTTCATGACCTCCTGGTTCATGGTCTGCTTGTCGTCTTTGTACTTCTTCCGCAGCGCGGCGACCTGCGGTGCGAGCGCCGCCATCTTGCGCTGGGAGTGCATCTGCTTGACGAAGAGCGGCACCATGATCAGCCGCATCAGGACCACGAGCAAGACGATCGACAGTCCCCAGGACCATCCGCTGGCCGCGCCAAAGGGAACGCTCAGCAGCGCGTGAATGCGCATCAGCACCCAAGCGACCGCCTCGTAGAAGGGGTTAAGTATCCCCACTTGCTAGCTCCCTTGCGTTTCTGTGGACAGCGTTCCGGCCCCGGTCAGGGACGGCTTCCCGCTTCCGGCACGAGGCGGCACGGGATCGTAGCCCCCCGGGTGGAATGGATGGCACCGGGCGACGCGGGCCACGGCGAGCCACAGCCCCCGGCCCGCGCCGTGTACCTGCAGAGCTTCCAGAGCATAGGCACTGCACGAAGGCTCGAACCGGCACCGCGGTGGCAGCAGCGGGCTGATCAGCCGCCGGTAGCCGGACACGGCGCCGATAAGCAGACGCGTCACCACCCCCGGCCCCTTCTGGCCCGGGATCGCGCAAGCGGCCTGCTCGGTCCGGCCGTCCTGTTCCGCGCTCATGATTGATGCAGCGCCCCAACCTGCCGCCGCAGCAACCTGCTCATCACCAGGTCCAGATCGGCGGCCAGATCCGCCTGGCGTGCGGCCGCGGCCGGAGGATTGGCGCGGACCACAAGCAGGCTACCTGCCGGCAGCACACCAAGATACCCGCGCACGAGCACACGAAGGCGACGTCTCACCCGGTTGCGCACCACTGCGGTGCCAACCGCGCGACTGACTATGAATCCTACCCTGGCCGGTTCATGGTCCCGATGCTGCGTGAGAAGGTGCCCGGTAAGGCTCGGGCGCCCGGCGCGGGCGCCCCGGCGCACCGCGAGCGTGAATTCCGCGCGGTGCCGCATCCTGGATTCGCTGGGAAGCACGTCCGGGCATTCCGTGGCCGTAGCCGGAGCGCGGAGACGTCAGGCGCTGAGGCGCGTGCGGCCCTTGTGGCGTCGCGCCGCGAGAACGGCGCGGCCAGCGCGGGTGCGCATGCGCAGCCGGAAGCCGTGGGTCTTCGCCCTGCGGCGGTTGTTCGGCTGGAACGTGCGCTTACTCACCGGAAGCTCCAGAAGAGTTGATCGTGTGATAATCCCGCTAAGCGGGCCCCGTTCAGCCGTGTGGGCATGCAGGACCGCCGCCGAAGGAGTCGGCCTACGTACGCTAATCGCCCGCGGCGCCGGCGTCAAACTGGCCCCGCCGCGACCGTGGGCAGCGAAGGTTTGGCACTGGGTTTGGCACTGG
>PLRW01000215.1 GCA_003164955.1 Actinomycetota bacterium
CGGGCTAGCTGATGAGCGGGCTAGCCGATGAGCGGGCTAGCTGATGAGCGGCTTGCCGACCGGCAGCCTGAGCCGGCCCGCAGTGCCGTTGGCCACGCCGGCCGCCGAGGTGTACCAGGCGACGGCTGCGGTGACAACACCGATGATTCCGCCCACCTCGGTCAGCCCGTGGCCCGGCGCGGCGTTCTTGAAACCGCCGATAGCCAAGAAGATCTCGGTGACTTCCAGGGTGAGGAAGACGCCGAACACGGCGGCGCTGACCTGTGTGCTCGCGATCAGCATGTAGGTGTTGAAGATGGCGAACGCCAGGACGATCCACCCGAGGTCATGGCTCGCGACCGCCGGGGACGTGATTCCCGGCGCCACGAGCTTGGCCCACAGTCCGAGGCCGATCCAGAAGCCGCCGTAGGTCGAGAAGGCGGTGGCGCCGAAGACGTTCTTGTTGCGGAATTCCCACATTCCGGCGAGCAGCTGGGCGAGGCCGCCGTAGGCAAAGGCGTAACCCAGCCACGCGCTGCCGGATGCCTTTGTCATCCAGCCCGCGTTGGCGGCGGACAGCAGAAATGTGGTGAGGGCGAACGCGGCCAGGCCGAGGGGGGCCGGGTCGGCGACAGCTGACAGCGCGGGTCCAGCCGCGCGGTCACCGGCCGTAGTGATGCGATCGTCGTTGACGCTCACGGTGATCCTCCTGCGAAGGAGGCATGCCCTGTTGGCCAGAGAGCACAACAGTCATGCCGTGTTCCGTTGTCTTGTCACATCTGGATCAGGGGAACCAGATCCAAAATCGTACTGAGCGTAACGCCCGGCACCCCTGGTCCGATATACCTCGACGTGGTGTTTTCGCCTAGTTATAAAACGGTTAAGGGAGCGGGCCTGCGGTTTCTGGCCAGCGTCTGGCCCAGCCCGGCCCGGGTGGCCAGCACGAGCAGCCGATCTTGCGATTTGAGCTGGTAATTGCGGTCCAGTGACCAGTCGAACAGGTCCGTGCCGCGGCGGCGTACGGCCAGCACATGCGTCTCGCCGGGACGCTCCGCCTCCTTGACCGGCCGGCCGGCCAGCTCGGTGTCGGCCTCCACGTGGACCTCCGCGATGAGCAGGACCTGCCGCCCGACCGGGATGGTCCGCAGCACCTGGTGCTCGAGCATCGCGGCGGCGAAAGCCGGGGCCGCCAGGTACGAGACACTGCGCGACACGGTGTTGCCGATCATCTTCTGGACCCGCTCGGCCAGGTCGTCGTCGTACAGCCGCAGCACGATGCGCAGATCCGCGCGGAGCGCCCGGGCGTGCAGGGCCGCCTCCAGGTTGACCTCGTCGCTGCTGGTCACCGAGACCAGGGCGATGCTGGTCCGGAGGTTCGCCGCGTGCAGCGTCTCCTCGCGGTGGATCTCCCCGATGACGACGTGCACGCCCAGGCGGCGGGCGACCGCCACCCCGGCCGCCTCCGGGTCGCGGTCGATCGCCACCACCGCGATGCCCAGATCATGAAGCTGGCCCACCACCCGAGTGCCGACCCGGCCGAGCCCGACGACGATCACGTGGCCGCTGGCCGAGGGCCGCTTCTCCCGGATCGAGCCGGTCAGCCGGGCCCCGACGATCAGGGCCGTCACGAACGGCACGAACACCATGCCGTCGAACGTGAGGATGGTCTGCGCGATCTTCTCCGGGCCGCCGAGCGTCGGGTTGGTAAGAGCGGCACCGGCCGTGTCCAGCATCGTCAGGTAGAGCGCGTTCGGCCATCCGTACCCCGCGCCGATGACCAGGATCGCGAAACCGGCGACGAGCACCGCGAACAGGACCGCGAACCCCAGGCCGAGCCGGTGCCAGACCAGCCCGCGCAGCATCCGCCCCGCCAGTTGCAGCGGGTTGCGCCGGCGGACCAGCGGGTTGCGCGGCGTCCCATTGGCCACGGCCAGCACCAGATCGGCGTTCTGCTCATCCCGGGGCAGCAGCCGCGGCGCGGCGGAGCCGCTGGCCGCGGCCAGCCCGCAGAGCACCTGATCCGGCTCGGCGTCCTCGCGGCGCGCCACGTACAGGGTGCGGCCGGACACCCGGACGTGGCTCGGGGCAGGCTCCCCTAAAGCGGCCGCGGCGAACGAGGGCGCCGACATCGCGGTGCCCACCAGGACCGCGCAGTCCGGGAAGAACGACCGCACCTGGTCACCGAGACCCGGGCTGAAGACCGCGAGGACCAGCCGGATGTCCGGGCTGAGTTCCCGCGCGCGCAGCGCCGCGTGAAAGTTGCCCACGTCGTCCTGGCGCAGCAGGGCCAGGGCGCGGGCGGAGGCGATCTGGGCGTCGGTGAACGCCTGGCTGGTCAGTTCGTCCCGCTCGATGATCCGGACGACACCGGGCAGCCGTTCGAGATCGGGCCCGTGCCCGCGCCGCCTGGACGGCAGGATGACCGTCACGCGCTCGCGGTACCGGGTGGTGAGCTCCTGGGCGACACGGTAGGCGAGCTTGTCGTCGCCGCAGATAATGAGGTGACTCTCGGACGCGCCGAACCGCGCAACGGGTGGCATGGCCGTGATCCTAGCTAAACCTGCGGAACCACCAGGAACGACCGGCCGACCGCACCGGAGGACGGTGGCCCCAGGACGCGACCGGGGTGAGCCGCCTCCTGGCCGTGGCGGACTGGCTGTGGCGGGCCCTGACGCGCCTTGGTGCAGCGAGTATGCTGAACTGTTACCAGGGCTAGGCCACGGGAAGGCCCGGATATGACAGCTGACGGCGGGATTCGCGCTTCCGACCACGATCGGGAAAGCGCCGTAGAGGTGCTTCGCGATGCGTACACGGCCGGCCGCCTGAACCTGGACGAGTTCGACGAGCGGACAACGGCCGCGTATGCGGCCAAGACCTGGGGTGACCTGCGCGAACTGACGTCCGATCTGCCCGCCGAGCCGACCCTGGGGGCCGACCTGAGGACGCTGGCGCCGAAGCCGGCGATGGTCGACGCGCCGCTGCAGTACCGGTCCCGGCGGCCGCCGTTCGTCCCGCTGCTGCCGATCGCCCTGGTCTGGCTGGTCGTCGCGGCCGCCGCGCACGCGTCGGCCGTAGTCATCCCCATCGTGCTGCTGTGCCTGCTGTCGGTGCGGATGCTGGGCTGGCGGCGCAGGTATCCCCCGCGGGACCCCGGGCCCGGTCCGTCCCCGTCCCGGCGCGCGGACGACATCATCTAGCGCTCTGGCATCTCGCGCTCTGCATATAGCGGCCCGGCATCTCGCGCTCAGTCACCGCGGAAACGCCTGAATCCGCTTTGCGCGCTCAGTCGACAGCGAGAAGCGGCCACGTGGACGTTACAGGTGTATCCAGGTTAAAACTTCCTGAACAGCTACAGAACGTAACCTGTCCGACGAAACAGGGCGACCCTCGCAGCCTGGCTGAGGGCAGACTTTTAGCTCAAAATTACCTGGACAATAGTTCAGAATCGAACCTGCCCGCTACTGCGGGACGTGAAATCTAGTAGCGTCGTTGCCGGGAATGCCATTACCCAGCGTGTTCGGAAATGGTGAGTTCGGACGAGAAACCCGGAGGGCCTGTTGGCTGATGTAACCGCTGAAGGGGGACGCGCCGACGGCGCGGCGGCGGGCACGGCTTCTCAGGAGATACCTGCCGGTACCACACCGGCCAGTCCGCCGGCAACCCAGGAAACGGCAGACCAGGAAACGGCGGAACGAGCCACCGGACGGCCCCGCCGCGGGGTCGGTGCGCTGCTGAGCGCCCACTGGCCGTTCATCGCCACGCTCGCACTGGCGGCGGCCCTGCGCGGCGTGGTCATGCTCGGCTACCCGCCGATCCTGTTCTACAGCGACTCCTACAACTACATCGCCGATGCCGTGGCGAAGACCCCCGATGTCGTCCGTTCGGACGGTTATCCGCTCTTTCTCTTCGTCCTGCTGCCCTTCCGTAGCCTCACCCTGGTCGCCACCCTGCAGGCCCTGATGGGGCTGGCCATGGGCGCCGCCATCTACGCGGTGCTGCGGCGGCGCGGGCTGCCGTGGTGGGGCGCGACGCTCCCGGCGCTGCCGGTGCTGTTCGATGTGTACGAGATGCAGATCGAGCACATGGTCATGTCCGACGTGCTGTTCATCTTCCTCGTCACCGTGGCCCTGGCCGCGCTCTGCTGGTTCGACCGGCCGCCGCTCCTGCTGTGCGCGATCGCGGGACTGATGATCGGTTACGCGGCCATCGTCCGCACGGTGGGGGAGCCGTTGCTGGCCGTCCTGGTCGCCGGTCTGCTGCTGCGGCGGGTGAACTGGAAGCGCGTCGCGCTGCTGCTGGTGGCGGGCGTGCTGCCGATCGCCGGCTACATGGTCTGGTACCACGGCTTCTACGGGCAGTACGCGCTGGACAGCTCCAGCGGCACCTTCCTCTACAGCCGGGTGAGCACCTTCGCCGAATGCTCCAAGATGACCCTGCCGGCCAGCCTGAAGGTGCTGTGCGACCCCAGGCCACCCGCGCAGCGGCCCAACTCGCAGGAATACGCGTGGTCGACCCGCACGCCGCTGTACGCGGTGAGCCACGGCAACCAGTTCTCGCCGGCCGCCAACAGCATGGCGGGCAAGTTCGCCCGGGCCGCGATCGAGTCCCAGCCCCTGGCGTACGCCGAGGCCGTGTGGAAGGACACCGCGCACACGTTCACCTGGAACCGCACCCACTCGGACGTAACCGGCTCGGGTCCGTCGTTCCAGTTCGAGCCCGTGGTCACGCCGGTGACGGCCAGCAAGCCCCTGTGGTGGGTGCTGTACTACCCGCAGGACAAGTCCGCGCTGCGGCGTTACGGCGGCCCGAGCCTGGGCCAGCCCACGGTCACCAAGCCGTTCTCCGGCTTCATCCAGGGCTACCAGAAGATCTTCTACCTCAGGGGCCCGATGCTGGGGGGCATCCTGCTGCTCGGCGCGGCGGGCATCATCGCGCGCTGGCGGCGGTGGGGCGGGCTGGCCCTGCTGCCGTGGTCGCTGGCCGTGGTCCTCGTCATCCTGCCGCCGATGACGGCCGGCTTCAGCTACCGGTACGTGCTCGCGGTCGTGCCCATCGCCTGCCTTGCCGCCGGGCTCGCGCTGTCCCGCGAGCCCCGCACCTCGCGTCAGTGATCTGTGATCTTAGTGATCTGTGATCTTAGTGATCTGCGGGCCGGCCCATCCCCTGGGGCACCTGCCCGGCCGCTTCCGCGTCGAGCAGGAACAGCGTGCGCTGCCGCCCGCGCCCGCCCGCCGCGGGGACCTGTACCGGCCCCGCGTCGGACAGCGCCAGCGCGACCGCGTTGGCCTTCTCCGGCCCGGCGGCCAGGATCCAGATCTCCCGGGCGGCGTTGATCGACGTCAGCGTCAGCGTCAGGCGCGTGGGCGGCGGTTTCGGCGCCCCGCGGACCGCGACCACCGACCGCTCGTCGTACAGCGCCGGCAGGCCCGGGAACAGCGACGCGATGTGGCCTTCCGGGCCGATGCCCAGCAGCAGGACGTCGAACGAGGGCACCACACCGTGATCTTCCGGCCTGGCCGCCTCGCGCAGTTCCGTCGCGTAGCGCGCGGCCGCGGCCTCCGGGTCGTCACCGTCCGGGCCGTCGGACGGCGGCATGGGGTGAACCCGGGCCGGATCGACGTCGACGTGATCGAGCAGGGCGGCGCGCGCTCCGGTTTCGTTCCGTTCCTTGTCGCCGGACGGCAGGAACCGCTCGTCGCCCCACCAGACGTCCACGTGCCGCCAGTCGACGGCATCCCGGGCCGGGGCCGCCGCGAGCTCGGTGAGCACGGCGGTGCCGATGCCGCCGCCGGTGAGCACCAGCGAGGCCGCGCCGCGGGCCGCGACCGCGTCGACCAGCCGGGTGACCAGTCGCGCCGCGACCGCCTTGGCCAGCAGCGGGGCGTCCCGGTGGACGATGACCTCGGGCGCGCTCATTGGTCCGCGATCTCCTGTTCGGCTTCCGCGCCCGCCGCCCCCACCGGGATGGTCGTGCCGATGAGCGTGAACGTGTCGGCCTCGTGATCGTCGTCGGTGCGCGCATCGCTGAACAGCCAGGCCAGCGATTCGGCGTACACCTCGTCGGGGTCGAGCCGGCGTAGCTCCTCGGCGAGCAGCTCGGACTGGTCGCGGCGGTGCAGGGCGACCCGCCGGTCCGGCTCACCGGTCTTCGACAGGGTGGCGGTCCGGCCGTCGTGGCGGGAGATGGCGATCTTGCCGTTCGCGGTGTCGAACCGGACGTCGGTGATGCCCGGGCCGGCGGAGACGGCGCGCCGTACCGGGACCCCCAGCCGTAGCGAGAGCCACGCCGCGAGGAAGTCGCCGCTCGGGTTGTCCCGCTCGGCGAGCACTTCCGCCCGGGCGACCGGCGGGTGCGGCACGTCGAACGTGGCCGCGAGCAGCGTGCGCCACGGGGTGAGCCGGGTCCAGCCGAAGTCGGTGTCCCCGGGCTTGTACGACGCGGCCAGATTGGCCAGCACTCGCTGCACACCATCCCCCGCCGCGGAGTCGGTCACCCGGCGCTGGGCGAGCGCCCCGAGCGGGCTCTGCGACGGCACCTCCGGCGCCTGCCCCGGCCACCAGGTGACGACGGGCACGTCCGGCACGAGCAGGGGCGCGAGCACGGAGTCGGCGTGCTGCCCGACCGCGCCGTACATGCGCAGCAGGATCGTCTCGCCGGGGCCCGTCTCGCCGACCCGGATCTCCGCGTCCAGGCGCGACTCGGCGTTCGGGCGGCGGGTGATCACGCCGAGCACGCGGCAGGGGTGCTCGCGGCCCGCCTGGTTCGCGGCGCGCATGGCGTCGTACTGCGCGGCCTCGGTCGTCTCCACAATGAGCGTGAGCACCATGCCCAGCGCCGCGCCGCCGAGCCGGCGCCGCGCCTCGGTCAGCGCCTCGTAGATCGCGCCCGTGCTGGTGTCCGTCAGGTCGATCGTCATCGTCGTACCCTTCTAGAGCCGTCGCCAGACACGGCCGTCGCGGGCCATCAGCGCGTCCGCGGACGCGGGGCCGGAGGTGCCCGCCGTGTACGGGTCAGGCTTGGTGTATTCGGCCCAGAAGTCCTCGATCGGGTCGAGGATGCGCCACGACAGCTCGACCTCTTCCTGCCGGGGGAACAGCGGCGGGTCGCCGATGAGCACGTCGAGCAGCAGCCGCTCGTACGCCTCGGGGCTGGATTCGGTGAAGGATTCCCCGTAGGCGAAGTCCATGTTCACGTCGCGGACCTCCATGGCGGTGCCGGGCACCTTGGAGCCGAACCGCACGGTCACGCCCTCGTCCGGCTGGACCCGGATCACCAGCGCGTTCTGGCCGAGTTCCTTGGTGTCGGTCGCGGCGAACGGCAGGTGCGGCGCGCGCTGGAACATCATCGCGATCTCCGTCATCCGGCGCGGCAGCCGTTTCCCGGCCCGCAGGTAGAACGGGACCCCGGCCCACCGCCGGGTGCCCACGCCCAGCCGCACCGCGGCGTAGGTCTCGGTCCGGGAGTCGGGCGGGATCCCGTCTTCCTCCAGGAACCCGCGCACCTCCTGCCCGCCCTGCCAGCCCGCCGTGTACTGCCCGCGCGCCGTGCCGGTGGCCAGGTCCGCCGGCAGCCGGACGGCCGACAGCACCTTCTCCTTCTCCGCCCGCAGCGAGTCGGCGTCGAAGGCGACCGGCTCCTCCATCGCGGTCAGCGCCAGCAACTGCAGCAGGTGGTTCTGGATCACGTCGCGGGCGGCGCCGATCCCGTCGTAGTAGCCCGCCCGGCCGCCGATGCCGATGTCCTCGGCCATCGTGATCTGCACGTGGTCGACGTACCCGCGGCTCCAGATCGGCTCGTACATCGTGTTGGCGAAGCGCAGGGCCAGGATGTTCTGGACGGTTTCCTTGCCCAGGTAGTGGTCGATGCGGAATACCGACTCGGGCGGGAAGACCGCGGCCAGGATGTCGTTCAGCTCACGGGCGCTCTTCAGGTCATGGCCGAACGGCTTCTCGATCACGACCCGGCGCCACGGGCGGTGATCGGCCCACGCCTGCTGGCCCTCGGGCGGGGTGTAGGCGTCCGGATCGGACAGCCCGGACCGCTTGAGCTGCTGCACCACGAGCGGGAACGCCTTGGGCGGGATCGACAGGTAGAACGCGTAGTTCCCGCCTGTGCTCCGCTCGGCGTCCAGGGCGCGGACCGTCTCGGCCAGGTTGTCGAACGCGTCGTCGTCGTCGAACTCGCCCTGGACGAACCGGATGCCCTCGCTGACCTGCTGCCACACCGTGTCCCGGAACGGCGTCCGGGCATGCTGCTTGACCGCCTCGTAGGTGAGCTGGGCGAAGTCCTCGTCCTCCCAGTCCCGCCGGGCGAAGCCGACCAGCGAGAAGCCCGGCGGCAGCAGCCCCCGGTTGGCCAGGTCGTAGATCGCGGGCAGCAGCTTCTTGCGCGCCAGGTCGCCGGTCACGCCGAACATGACCAGCACACACGGCCCGGCCACCCGGGGGATGCGCCGGTCACGCGGGTCCCGCAGCGGGTTCTCCTTCACCTGCTGGTCCGGGAGGGCCGCCGGATTGGCTGGCGCGGGCCCGCTGGCGCCCTGGCCTGACGTCACTGACTCGCTCACGATTCTCCCGTTCCTTCACTACCGTGGCGCAGTGTCTCGGTATACCTGGCGGCCGGCGAGCGGTAGCTCGCCGGCCGCCGCTGTCGTGCGCTGATCACTGCTCCGCGAGCTGGCCCTTGACCGTCTCGATGAGCTCGTTCCAGGACGCGGCGAATTTCGCCACTCCCTCATCCTCCAGCACCGCGACTACGTCGTCGTAGGAGATACCGAGATTTTCCAGGTCCGCGATGACCTTACGGGATTCGTCGTAGGTGCCGTGGACCGTGTCACCGTGGATCTGGCCGTGGTCGGCCACGGCGTGGATGGTCGGCTCCGGCATCGTGTTCACCGTGTCCGGCGCGACCAGGTCCACCACGTACATGGTGTCGGGGAACGACGGGTCCTTGACGCTGGTCGACGCCCACAGCGGGCGCTGCACCCTGGCGCCCTTGGCCTTGAGCGCCGCCCACCGCGGGGTGGCGATCCGCTTCCCGAACAGCTCGTAGGCCAGCCGCGCGTTGGCGATGGCCGCCTTGCCGCGCAGGGCCTTGGCCTCGTCCGTGCCGATCTTGTCGAGCCGCTTGTCCACCTCGGTGTCGACCCGGCTGACGAAGAACGACGCGACGGACGCGATACCGGACAGGTCACGCCCGGCCTCGGCCGCCTTCTCCAGGCCGGCCAGGTAGGCGTCGATGACCGCGTTGTAGCGCTCCAGCGAGAAGATCAGGGTCACGTTGACGCTGATGCCCTCGGAGATCGCCTGTTCGATCGCGGGCAGTCCCTCCACCGTGGCCGGGATCTTGATGAAGAGGTTCGGCCGGTCGACCGTCCACCACAGCGCGCGCGCCTCGGCGATCGTCGGCTCGGTCTCCTTGGCCAGCCGCGGGTCGACTTCGAGGGAGACCCGGCCGTCCTGGCCGCCGGTCTCGTCGTAGACGGGGCGCAGCACGTCGCACCCCCAGCGGATGTCGTAGGTGGTGATGGCGCGGACCGCCTCGTCCACCGACACCTTGCGGATCGACAGGTCGTGGGACTGGCCGTCGTAAGCCGAGCCCTTGCTCAAGGCGGCCGCGAAGATCGTCGGGTTCGACGTCACGCCGATCACGTGGAAATCGCGGATGAGCTCGTCCAGATTCCCGGTACGGAGCCGCTCACGGCTGATGTCGTCCAGCCATACCGCCACCCCCTCGGCCGAAAGCTGAGCGAGGGGGTCTTCTGCCTGGGAGGTCATAACCTTTTCGTTCCTTCCCTTATGTCTTTCACCGCAGGGCGAGGTTCTGCACCATCACGGTGCGCTGGCCCGCTCCAGGGCCGTGCGCGCCACGGCGGCGACGCGCTCGGACGTGAGCCCGAACTCGGCGTACAGGCGCTGGTACGCGGCGGAGGCACCGAAGTGCTCCACCCCGACCGACTCGCCCAGGTCACCGACGTACTCCCGCCAGCCGAGCGTGATGCCCGCCTCCACCGAGACCCGTGCCCGGATCCGGCTCGGCAGAACCTCTTCCCGGTAGGACGCTTGCTGCTCGGCGAACCATTCCACGCAGGGCATGGACACCACGCGGGTCGGCGTCCCCTCGGCCTGCAGCTCGTCCCGGGCGGCCAGCGCGATCTGCAGCTCGCTGCCGGTGCCGATGATGATCACCTTCGCGTCACCGTCCGCCTCGGCCAGCACATACCCGCCGCGGGCGGTGCCCTCGGCGCCCCGCAGCCCGGCCGACCGGTCCAGCGTCGGCATGTTCTGCCGGCTCAGGCACAGCGCGGACGGGTTGCTGTTCCGCTCCAGGATGGTCTTCCAGGCCACGACCGTCTCGTTCGCGTCGCCGGGCCGGACGACCTCCAGGTTCGGGATGGCCCGCAGCGCCCACAGGTGCTCCACCGGCTGGTGCGTCGGCCCGTCCTCGCCCAGCCCGATCGAGTCGTGCGTCCACACGTACGTCACCGGCAGCTTCATCAGCGCCGCGAGCCGCACGGACCCCCGCATGTAGTCGCTGAAGACCAGGAACGTGCCGCCGTACGGCCTTGTTCCCCCGTGCAGCGCGATGCCGTTGAGGATCGCGCCCATGGCGTGCTCACGGATGCCGAAGTGCAGCGTGCGGCCATACTCATTACCGGGGAACATCTTGGTCTGGTGCTCGGCCGGGATGAAGGACGGCTCGCCCTTCATGGTGGTGAGGTTGCTCTCGGCCAGGTCGGCGGAGCCGCCCCACAGTTCCGGCAGCACCGGCGCGAGCGCGCTGAGCACCTCACCGGAGGCCTTCCGGGTGGCCATGCCCTTCTGGTCGGGCGGGAACGTGGGCAGCGCCTTGTCCCAGCCGGTGGGCAGCTCCCGCTTGGCCAGCCGGTCGAACAGTTCCTTGCGGCCGCCGTTGGCCTTGGCCCACGTCCCGAAGGTGTCGTCCCACTCGGCGCGCGCGGCCTTGCCGCGCTCGATGACGCCGCGCGCGTGCGCGACCAGATCGGGGGCCTCGGGGAAGGAGATGGCCGGGTCGAAGCCGAGGATCTCCTTGGTGGCCGCGACCTCCTCCACGCCCAGGGCCGCGCCGTGCGCCGCGCCGGTGCCCTTCTTGTGCGGGGCGGGCCAGCCGATGATCGTGCGCAGGTTGATCATCGACGGCCGCCCGGTCTCGTTCCTGGCCGCGATCAGCGCGTCGTAGAGGGCCTGGACGTTCTCGGTGTAGCCGCCGTCCGGCTGCACCCAGTCGACGTGCTGCACGTGCCACCCGTAGGCCTCGTACCGCGCCGCGACGTCCTCGGACTTGGCGATCTGCGTGTCGTCCTCGATGGAGATGCGGTTGTCGTCGTAGATCAGGATCAGGTTGCCGAGGTCCTGGTGGGCGGCGAGGGAGGAGGCCTCGTGCGTGATGCCCTCCTCGATGTCGCCGTCGGAGGCGAACACGTACACGTGGTGGTCGAACGGGCTGGCCCCCGGCTTCCCGTCCGGGTCGAACAGGCCGCGCTCGCGCCGGGCGGCCATCGCCATGCCCACCGCGTTCCCCAGGCCCTGCCCCAGCGGGCCGGTCGTCGTCTCGACCCCGGCCGTGTGCCCGTGCTCCGGGTGGCCGGGAGTGAGGCTGCCCCAGGACCGGTACTGCTTGAGGTCCTCCAGGCTCAGCCCGTAACCGGACAGGTAGAGCTGGATGTACAGGGTCAGGCTGGAGTGCCCGCAGGACAGCACGAAACGGTCGCGCCCGGTCCACGCCGGGTCCGCGGGATCGTGCCGGAGAATCCGCTGGAAGAGCAGGTACGCCGCCGGGGCGAGGCTCATCGCCGTGCCGGGGTGCCCCGATCCCTCGTTCTGCACGGCGTCCATGGCCAGGACCCGGATCAGGTTCACGGTGCGCTCGTCGATGTCAGACCACTCGAGCTTGTTCTTCGGCTGGCTACTCACCGCTAGGTCACGGCTCCTCTCTGTTGATGAAGGCTGCTCTGTTGATGAAGGCTGCGGGCGCGGCATTCGCGGACTCTGCCGCGACGCCGGCTGCGCAGGCCCCACCTACCCACGTCCGGGCAGCCAAAAAGCCCCCCGCAAAACCCGGGGGCCATGACCATGATCGAGCCTATCCCGCCGGCGATGCCAGCCCGAGCCCGAGGGGCCTTACCGGCCCGTCGTGACGATGTTTTGACCGGGCCGACACCCGCCGTTCACGGGCGCGCTCAGCTGGCCCCCTTGTTGGGAGCCGCTTCCCGGCTGGCCCGGTAGGCTCCCGGCATGGGGACGCCCGCGCCCGTCTTCGACCCGAGGGCGGTCATCGACGGCACGCCCCCGGGCCGGGCCCGGGTCGGGGTCATCGTCGGGATCGTGGCCGCGGCGCTGTGCGTGATCATCGTGTTCGGCATCGAGCTGGCCGAGAGCGCGGCGTCGGGGCACAGCACCACGCCGTTCCTCATCGCGCTGCCGCTCGCCCTGGCGCCGGTCCCGCTGCTGGTGGCGGCGGTCCTGTTCATCGACCGGCTGGAGCCCGAGCCGCGGATCAACCTGCTCTTCGGCTTCCTGTGGGGCGCCGGGATAGCGGCCCTGTTCGCCGCGCTCATCAACACGGCGGGGCTGGAGTACATCACGCAGCCGGCCCTGGGTGCCTCGGCCGGGCAGTACATCTCGGCCACGGCCGGCGCGCCCGTCGTGGAAGAGACGCTCAAGGGCCTCTTCCTCGTCTGGCTGGTCCGCTGGCGCCGCCAGGAACTCGACGGGCCGACCGACGGCATCGTCTACGCGGCGATGGTCGGGCTCGGCTTCGCGATGACCGAGAACATCGGCTACTACATCAACGCGCTCGTCAACCCGGTGCACGGCGGCGTTCAGCTGCTCGGCTACACGTTCGTGCTGCGCGGCGTGCTGTCGCCGTTCCTGCATCCCATCGTCACGTCGATGACCGGGATCGGCGCCGCCTACGCGGCCTCGCACCGGCACGCCGGCTGGGCGCTGCCGCTGGGCTGGGTCACCGCCATGGGCCTGCACGCCATGTGGAACGGGCTCAGCATCTTTGGGCTGGCCGGGACGGTGGCCGCGTACCTGGTCCTGCTCTGCCTGCTCGGCATCCTCTGGGCCGTCATCATCGCGGACCGCCGCCGTATCGTCGCCCAGATCGACCACTACCTGCCCGGTTACGAGCCGACCGGCCTGGTCACGCCGCAGGACATCGCGATGCTCAGCTCGCTGAAGGACCGCCGGCTCGCCCGTAACTGGGCGCTGGCGACCGGCGGGCTGCCCGCGGCGTCGGCGATGGGCAACTACCAGCTCGCGGCGACGGAGCTGGCGCTGCTGCACCAGAAGGCCCGGCAGGGCGTGCTCGACCGCGCCCAGGTCACGCAGCGCCAGCAGGCCCTGCTCGGCCTGATGCAGGTGGCGCGCTCGGCGTTCCTGCGCCGCCGCCCGGCCCCGCCGGACGCCCCGTGGGCCGGGTCCGGACCGTCGGGATTCACCCGGCCGTCATCGTATTCGGCGCCGATGCCGCCCGCGTGAGTGTCTCGCTGGACGGGCCGGTCCCGACGGGGCCCCGGTCGCGCAGGGCGAGGAACAGCCGGACGGTGACGATCCAGATCACCACCGCGACCGTCACGTGCACCCAGACCACGCCCGCAGGCAGCCCGCTGAAGTACTGCGCGTACCCGATCGCGCCCTGGGCCAGGATCAGCGCGCCCAGCGTCCACCCCCGCCGGACCGCCCCGCGCGGCGCGCCCGACAGCGACAGGCCGAGGATCAGCGCGGCGGACAGTCCGCCCATCAGCCAGCCGATGTCCGCGTGGAACTGGGTGACCCCGACGAACGGCAGGTGGAAGCGGGGCGCCGCGGCGTTCCCGGCCAGTTTTCCGGTGCCGGTGACCACGGTTCCGGCCGCGAACATCAGCGCGACCACCGGTACGAGGACCCCGCCCATGATCCGCAGGTCCCGCCGGACCAGGGGAGTGGCCGGCCCATTGCCCTCCCCGCAGCGGACGTACAGGACGACGGCCGCGCCCACGATCGCGGTCGAGAGCATGAAGTGGACGGCCACCCAGGTCGGGTTCAGCTTGGTCAGCACCACGATCCCGCCCACCACGGCCTGCCCGATCACCCCGCCCGGCAGCGCCGCGGCCAGCCACATGAGGTCGCGCCGCGGACGGCTGCTGCCCGGCGGCCGGTACAGGCAGGCGGCGATGAACGCGAAGCCGGCGATGAGGACGAGCGGGACGTTCAGCAGGCGGTTGCCGAACTCGATCCACGTGTTCAGGGTGGACTGGCCGGCCGTGCTCGCCGCGACCAGGCTGCCCGCCGTGCACTTGGGCCAGTCCGGGCAGCCGAGCCCCGACTTGCTCAGCCGCACCGCCTCGCCGGTCGACATGATGACCGCGTTGGCGATCACCGCGGCGAGCGCAAGACCCCGCATCGACGCCGGTGTCGGCCGCAGCACGGTCCCCGCGACCGGATTCGCCGCGATCCGGTTCACCGCGCGGCGGAGCGAGGAAACAGACCCGGACGTACCGGTCGTGGGGGCAGCATCGGCGGACACGCCCTTCATCGTAGGAGACGGTTCCCGGAACCGCCCCCCGAACCCGCCCCCGCCCGTTGGCCGGCTGCCGTACGCTCAGTGTCCTCACAGGAACCACTGTGCGCACCACCCCCGCCGGCAGCTCTGGCCTCGGAGGCTTTGTACGTAATGGCGCCATCACGTGTATCCCGGTGTACGTAAAGGCGCCATTACGTATAAGCGCGCCGCCACGAACGGGATAGGAGCGGCAGGGGAGACAGGCGGGGGGGGGGCGGGAGTGTCGCCGGAGAGCCGGGAGCTGCGCGGGGATCAGGGAGCGGGGGACGGGGGAGCGGAGCGGGCGGCGCCGATGCAGGCAGCGCCGATGCAGGCGGTGACGACGCAGCCGACGGCGGCCCATTCGCCGACCGACAGGTGCTGGCCGAGCAGGGCCAGTCCGATCAGCGCCGCGGCCACCGGTTCAAGGCTCATCCAGATGCCGAACACCCGGGTCGACAGCCTTCGCAGCGCCCGCAGTTCGACTCCGTAGGGGATCGCCGAGGACAGGATGCCGACGGTCGCCCCGGTCGCGAGGACGGACGGCCGCCGCAGTGAGCCGTTCGCCGTGGCCAGGGCGCCCGGGGTCACCACCACGGCCGCGATCACCATGGCGATGACCAGCCCCGACGACCCCGGGAAGCGGCGGCCTGTCGCGGCGCTGAGCACGATGTAGGCGGCCCAGCCCACGGCGCTCGCGGCGGCGAAGACGACCCCGGCCAGGCTCAGGTGAGCCGTCCCGCCCCCGGTCAGCAGAACCACCCCGGCGGCCGCCAGCGCCACCCAGACCAGATCAAGCAGGCGGCGGGAGCCGGCCACGGCGACGGCCAGCGGCCCGAGGAACTCGATGGTTACCGCCACTCCCAGCGGCACGCGCGCGATGGCCTGGTAGAAGACGAAATTCATCGCGCCCAGGCAGATACCGAAGGACAGCGTGATGGCCGCATCGCGCCAGGCCCGGCGCTCCACCAGGCCGGCGACGGCGCCCCCGGCCCGGCGGCCGCCGACGACGAGCAGGAAGATCGCGGCGCTCCACAGCCGCAACCCGGTTACCGCGGCCGGCGGCAGTTCGTGGAACAGGCGGGCGGCGAGGCCCGCGCCGACCTGCACGGACACGATCCCGATCATGACCAGCGCGGCCGGCCCGGCCACCGCGTGCGCCCCGTGCCCGGCCCCCAGGTCCCCCTCCGGCCCGGCCACCGCTCTGCGGCGGGCGGTCACTCCCAGCGGAACGTGCGCGCGGCCAGCCCGATCGTCACCACGGCCCAGACGGCGAGCACCACCAGGTCACGCACGGGAATCCCCGCGGCGTTCGCGAGGACGGCGCGCAGGCCGGTGGCCAGCGCACCGGTCGGCAGCAGGGTCAGGAACGGACGGGCCGCGGCGGGGAACTTGGTGAGCGGGAACACCACACCCCCCAGGCCGAGCAGGACGATGTAGATCAGGTTGGCCAGGGCCAGGGTCGCCTCGGCGCGCAGGGTGCCGGCCATTAGCAGGGCCAGCCCGCTGAACGCGGCGGTGCCCACCAGGACGAGCAGCGGTGCGGTGAGGAACGCCAGCGCCGTGGCGTGCGGGCGCCAGCCCAGGCCGGTCGCGACGCCCGTGATGATCGCCGCCTGGAGCAGTTCGATGATGACGACGGTCGCGGTCTTGGCCGAGATCAGGCCGGCCCGGGACAGGGGCGTCGCCCCGAGCCGCTTGAGTACGCCGTACCGGCGCTCGAAGCCGGTGGCGATCGCCTGGCTGGTGAACGCGGTCGACATCACGGCCAGGGCGATGATGCCCGGGGCCAGGAAGTCGACCCGGCTGCCGCCGCCCAGGTTCACCACGGGCTCGAGGCTGAACATGGCCAGCAGCCCGAGCGGGATGAGCATCGTGACCGTGAGCTGCTCACCGTTCCGGAGCAGCGTGCGCGTCTCCATCGCGGTCTGTGCGGCGATCATCCGCGGCAGCGGGGCGGCGCCGGGGGCGGGCGTGAACTCCGATTCCGCCGCGGAGGCGGTGGGGGCCCCGTCCACCCCCGCGGCGGCCGCGGTCACGGGCGCAGCTCCCTTCCGGTCAGTTCCAGGAAGACGTCTTCCAGCGTCCGGCTTTCGATGCGCAGGCTCGTGGGCAGGACACCGTGCTCGGCGCACCACGCGGTCACCGAGGCGAGCAGTTGCGGGCTGATCCCGTCCGGGACCTCGATGATGTAGTGCCCGGCGGGGGATTCCTTGGCCAGGCTGCCGTCGGGCAGCGCGGACAGCAGGCCGTCGGTGTCCAGGCCGGTCTCGGCCCGGAACCGGAGCTGGCCGGCGCCCCCGCACAGCTCGGCGGGCGTGCCCGCGGCGACGAGCTGGCCGTGGTCGATGATCGCCACCTGGTCCGAGAGCCGCTCGGCTTCCTCCATGAAGTGCGTGGTCAGGATGATGGTGGCGCCGGAAGCGCGCATCTCGCGGATGAGGTCCCAGGTCGCGTGGCGCGCCTGCGGGTCCATTCCGGCCGTCGGCTCGTCCAGGAACACCAGCTCGGGGCGGCCGATCACGGCGGCGGCGAGGGACAGCCGCTGCTGCTGGCCGCCCGACAGCCGCTTGTAGGGCGTCCGCGCCACGGCCGTCAGCCCGACCCGGGCCAGCAGTTCGGTGGGATCAAGAGGATGGGCGTGGAAACGGGACAGCAGCCGGAGGTACTCCCCGGCCGGAACGGCGGGCGGCACGCCGCCCGCCTGCAGCATGACCCCGACGCGCGGGCGCAGGGCGCGGGCGTCGCGCGCCGGATCGAGCCCGAGGACCTGCACGGTTCCGCCGTCGGCCTGGCGGTACCCCTCGCAGATCTCGATGGTGGTGGTCTTGCCCGCCCCGTTGGGGCCGAGGAGCGAGGTCACCTCGCCTCGCGCGGCGGTCAGCGTCAGCCCGTCCACGGCCACGGTGTGCCGGTATTGCTTCACCAGGCTCACGAGTTGGACCGCAGGAACGCTGCTCACGCTCGCGAGTCTATGGGCGCTTTGTCTTGGCCGGGCGCCCGGGACCGGAGAGGGCCCGTCTTTCCGGCCACGAGGCGACCCGGACGGGCCTCGCGGAGAAGTGATCGCGGCCGTGCGCGGCGAAGCGCTCCAGCCGGGTCGCCCCGGGGAGCTGAATCCGCGCGGCCATGAGATCAGCCTGGTCACCGTCGATCTCCACCCAGGTGATCTGCTGCGCTCGCAGGTAGGCGGGCGGCATGCCCAGGCGGGTGGGGATCGCCTCCACCACCGTGGTGCACGAGCCGGTATTGGCGTAGAAACCCTGGCCGGCGCCGAGCAGTTCGGGGTGGTGCGTGTGCCCGGACAGAAAGCCGCGGTAACCGTCACCGGTCAGGTCCGAGGCGCGCTGCCGGGCCGCCCGGTTCTGCCCGTAGCCCCGCTCCTCCAGGGCCAGCGCGCTGATGGCCGTCCACGCGCGGCGGGACACGATCGCGATAATCAGCGCCACGATGATCAGGTCGGCGACGGCGCCGTAGCCGAGGATCACGGCGCTGTGCACCAACCGCTTGGTGTCCGGGTAACGCGACTGGAGCTCGAAGAACTCTGACGTCCGCAGGGCCACCACCAGAATGAACGGCACCGCGAGCAGCCACCACGCATGCCGGACCAGCTTGCGGTAGAAGAGCCGGGAACCGACGAAGGCCGGGAAGTCGGCCGGGTCGGCCATCTCGTGCGCCCCGGTGAGCCAGTCCCGGCCCAGCCACTCGATCCGCGGCAGCACCTGCCGGACGATGTGATGGCCGAGCGGCGTGTCGAGGCTGTTCCGCTGGTCGTGGAAGCAGTTGTAGGGATCGAGCTGGTGACCGTGTTCCACCCGCATCCGGTGGCCGCCGGGCAGCATCAGGTCGGCCGCCAGGCAGAGCCGGGCACCGGTCATCTCCCGTACCGCGTCGGCCGCTTTAACGTCCCAGGCCAGGTCGCAATCGTGGTTGCCGATCGCCCAGATGACCTGGCCGCCGCGCTCGGTCACGCTGCTCAGCGCGGCGCACAGCACCTCGTGCTCACGCAGGATCTCCGCCGCGGTGGCCTCGGGGAAACCCAGCAGCTCGATGACGTCGCCGGCGAGCACCACCGTGACCGGCCCCGTCTCCGCGGTTAGCCGGCCGGCCAGGATCTCGCACGATCGTCGTGATACGGCCGTCCGCCGCGGCGGCAGGTGCAGGTCGCTGATGGCGAGCACCACAGAGCCGGCTGGTACCGGTACGTCCAGCAGGTCGGCGACGTCGGGCTGGGGAGAGGCCATGACAGGTCAATCCTTCCCTGATCGGCCGATGGCGAACATGGAGGGCTCGGGCCGGCCCCTCATGACATACGACGTTAAGGGGCGCGCGATGGTTCGGAGGATGCGACGGGGCCGGCCCGCGATTTACGTCACATCGTCGTTCGGTAAAGTTTGCCGGAACGGACTTATTTACGGCATACTTGTGTTGTGAAATACATGCGGACAGTGGGCCCGGCAGTGGGCACGGAGCGCGGGGCCACGGCACACGATGCCGTGGCCAGCGGCACCGTGCGCTCTGCCAGCCGGGGTCCGGCCAGCCGGGGTCCGGCCGGGGAGCTGTCCGCGCAGGGGCGCGCCGAGCGGAGCACCCGCGCCCGTGTCGCCCGGCTGATTCTGGAGCTAGGGCCGTCGACGGCGGCCGTCATCGGCGGCCGGCTCGGTCTGACCCCGGCCGCCATTCGCCGTCACCTGGACCACCTGCTCGCCGAGGGCCTTATCGAAACACGGACGGCCCGCACCTACGCCAGCCGCGGGCGGGGACGCCCGGCCCGTCTCTTCGCCATCACCGACGCCGGGCGCAGCGCCTTCGAGCACACCTATGACGACCTGGCCAGCAGCGCGCTCCGCTTTCTGGCCGAGGAGGCCGGCCCGGCCGCGGTGGACAAGTTCGCCCGCCACCAGGTTTCCGAGCTGGAGCGCCGGTACGGTGCGGTACTGGCGGAGACGGCCCCCGCCGACCGGGTGCGGGCCCTGGCCGACGCGCTGTCGGCGGACGGGTACGCCGCATCGGCATATGCGGCCCCGGCCGCCGGCGAGGCGGCATCGGCAGGTCAGCCAGGCCAGGCAGGCCCGGCGGCGGGTGGCGAGCAACTGTGCCAGCACCACTGCCCCGTGGCGCACGTGGCCGCCGAGTTCCCGCAGCTCTGTGAGGCGGAGACCGAGGCTTTCAGCCGGCTGCTGGGGCGGCCGGTACAGCGGCTGGCTACGATCGCCCACGGCGACGGAATCTGCACCACGCACGTGACCGGCCGCTCCCTGGTGGGGGAGACGCCGGCTCAGGACGCCGCGCGGGCCGAAGGCCCGGCGCGGGAGCACGACAAAACCATTTCAGGGTCCGGAGGGCTCTTCATATGACGACGACCGCGCAGGACAAGCTTGACGGCCTGGGCACGTACAAGTTCGGCTGGTCCGACTCCGACGTGGCGGGCGCGTCCGCGCGCCGCGGCCTGTCCGAGGACGTGGTCCGCGACATTTCGGGCAAGAAGAACGAGCCCGAGTGGATGCTGGACCTGCGCCTGAAGGGGCTGCGCATGTTCGGGCGCAAGCCGATGCCGGCGTGGGGCGCCGACCTTTCCGGCATCGACTTCGACAACATCAAGTACTTCGTCCGGTCGACCGAGAAGCAGGCGGAGAGCTGGGACGATCTGCCGGACGACATCAAGAACACGTACGACAGGCTCGGCATCCCCGAGGCCGAGAAGCAGCGGCTCATCGCCGGTGTCGCGGCGCAGTACGAGAGCGAAGTGGTGTACCACAAGATCCGCGAGGACCTTGAGGAGAAGGGCGTCATCTTCCTCGACACCGACACGGCGATGCGCGAGCAGCCGGAACTGTTCCGGGAGTACTTCGGCACGGTGATCCCGCCGGGCGACAACAAGTTCGCCGCGCTGAACACGGCCGTGTGGTCCGGTGGCTCGTTCATCTACGTGCCGAAGGGCGTGCACGTCGACATCCCGCTG